>CAMCXM010000051.1 GCA_945883425.1 Spirosoma fluviale
CAGGTTGGTTCCAGCCCGCTTGATTACGTTCATGGTAATCACCGATTTGCCATCCAGACGAGCAAAGTCTTGTCTTTCGGCATACGAATCTTCCACATCGGCAATGTCGCGAAGCAGGACGGAGGTTCCTGTCGCAGAACGGATTACAATGTTCCGGATCGATTCCATGTCTTTAAACTCTCCGGTTACCCGAAGTGTACGGCGAACATCATCTACATTGAGCTCACCGCCGGAAATGTTGACGTTTTCGGATGCAATGGCGCCTTCGATGTCGCGGAAAGTAAAACCGGCTGCCTGCATACGGTACACATCCACGTTGATCTGGATTTCACGGTTCAACGCCCCGATGATGTCCACCCGGGTAATTTCAGGCATGGCCTCGATTTCATCCTGAAACATTTCAGCAAATTTCTTCAGCTTGTCGAGCGAGTAATTTCCCGACACGTTGATGTTCATGATCGGGAACTCCGAAAAGTCTACCTCCTGAACCGTCGGGTCATTGTCCATATCCTTCGGAAGGTCTGACTTCGATTTGTCGACGGCGTCCTGCACCTTTTGTTTGGCCACTGCTACGGCTACTCCCGTGTTGAATTCAACGGTCACCATTGAGAAGTCGGCGATGGACTGTGATTTGATTTTCTTGATTCCGCTCACCGATTTGAGCTGTTTCTCAATCGGTTTGGTGATCAGGTTTTCCATATCCTCGGGACTGGTTCCGGGATAAATGGTGGCGACTACAAACTGCGGAATCACGATGTCCGGGAACTGCTCTTTCGGAAGTTTCCCGTATATCATGAACCCGGCAATGGTCACGATAAACGTAATGATGTAAATCGTGGTTTTATTGTCGATAGCCCAGGAAGTCGGTTTGAATTCTTTGTGCTGCATAGTTGAGGTTGTTGTTAATTCTGACGCTCTTCTATTTGATACCGATGGGCTGGTTGTCAGACAAATCCTGGTAGCCGGTGGTAATCAACTGGTCGCCGACGGACAATCCGGTTAGGATTTCCACTTTTCCGTTGTAGGAAAGTCCGGTGGTGACCGTTTTCTGGCGGGCTACTTTTTTTCCTTTATCGTCAGCCGTTACGAATACAATCTTGCCTTCCTCTGTGGGTTGAACGATGTTTTCTTCAATCACAATGGCGGAGTTGCTGGTTTTGTCATTGATCTGGATCAGCGACATCAGGTTGGGTTTCAGGTCTGGATTTCCACCAGGAAGCTTCACCTCAATCCGGAAAGTTCTTGACATTGGGTCCACTATCCGTCCGACGTATGTTACACTGGCTTCAATGGTTTTGTTGAGATCCGGAAAATTAACTTTCACCTGATCTCCTTGTTTGATGAAGGCCACATATGAGTCCGGCACTTTTGCGGTTGCCTTCAGATTGGTGGTGTTGACCAGTTGCATCAGTGGCACACCTGGAGATGCGATGGAACCAACTTTCACAAATACTTCGTCGATTACGCCTGAAAACGGTGCTGTCACATAATTCTGATTCACCTGACTGTTGAGGGTTACCAGTTTTTTCTCCAGACTTTCTTTCTGGTTTTTCAGGTTGAGATACTGCATCTCGGTCCCGATTTTCTGATCCCAGAGTGCCTTTTGTTTGTTGTACATCACCAGCACCTGATCCAGACTTGATTTCAATTCATCGATGGACTTTCTGAATACTTCGTCATCCAGAACAGCGACGATTTGTCCCTGACGAACCATGTCTCCTTCTTTTACTTTCACAGAGGTGATCTGTCCTGGAATTTTTGAAGTAACCATCAGGTTTTCTTCGGCTTCCAGGCTGCCTTGTACACTCACATAGTGACGGAAAACCGAGGATTGAACCGGTGTGGCAGCAATGGTCTTAATCTTGATCTCCGTTCCTGAAGTAGTGTCGAGGCTGGCAACCTCAGTTTCAAGCTTTTTAATTTTTATTTGAAGGTCAGAAACCTCCTTTTTAGCTTTTGAAAGCTCTTCTTTCTTTGTTTCGAGTTCGCTTTTCTTCCCGCAGGATGCCAGGAAGAGGATAACCAGAGTAGCGAAAATTCCAATTTTATTCATACGGATTTTTAACTTGCTTGTAGTTGTTGATTTCTGATATTGAGGTATTTGTCCAGGATGGATAGTGTATCGTGTATGGTTCTGATTTTGCGTTCATCCTGTTCGGAGACCTGAATTTTAAATTCATCTTCGAAGTAGTTGAGCATTTCCCGTTGTTCAAGTTTTGTCAATCCCAGATCATCCAGATAGCGGCTGCTTTTCAGTTTGGCCGGCGGGATGAGAAAGTGTCTTTTCAGGATGAAGTCGAATTTGTGGCGGAATATGGGACTCATTTTATGTGTTGATTAGTAGTGAAGTTGTATGGACGTTTATTCGGCAACCAGTATTCCCTGAACTCTGTCAAGATCGATTTTCGTTACAATGAAATCGTATAATGCCGAGAAGTAGTTGGTTTGCGCTTCTTTAAACGAAGATTCTGCGTTGGTCACCTCAAGGTTTGAACCCACACCTTGTCTGTATTTTACTTTTGAAACACGAACCACTTCTTCTGCCAGTTTCAGATTTCGTTTCTGGATATCGAGGCTGGTTTGTGCATTGGCCAGATTGATGTTGGCTTGTTTCAGTTCAAAATCAATCGCATTTTCAAGTTCCTTGAATCCGTTGTCCAGTTTTTTGATGTTCAGCCGTGCTTGTTGCGACTGGAATCGTTTCTGAAATCCATCGAAGATGGGAACGTTCAGACTTAGCCCAATAAATCCATAAGGCGCATACCGGTTTTTCTCTGAAAAGTTTGACAGGTTGCCAAATCTGGACGCCGCTGAATTGACACCCAAAGTGGCCAGACCGACCAATGAAGGAAGGTATCCTGCCTGAATGTTTCTCAGTGAAAGTGCCGCCAGCGCTTTGGTCGTTTGAAGAGTCGAGTATTCAATGCGTTTGTTGTAGTCGAAAACCGTGTTTGCCGGGAAGATCGAATCCGGGTTGATCATATTCAGCGTTTCAGAGAGTTGAATAGAATCGTTTACCGGCATTCCCATTTGCATCTTCAGACCATCGGTTGCCACTATGATTGACCGGTTTGTTTTCCGTTTTTCAGATACCAGGTTGATGAGAGCGACTTCAATTCTGTCGAGATCCACTTTTTCGACAAATCCGTTCTTGTAAAGAGCTTGGGTTTCACGGAAGGTACTGTCAAGGCGGCTCAGATTAAGGTCGAGCAACTGACTTTTTTCTTTCATAACAACCACTGCGTAGTAGGTTTTCATGACCTGTTCGGCCAGGGTAATTTTTGCCTGCTTTAATTGTTTGGCAGAAAGCTGCTGATATGTTTTGGATGCCTGAAGTCCAACCAGGTACGATCCGTTGAAGATCAACTGCGTGGCATTTACTGTGCCCGAAACACTGTTGGCAAGCTGTAAACCAAAGGCGATGGGTGCGTCAGCTGGAAGTTGATTGGTGTAAAATGGCGTTCCCGGTGAGTTTTCCAGTACAAAGCGTTGTACTTCCGGATAGTGAAGCAAAGTGGCAGAACCCGAAATCTGTGGCAATCCTGCAGCCGTGGTTTCCATTACCTTGGCTTTTGAAATTTCAGTTTCGATCACAGCATTTTTGATCGTAGGGTTGTTTTGCATGGCGTATTCCACTGCTTGACGGGCAGTCAGGCTTTTTACCTGTCCCCATGCGGATGAAACGGCAAAAAGAGGAAGAACGAAATACAGTCGGTTACGGAATAAATTCATGTTATGATTTGACTTTCAGATTCTAACGGATTTCTTTAAATAAATTGGTTGAGATGGTCTCCCATTCGGAAAGACCATTTGGAGTGACAAGGCCCCGGATAAAATGGTCGACAAAGTGCAATTGTACCTGGCGGATGTCCCATTTTGATTCATGGAAAATGTTGCGGTCGAACATGGCTTCAATTTCCAGTACCCGAAGTCGGGCAAATACCTGGACGTTGATATCCGGACGGTACACACCTTCTGTAATTCCCCGCTCCAGATTCTGGGCGATGGTGTTCATGAAGTGGGTATCCCGGTGTTTTTCAAATACCTCATAAGCACTGCTGTGGTATTTTTTCAGATCAAAAAGGACGGAGGGGTGAATCTCAGCGATGTCCTTTTTCATGAACTCTGAAATCTTGAGTACCTCTTCAAGTGCAGTACAGGCCTGGCTGTGAAGTTCTTTGATCATACAGACGTCTTCGGCCATATGCTTTTCCATGATTTCTTTTACCAGTGCATCCTTGTCTGGAAAATACTGGTAAATGGTTTTTTTAGAAATGTTGCAATGGCGGGCGACTTCGTCCATGGTGATACTCTTTATGCCATATCGCATGAAGAGTTCCTCTGTTTTGGATAGTATTTTGTTTTTAATTTCCACTGGTAGTAATGCAGAAACGATTTGTGGGGACAAAACTCCGGAAACTTTCGTTACGAAAAAAGTTTCCACAGAAAATTTCTTTATTTTTTTTTCCTTTGTCCTCGTCCTAAACCAACCAATCCCGTTTTTCCGAATGAGTTTACAGTTGTTGTTTGATCCTGTTTTGCAAGAAGATATCCAGGACTTTGAGCATTTCAGTTTCATAAACCAACGCTTTCAAAAGCACCAGGGAGCCTTTCCGGATCTGGCCAAAGTAGATATTGCCATTGTCGGTATCCTCGAAGACCGGGGTAATCCGGGAAATGAAGGGGCACATTCCGGTGCCGATGCTATCCGGAGAGCCTTGTATGGACTCAGAGCATCCCATGCAACCTACAAAGTGGCAGATCTCGGGAATCTCCGTCCGGGAGAGACACTGGAAGATTCGCATCTCCGGTTGAAAGAAGTGGTTCGCACCCTTTTAGAGCACAATGTGTTGCCCATCCTGATTGGCGGAACCCATGATCATTCGCTGGCGGTTATCAAGGCATACGAAGAACTTGGCCGAAAGATAACCTTCCTAAATGTCGACAGCCGCTCAGATACAGAGCCCACTGCTCAGCTTGGGATGGCACATCATCACATTAGTAAAATACTCACCAAACATAAAGATGTACTCAACCGGTATGTCCATGTTGGTTACCAAACCTATTTGGTAGACGAGAACATTCTGGCGGCCATCGACCAGCATCACTATTTTAAAATGCGGCTTGGCGAACTCCGGGACGATTTCAAAGGTGTAGAGCCTATTGTTAGGTCGGCCGATTTTCTCAGTTTTGATATTTCCAGTATCCGGATCAGCGAAGCACCGGCCAATGCGTATGGTTTTCCATACGGACTTACTGCAGAAGAAGCCTGCCAGATTGCCTGGTATGCCGGATGCAGTCGGTTACTTTCCGTCTTCGGAATATTTGAACTCAATCCAGGTCTGGACTACCGCGAGATTACTGCCAATACCATCGGTACCATGATCTGGTATGTGATCGAAGGCTTTTACAACCGTCAGGATGATCTGACCTTTTCACCGTCAGAAACGATTCGATACCAGGTTCTGGTTCCCGGATTTCATGAACATGACATAACTTTTTATAAAGGCCTGAAATCCGGCAAGTGGTGGATGCAACTTCCCCCTGTTGGTGAAGGCGGCCAACCGGAAATGTTGCCTTGCCGGGAAGAAGATTATATACTGGCATTGTCAGGTGAGGTACCAAGCAGATGGATCAATCAACTTTTTAGCCTTTCCTAAGAGTGCTGACGCCGGATGACATGCTGGTTGGGACCATGATCCTTGGATTGCTTTCAGCGGTCTTGTTCTTCATTAAAAATGATGAGCTACTGATCCTGTTCGTTCTCTTTTTTTATACTTCAGGATTGAATCGCTATAACTTGGTTGTAGCGGGTGGCGATCACTGGGTTCGCGTTGCATACGCCAAAAACATCTTCAACCTCACCAATGAACTGGGCCTGGTAGCATTGAACTACTTTTTTATTGGTACTGCTGTGATGTGCGGTTCCTATTTTTTATTCAGCATGACCCGAAAAGAACCCGCTGTTTTCAAAGACAATACTTCATTGCTGAACGCCTTCCTTAAACAGAATCAGGCCCCGATCATTGCCATTTTCTTGGTTATCAGTTCCGTCAGTTTTTATGCAAAGCTTGCTTTCGTGAACTCATTTATGGCCTCGGGTGGAGGTATTGCTTTAGGAGGTTCCTACTATGTGATGATTGGCTTTGGGATTGGTGGAGTAATTACTCTTATGTACCTAGTATTTAAGAACTACGATCTCAAAAAGCAATTCATACCGAAGCTTATCATCGGGGTAATCATCGCATTTGCAGCTTCTTTAACTTATTCTTCTTCCGGGCGTTTTCAGTTTTTATCCTGGTCAATTACCCTTGGGATCATTTTTGTTGGTAATAAAAACCCTTTATATAAGCTAAGAATTTACGTGATCGGTGGATTAGCGGTGTCTCTGGCCTTCGGACTTGCGGGTGTAAAACGGAGAACCGATACCTCTACCATGGGCACAATGGAAAAGCTGTCGATGGCGTGGGAACGGAACAAATCAACAGAAGATGCAACCATGCTGGATGGGTTTATGATGGTTCTGGAGGTTTACCCCAATCACCTTGGCTATCACTATGGAACCGAGCACCTTGAAATACTTTACCGGCCCATCCCCAGGAGCATCTGGCCCGATAAGCCGCTCGGTGGTTATGCCAATAAGTTGGGATTGAATGATAATATGGGAGGGGGCTCTGTTGGTATTTCACAGTCACTTTACGGTACCTTTTATGGAGAGGGTGGCACAACCGGAATCGTCATCCTTAGCGTGATTTACTGTTTTATTGTGAACCTCATTATGAGGTATTCTCTCAACTTCAATTCAGATGTCCGGCACATCATTAAAGGAATTACAATCGCCTCTCTAGTTCCTCTTCTGAGAGGTGGAGACTTGCCGGGTATTTATGCATTTATTGGGATGAGTTTCTGGCCAGTATTCTTATTTATCTCCCGATATAATTCATTTTTGCGGCGGCATCGATTCCTTCAGTTGGAAGCGATGCAGAATTATGTGCCGGTTTCGTCTTCCGAAAGGCAAAACAAAAACGATTTTCTATATGCTGATTGAAAATTGCCAGGTTATTCAACTTCCTAAATTCCTTGATCCCAGAGGGAATCTCTCCTTCCTGGAAACCAATAACCACATCCCTTTTGAGATAAAAAGAACTTACCTAATCTATGATGTTCCGGGTGGCGAAACAAGGGGTGGCCATGCTTTCAAAGAGCAGAAAGAATTTATCGTCGCTCTTTCCGGCAGCTTTGATGTGGTGGTGAAAAATGAAAAAGGAGAAAAAGCTGTTTTTAGTCTTAACCGCAGCTATCTGGGACTCTACATTCCAAACGGATTATGGCGGCACATGGAGAATTTCTCTACCAATGCGGTTTGTCTGGTCACAACCTCCACCCTGTACGATGCCAATGATTACATACGGGATTTTGATGCCTTTTCCACACACTCCTTCTAGACATTGAAAACGGTTTACGACGCATCCATCATTACCCTTCCCAGCATTCAGTTCCGGGCCGGTAATATTTCACCAATTGAAAATCAGGTTCATCTGCCTTTTGATGTGAAACGGATTTTCTATCTCTACGATATTCCAGGTGGCGAGTCCCGCGGAGCTCATGCTCATAAAGAATGCTACCAGTTCCTCATTGCAGCTTCCGGCAGTTTTGATATTCTGATGGATGACGGAGTGTGCCAAAGACAGGTAAGTCTCAATCGTCCATACCATGGATTGCTGATTCCTCCCTCGATCTGGGCCTCAGAACTCAATTTTTCCTCCGGATCCGTTTGTTTGGTTCTGGCTTCACATGTGTACGATCCGGAAGATTACATCCGAAACTACGATGACTTCCTTCAATACCGGAAGCCATCCTGATGATGAAACAGATAGTATGGAACTCTCTTGGTTTTCTTGACCGCCTGTTTTCTTTTCCTGAGAATAATGTTAAGGAAACATCAGATCAAACTCTGATTGGTAAAAGGCTGGATTGGGATTCTTCTTTTTTTAATTCCGGGATTTATAAAATAGATTGTCTTGCTTGGGAGCCCGTTTCTGACTGGAAAAGCAGAGTTGGCTTTCTCCCGTCCGACCATCGGTGGAATGCATTTGCCGAAGTGCCGTCAGAAGACATCGATGCCTTTCGCCAACTGGCCACTCTTGGATTTTCGTTGGTGGAAACACGCCTCACCTATTATCATCTCCTGGATTCACTTCCAGATGAAACACAGCCTTGCCGGAACGCGGGAGAGAATGATGTTCATTATTTACGCGAAGTGGCTTCATCTGCGGTGAATGCTTATGATAAGTACCATGCAGATCCGTTTTTTTCAGAAGAAGAAACCAATCGGTATCTGGAAACCTATATTGAGAATTGTGTGAAAGGATTTGCAGAACGGGTTTTTGTTCCGGCTCTCAAAACACCTCCGGCCTCCTTTGTGGCTTTGGGAAAAGTAAAAGATGACCGGTTTGACAACGGTTTTTTTTACCGCATTCCTCTTACTGCCTGTTTGCCGCAAAACAAAGGCTGGCATTATCCCTTATGTTTGCATGCTCTTCACTATGCAAAATCTCAGAAAGCAGCCGTTTTGGTTATGACCACACAATCCACCAACAAAGCAGTGATCCACAATTGTGAGAAACTGGGTTTCAAACTGGGATCCTGCACGCATTTATTTTCAAAATCTTCTACCTGATGGACGTTCCATTTGTATCATTTACTGCTCAGAACGAGCGGGTTGCCGAGGAGTCGAAAGCAGTTTTCGCCCGGTTTTTCGATTCTCAGTATTATGTACTGGGAAATATGACCAAACAATTTGAGGAAGACTACGCCCGGTTTAACCAGGTGAAGCATGCCGTGGGAATTTCCAATGGTCTGGATGCCCTCCACCTGGCGCTGAAAGTGCTGGGAGTTGGACCCGGCGATGAAGTCATCGTTCCGTCCAATACCTACATAGCCACCAACCTGGCCGTTGAAATGGCGGGTGCCACTCCGGTTTTTGCAGAACCAGATATGCGTACCTACAATATTTCACCGGCTCAGATCCGGAATGTGATCTCACCCAAAACCAAAGCCATCATGCCGGTTCACCTGTACGGACAGGCCTGTGAAATGGATGAAATCATGTCAATTGCCAAAGAGGCATCTCTTTTCGTAGTGGAAGACAATGCACAGGGACATGCCGCCAGCTTCAATGGAAAACAGACGGGATCGTTCGGGCATGTGAACGCCACCAGTTTTTACCCAACCAAAAATGTGGGTGCCTATGGTGAAGCCGGTGCCATCACAACCGATTCCGATGAATGGGCCCAGCTCTCCAAAGTATGGCGCAACTACGGATCTGAAAAGCGCTACCACAACATGTACAAAGGATACAACAACCGGATCGACGAACTTCAGGCCGGGCTGTTGTCTGTAAAACTGAAGTACATCGCCGAATGGACGGCGGATAGAAAGCGAATCGGCGACCGCTATCTCCGAAACCTGGCCGGAACAGACGGTTTGGTTCTTCCTTATACACACCCGGAAGCAAGTCATGTATACCATCTTTTTGTGGTTCGTTGCGACCGCAGAGATGAGTTGCAGTCCTGGCTGGACCAGAATGGGGTAAAGACAGTCATTCACTATCCGATTCCTCCCCATTTACAGGAAGCATATAAAAGCAGTGGGTTCAAAAAAGGAGATTATCCAATGGCTGAAATGCTGGCCGAAACCAGTTTGAGCCTTCCTTTATTTCCAGGAATTTCAGATGATCAGGTCGACCATGTGTCAGATTTGGTTCAGAAATTCTTCAAACCGTAACGGATTGAGTCCGGGGCCTGTATCAATCAGGCTTATTTTGAACAGGGAATGGCTGCCGTCATTCCCTGTTTTGTTTTCTAATTGCTTGTGGATTAGTGAATGTTGGAAAACGATGCTTAAAGTATCGCTTCAAGCAACCAACAGACAAGGAGTGTAATTTGAGACTGCATGCACACAATACGCATCCGTGTAAGAAACTCACCAGAGTTCGAAAGGCCAGTCTCCGGGCTACCCGTACTTTTGACCCGTCAGTTGGAATAAGCCCCGCTCATTCCAGTTGGTGATTTAAAGAAACGGGGGAGCAAGGCCAAATACGTCGAACCTTTCAACATATTTGACCCTCTTTCCTGCCTCAGTACCCCTATTTATCAGTGCCTTAACTCTTTGAGAGAGCTTTGGCCATGCTAGTAACCTTTTAGACAATATTTTATGAGTGAGCCTCTACTTCTAAGCCTCATTCAACTTTTTGCTATTGCCTCAAAATTTCACCAGGATCGTGAAAAAGTAAGAGAGATTGTGCGGTTGTTTCTGGAGTATCAACTCTCCATCGACCAGCCCGAATCGTACCTTCAGCTTTTTGAAGAACACCTGGACCGGAATTCATTGAGTGCCCGAACCCGGAAAAATCCGGATGAAGGCTTTTTTTCAGTGAGGGATTCGTCCCGAATGGTTTTGCTCTGCAGTAACCTCAATGAAGAACTCAATCAACAACAAAAACTGAATGTCGTCATTGTCCTGCTTTCCCTGATTGATTCCGACGGTTTCATCCATCCGCAGGAAATGGAGTTTCTCCATACTGTATCAGAGGTTTTCAACATCTCGCATGACGAATTCCATCAGATTCTACGCTTTTGCTCCAAAAATCATGGGCTTGAACCAGATTTTCAGAATGTTCTTATCATCTCTTCCGATCAAAACACCAAACTCCGCCATAGCAAACACATCTACGCAGAAAAGGTCCCGGGTTACATCGCCGTTATGCGGCTGGAAGGAATTGGCTCCTATCACGTAAAATACTCCGGAACCAAGTCGCTCACGCTCAATGGCGTGGAAATGCTGGAAGAAGAAGTGTATCATTTCTCTGCCGGCGGCCTCATCAAAGGAGACGACTCTGACCCGATTTACTATTCAGACATCATTTCCAAATTTCTGGATGATCAGGAAAAGGAAAAAATCACCTTCGACGTCAGCAATGTGGTCTACAAATTTCCAAACGGAAAAGTAGGTCTGCACGAACTGAGTTTTTCCGAAACATCGGGTCGCATGGTTGGCCTCATGGGCGCATCCGGTTCCGGAAAAAGTACACTCCTCGAAGTCCTGAATGGCAATCTCAAACCTTGCAAAGGCGAAATCCATATCAACGGTCTGGATCTCCACAAAGACAAATCCAAACTCGAAGGTGTGATTGGGTATGTGCCGCAGGACGATCTGCTGATCGAAGAACTGACGGTGTTCCAAAACCTGTATTTCGCCGCCCGTCTGAGCTTTGGAGAAAAAACCGAAGATGAACTCAACGATCTGGTCAACAAAACACTGGGTGATCTGGGCCTGACTGAAATCGGTCACCTGAAAGTGGGAAATCCAATGGACAAAACCATATCCGGCGGAGAACGGAAGCGGGTGAACATTGGTCTCGAGATTCTGCGTGCTCCGGGTGTTTTATTCCTCGATGAGCCAACATCCGGACTTTCTTCCCGCGATTCCCAAAGCATCATCGAACTACTCAAAGAAATGAGTCTGTTGGGAAAACTGGTCTTTGTGGTCATTCACCAACCGTCTTCCGACATTTTCAAAATGTTTGACCGGTTGCTCATTATGGACACCGGTGGCTTTCCGATTTACTATGGCAACCCCATCGAAGCCATTGTGTACTTCAAAAGCAAAACCAACCAGGTGAAGAAAGATCAGGCCTATTGCTACGAATGCGGCCACGTGAATCCGGAAATCATCTTTGATCTGATTGAAGCCAGACGTGTGACAGAATTCGGACGGTACACCAGAGAACGGAAAATCCTTCCTTACGAATGGTACCAGGAGTTCAAGAAATCCTTTCAGCCCGAAAAGCAAACCAAAGGAGAGTCTTCCATCATCAAAGCCATTAAACATGCCGCCTGGCCTCGTCAGTTTGGGGTGTTTATCAAACGGGATGTGTTGTCGAAATTCAACAACAAACAATATCTGGCGATCAATTTGATTCAGGCTCCGTTGCTGGCTTTGTTGCTCGCGTTGATCAACCGGCACTACAGCATCGATAAATACACCGGTGGCAGTTACAGTTTCTCTGAAAATGAAAACCTGCCCGTGTTCATCTTCATTTCCATCATCGTGTGCCTGTTTCTCGGACTTACGGTGAGCGCAGAAGAAATCTTCCACGACCGGAAAATTCTCAAACGCGAGAAATTCCTGAATCTGTCCCGAAGCAGCTATCTCCTTTCCAAAGTATCGATTCTGTTTTCACTGTCGGCTTTTCAGACACTGTCGTTCTGGTTGATTTCAAGTTACGTTCTGGAAATCAGTCAGTTTTCCGTCACCCAACTGGGTCTGTTGTTCTCAGCTACCTGTTTTGCCAATATGCTGGGACTCAACATCTCTTCGTCCTTTAATCAGGCCGTTACGATTTATATTCTCATTCCCATCCTGCTCATTCCACAGCTGGTTCTGGGCGGAATCGTGATCAAGTTCAGTAAAATCAATCCGGATATTAAGGACAACACCGATGTTCCGATGATTTCAGAAATGATGGCTTCCCGCTGGGCTTACGAAGGGCTGATGGTGTCGTTTTTCAAAGACAATGAATACAACAAGCCATTCTTCCAAACCCACTTTAAGAAGCATGTGGCCGACAACCAATTCATCTATCTGGTTCCGGAACTGGAGGCAAAGGTTCAGTATGCCACTGAATATGCCCATGTGAATCTCTTCAAACACAAGGACAAGATTGACAGCGATATGCTGGTGTTGCGGAACGAGTTTGCCAATGAAAACAAACTTCATCCCCAACTGGCATTTCCCAATGTAGACCGTCTGAAGCCGGGTTGCAGTCTGAATGTTTTGCAGGAAGCGTCTGCTTATCTGGCTAAACTGAGAACTTTCTACTCCGATATTTCCAGACAGGCATCAGTGGAAGAAGCAAACCTTTATTCACGGTTGGAGCATCAGTACAAAGGCAACCAGAACCTGAACATGTTCCGTCTGGCCAACCACAACCGGGCCATTGAACGATTCGTCAAAAATTCGGATGAAGACAAGAAAATCATCGAAACCAATGGCCGGCTTGTTCAAATGGTGGACCCGATTTTCAAGGAGCCATCTGAATCAAACCGCATCCTGTCGAGGGCGCACTTTTTCGCACCGCACAAATATCTGTTCGGAATGAAAATCGACACGGCGGTATTCAATATCATCATCTTATGGGTCATGACCGGAGGTTTGTATGCACTCCTCTATTTCGACGGCCTGAAAAAAATCATAGAGCTGGGCGCTTTCAAAAAGAAGAAAGCACAGCCAAACGTATAATTTGCTTATCTGAACAACCACTTTAAACACAGAAAACACCCTGCCTTTGGCGGGGTTTTTTTTTGCCCCGGATATCGCGATCCTCACAGAAAGGACTGTATTTTTGGCCGTAATTCCAGCCAGTACAAATCCGTCTACAACAACATGTCCATCCAGAACAAACGACAGATCAGTAACATCATTTTGATGGTTCGTCCATCCGATTTTGCCTTCAATGAACAAACTGCCGCCGACAACGAATTCCAGAATGTGATCACCGACCGTAATGTCAGGGCCGAAGCGTTGGCTGAATTCGACGGTGCTGTGGCTTTACTTCGTGCTGAAGGTGTTCAGGTACTGATTGTGGAGAAAGATCCTGCTTCGTCTTCGATGCCGGATGCCGTTTTTCCAAACAACTGGTTCGGAACTGATGAACAAGGAAATGTGCATGTGTTTCCGATGAAAACGGAAAATCGACGGGCCGAAACCAGTCAGTTGTCCCAGGCCATTTCTCTAATCAAAAATCAGGGTCTTGAAGTAAGCCAGATTCAGGACTGGACGCAAAAACTGGGCAACGGTGCTGTGATGGAAGGAACCGGCAGTCTCATTCTCGACCGGGTCAATAAAATTGTATATGCCGCTGTTTCGGAAAGAACCCAGAAGGCAGCCACACTCAAGTTTGCCAGAGAGACGGGCTACGATGCGGTTCTGTTTCAAACCCAAAGCTCTAAAGGTGCACCCTATTACCACACCAATGTGGTGATGAGCATTGGGGAAAAAATGGCCCTGGTTTGTCTGGATTGCATACCTGATCCGATGGAAAGGGAATGGGTCCGCTCGAGTCTCGACGAAACCCATCATGTGGTGGCCATCAGCCGGGAGCAACTGGAAAAAGGGTTTTGCGGAAACCTGCTTCAGGTGCAGGATGGCAAAGGAAATCCGGTCACCGTCCTTTCATCCACCGCTTTTTCCATGCTGACGGAATCGCAAAAAAACGAACTTAAAATGTTTGGGAAACTACTGGCCATTCCGATTCCAACCATTGAAGCCGTCGGTGGAGGAAGCATCCGCTGCATGATGGCCGAAATATTTTGTCCGGCAAAAGGGTAGATAAGGCTATTTTTGCACCCGCTTTGGAAATTTTCAGGGCGAAATCCGCAGAACAGAAACAAGGAAAACCAACTTCATCGCATGCTTCAGATACAAAGTCTTCGTGACGAAACCGATCGGATTATCAAGGGATTGGAAAAGAAAAATGTGGCCAATGCCGCTGAGCAGGTTCAGAATGCCATCCGGATCGACTCCGAAAGACGCGAAATTCAGCAATCGCTGAACCGTATCCAGGAAGAACTGAACCGCCTGTCAGGAAACATCGGTGGTTTGATGAAGGAAGGAAAGAAAGAAGAAGCCGAAGCGCTCCGTCAGAAAGTGGCGGGGATGAAAGTGGAGATGAAGGAACTGGAAGAGAAATCATCTGCCAGCGAAGAGGCTCTTTACCAGGCGATGGTCGTGCTGCCCAATGTGGCCCACGATTCGGTTCCGAAAGGAAAAACGCCGGAAGAAAATGAAGTGGTGGAATCCTGGGGCGAGGCCAAAGACATGGCCGACTGGGCGCTTCCACACTGGGATCTGATCACGAAATACGACATCATCGATTTTGAAAACGGCAACAAAGTAACCGGTGCCGGATTTCCGTTTTATAAAGGAAAGGGCGCCAAACTGCAGCGGGCCCTCATCAACTTTTTTCTGGACGAAGCCGATAAGGCAGGCTACTTCGAAATGCAGCCACCCATCCTGATCAACAAAGATTCGGGATATGGAACCGGACAACTTCCGGACAAAGACGGCCAGATGTACCACGCTCAGGACGACGGACTTTTCCTCATTCCAACCGCTGAAGTACCGATCACGAACTATTTCCGTGACACCATTATCAAAGAAAGTGAATTACCGAAAATGTGTGTGGGCTACACGCCTTGTTTCCGTCGGGAAGCTGGTAGCTGGGGCGCTCATGTTCGCGGACTGAACCGACTTCATCAGTTTGACAAGGTGGAAATCGTACAGATTGCACACCCGGATCAATCGTATGCCATTCTGGAAACGATGCGGAAATATGTGCAGGGTCTGCTCGAAAAGCTCGAACTGCCTTACCGTGTTCTCCGTCTATGCGGTGGTGATATGAGTGTAACATCGGCTCTTACGTACGATATGGAAGTGTATTCGGCGGCTCAGAAGCGGTGGCTCGAAGTGAGTTCCGTCAGTAATTTCGAAACCTACCAGGCCAACCGTCTGAAATTACGGGCCAAATCGGAGGAGACCAAAAAGACCTATTTGCTGCACACGCTCAATGGTTCGGCTCTGGCTCTGCCACGAATTGTGGCCGCACTTCTGGAAAACAATCAGACCGAAACCGGTATCAAAATTCCGGCGGTTCTGCAGAAGTACACAGGCTTTGATACCATCGGGTAAATTTTAATTGATCATCATAAGGATCGTCTGAGCCATTGAGGTTCAGGAGAAAGAGGATATGAGTTTGATATGAAAATAGGTCTTGTTGTCCATTTTTTTGATTTTCGGAACGATGTCCGTCAATGGATCAACGGGCTTTCGGAGCGTGAGGAGATTGTGTTGTTCATCCGGAAGGAAGACCAGAAATCGATGGAATCGCTTCTGCCGCCCAATGCCGAAGTGCGCATCATCGACGAGCGCAAGTCGGGACTCTGGAATAAAATCTGGGAAACGCTGTTCCGTTTTCTGGGCCATCTGCCCAAAAGCCGCCAGAATTTCTTTCTGATGGAGCAGTTCAAAATCTCGATTTCGGCCACACCAGCACAACAGGCATCTGCTTTCCGGCTGCTTAACCTCACCATGCGGTTGCCCAAATGGCTGAGTTACGATGCGTTTGTAAACAAACTTCAGTACAAAGGAAACACACCCATTTCCGACATTGTCCAGTTTGTGTGCTTCACCGAACTGAGCGACAACTATTTTGTGGCCCGCCTCCTGCAGGAGCAAAAACCGGTGGTGGTGTATGTCTATTCCTGGGATCATCCCTGCAAACACCGGCGATTTTCGAAGAAGATGGATTACCTCGTCTGGCACGAAGGAATCCGGCGGGATATGGTGGAATTACAAAACATTCCGTCCTCCCGCATTTCGCTTTTTGGTGCCACACAGATGGGTTACGTGGAACGCTTTATTCAGAAAAAGAATGAAAAGTCCTCTCCATTCCCATTTCAGTATGTGTATTTCGGATGTGCGATTGGGGTTCCGCAACTGGTTCCGGTGGAAATTGAAATCGTGAAAAGGGTGGCCGAGCGTCTTCAGATCCGGCATCCGGACTGGAAACTGGTGGTGCGTCCCTACCCGGTTTTGCGAGACTGGTCGCCGTATGAAGCGTTGAAGTCGATTCCCAATCTGGTTCTTGACGACGGTTTCCGTTCGGCCAAAGCCACCTCGATTGCAGTCGGTGAAGACGCCCTGCTCGATAAGTTTGTCACCATCCATCATTCCAAAGCCTTTATGCATCTGGGCACCACACTCGGTATTGAGGCCAGCTATACAAAGGCACCATCCCTTTTGCTGGATCTGAAAGAATACGCCCGGCCCGAGCAGAATCTGGATGTGCATCATTTTGTGCATCAGTATCAAAACGATAAGTACCTCAATCTGGAAGGATTCCCGAATGTGATCCGGACAATCGCCAATCTGGATGAAGTCCTCGATCTTCTCGAAACCAATCCCGGAAAGCTGATGGCATATAATCAGAAGGTGTCTTCCGACATTCCTCCCCGTTCGTTTGACCAACTGGCGGTTCAGTTTCTGGACATTCTTAAAAACAGGAAAGGGTAAATCGGATTTGTTTATTGAGAAAAACCCCTGAATTTGCAGAACCGTTTTCCAACCAATTCCAGACATTGACTCCCGCATTTTACCAGAAAGGACAACTCGGACAGGTGTTTCGATACTTCGCCAATGCGGGGATCGGGCACATTCCCTGGATGGCGTTCCGTCTGTTTTTTTACCGCCGGTTTTTTACGATAGGTTCGGGAAGTACCGTGATGATGGGTTTCAAAGTCCGGAAAATGACGGGACTTTCCATCGGAATCAACAGCAACATCAATCCGTCTTGTATGCTGGATACCCGAGGCGGAAGCATTACAATTGGAAACTATGTCGACATTGCTCCTGAAGTGAACATCTGGACACTCGAGCATAATCTGCAGCATCCGGATTTTCCTTCATCGGGCGGTCCGGTGGTGGTGGAAGATTTTGCCTGGATTGCCAACCGTGCGGTGATTCTGCCCGGTGTCACCATCGGAAAAGGAGCGGTTGTGGCGACGGGTGCGGTTGTCACGAAAAATGTACCCGAATGGGCCATTGTCGGTGGTGTTCCGGCCCGTGTAATTGGTCAGCGAAATCCGGATCAGAATCCCCGGAAACCGTACAATCCGTTTTTACTGTAGACCTACAATCCCAGCTGCGATTCGATGAGCTGGATGAAAATGTGAATCACCTTGATGTGGATTTCCTGAATGCGGTCGGCGTACCCGAAATGCGGCACCCGAACTTCGACATCGGCCATCCCGGCGAGCTGACCTCCATCTTTCCCGGTTAATAAAACCACCTGCATGCCACGTAATTTGGCTGCTTTTACGGCTTCGATCACATTTTTGCTGTTTCCGCTGGTGCTGATTCCGAGCAATACATCGCCTGGTTGACCCAATGCTTCCACCATGCGACTGAAGATGAAATCAAATCCGTAGTCGTTACCCACGCAGGTAATGTGGCTTGCATCGGAAATCGAAATGGCGGCCAGTGCTTTGCGGTTGTTGCGATACCGTCCGGAAAGTTCTTCGGCAAAATGCATGGCATCGCAGTGGGAACCGCCGTTGCCACAACTCATGATTTTGTTTCCTTTCTGAATCGCATTGGCCATCAGCACAGCGGCTTTGGCAATGGACTCTGTGTGTTCAGGATTGCTCAGGAATTTTTCCAGCAATGACTGCCCTTCTTTCAATGCCTCCTGTATGGCAGGGCTGAGGTGGGAATGGTCGCTCATATTTTTGATTGATCCGCAAAACAAGTGTTTTCCGGCGAAAGGTTGGTTCGGGAATTTAGGGTTGGGTTTGGATGAATGGCGGATGGCGGATTTACCCTCTCATTTTGTCGAGAAGTTGGTTTAAGGTTTGCGCTTCTTCCAGACTCAGGTGCTGGAAGGTTTCAAACATTTCTTTCATTTCAGAATCCAGTTTTTCCAAAGTAGAAAGCCCATTGTCCGTAATGCCGATATCCAACTGACGGCGATCGATTTTGCAGGTTTTGCGGGTCACGAGATTTTTCAGACGCAGTTTTTCAACCAGACGGGTCGCGTTGCTGCTTTTGTCCAGCATCCGCCCCGAAATGTCCAGCAGACTCAGTGGTTTTGGATGCGATCCGCGTAAAATCCGAAGCACATTGTACTGTTCCGGAGAGATTCCGTGCTTTTTCAGCCTCTGCTGATTTTGTGCATAAAACTGATTGGATGTGTACAACACGTTCACAAACGCTTTTTCAAATTCGTTGGGAAAGTGTTTCTGTTTAATGGCTTCTTCCAGTGTCATATCCTTCTGTTTTTGCAATTATCGTTCCTTTTTTTCCAGCGTTTTCAATCCGTCATCTTTCAGTAAACCAGCACCATCGCCAGAAATCCGGCCAGTGAAACCGGTGTCAGAACTTTCCAGCCCAACGACATCAGCTGATCTACCCGCATACGGGGAAGTGTCCAGCGAATCCAGATCATACTCAATCCAATCAACCAGCTTTTTGTGAGCAACCAGAAAAAAGAAGGTTGCGAGGAGATGTTTGGATGACCAAAATCCGGAATCGGGGAGGCGCTTCCGCCAAAAAACAAATAGCACATCACCAACGACAGGATCAGCATCATGGCATATTCAGCCAGAAAGAAAACCGCCCACAAAAACCCGCTGTATTCAGTATGAAACCCACCGATGATTTCCGATTCGCCTTCTGAAATGTCGAACGGTGCCCGGTTACTTTCGGCCATGATGCAGAGATAGAAGCCTGGCAACAAAAGCAGAACCAAGGGATACTGCACCAGATTCCACGTAAAAAAACCACCCCATGCACGGACGGTACCGAGCATTCCATGAGCGGATTTTGCTCCTGCTGAAAACCATTGGGCTTGTTCAATCTCGCTCAGATCGGCCGAGCCACTGATCCACAAAATAGCCAGTACGGATATCCCAAGCGGAATTTCATAGGCCACCATCTGGGCAATGGCACGGGAAGCGCCTATCATCGGAAACTTACTTTGGCTCGCATAACTGGCCAGAAGAATGGCCACCGCTTCGAACGAAATCACGCCTAATAATAAAATGAGACCGCCCGGCACTTTGGGAACCGGAAACAAATCGGGCCAAAGTGGAATGAGTGCAAATCCCGCAAACACCGAGGCAAAAATGAGAAATGGCGCCAGCAGAAACAGAAATTTCCGGGCTTTGGCTGGCACGATGGTTTCCTTCTGAATCAGTTTGATGAGATCAGCCGCCGGTTGCAGCAAACCCGATTTTCCCACGTGGGTCGGGCCCATCCGGTCCTGGATAAAAGCAGAGAGTTTTCGTTCCGAATAAAACAGAAACAAAACCGAACTGAGAATGAACACCAGACTCAGAGCCGGTAGCAGAAGCAAGCTGAGGTATTCGTTCATGGTTTGGTCTGGAATAGATTACGATGGTGTCCTTTCTGGTCAGGCATTGTCAAGAGCAGCTTGCCGTTCCACACGGGCGGCCAGCAGGATGCTCATTTCAAACAACATATAAATTGGTAAGGCCACAATGATCTGGCTGAACATATCCGGACTCGGCGTCAAAATTGCCGCAACAACGACAATAATCAGGATGGCATGGCGCCTGTACATACGGAGAAAATCGGCTGTCACCAGTCCGGCTTTAGCCAGTACGAGTACCACCATTGGCAACTGAAACATCAGACCGCAGGCCAGCACCATCATCACCAGCATTTCGATATAACTCAACAGGTCGATTTCATTCTGGATGCTTTCGTCGATCTGGTAATTGGCCAGAAAGTTGATTGACAAAGGCGACAAAATCCAGTATCCAAACGAAATCCCCATAAAAAAGAGAAGACTCACATAAAAGACGGAACCTCTTGTCATCGACCTTTCTTTCGGATAGAGTCCCGGTTTCACAAACTGCCAGATTTCCCAGAATACGTAGGGAAAGGCAATCACCAGTCCAGCCACAAACGAAACCCCAATGTGGGTGGTAAACTGGCCGGTCAAAGTCCGACTCTGAATAATGAAGGAGAGTTTTTCAACACAAAGAAAGGGTTGCTCCAATATTACCGAAAGTTTGCAGAGCAGGCGGTAGGTCCAGAAATCGGGGCGGGACGGAGCCAGAATGATGTCGTGGAACAGCAATCTTTTTGAAAAAAACGCCACAACCATCAATATCACAATGGCTGACAGCGACCGGAGGATATGCCATCGAAGGGATTCCAGATGGTCCAGAAAGGACATTTCATCTTCCTGTTCGTCGTCTGCCGGTGGGAGTTCTTTTGCCATGTTTGAATCCCCAAAATTGGCTTTGTTTTCCCGAATAGAAAAAAGCGATTGTGAAAGGCTTGAAATATTAGCCACCGACAGGAAAACAATTTTTGCTTTCGGTTCCGGCTTCTACATTTTTGCACATCCTTCCCGGCCACTTTTGGTAAGGACGGAATCTTTCAAACGTAACCTTCAGGACAGCACATCATGGAACTTGGAATCGGAAGCCGCATCGAACACCCGCGTTTTGGCGAGGGAATCCTGGCGGCTGTTACCCCCACTTCTTTTAAATTCAGTTTTTTCGGAAAAGGCATTGTGGAAATCGCCAAAAACGATGACTTCACCATTCTTGAAAAGTATTACGACGAAGAACAGAAAATCGATCCGTACGATCTTCGCTACACCCTCCGGAAATTACTGGAAGAATATTCTGATCTCACGCAGCCTGTGCTGATGGGTGAAAAATGGAAAGGCGGAACTCTGCTTATGCAACCTGCTGACCGCAACCTGAAACCCAAAGAAGTTCCCATCGAAACCTTCTTTCATAAAATTGTGATGCTCCGTGACCGCCTTCGGGTGCTGGAACAGAAAATCAACGCACACAAGCAACTCGACGATCTGGAAAAAGTAGAAATGCAGCAATACATCACCCGCATTTACGGATCGCTCACCACCTTCAATGTTTTGTTCCGCCACAATGCCGACTACTTTGTGGGCGATAAAAGCGAAAGCTGATCTCACCAACTGATATGAAATACTCCGTCATCATTCCGGTGTACAACGAAGAAGAAAACGTGTACGCCCTTTACGAACGCCTCACCGGAGTGATGGAAAAACTAAGTCCCGATTTTGAGCTGCTTTTTATCAACGACGGCAGCCGGGACAAAACCTTTCCGCTTGTCAAAGCCCTTTCGGTGAACGACAACCGGGTTAAATACATCAACCTCAGCCGGAATTTCGGACACCAGATTGCAGTGTCCGCCGGACTCGATGCCTGCCAGGGTGAACGGGTGGTGATCATCGATGCCGATCTGCAGGACCCGCCCGAACTGATCGCCGAAATGGACCAGAAAATGAACGACGGTTTCCAGGTGGTGTACGCCCGGCGACGGAAACGGCAGGGTGAAAGCGTGTCCAAACTGCTGACGGCCCGGTTGTTTTATCGGTTGCTGGCCAACATTGCATCCATCGACATTCCGCTTGATACAGGCGATTTCCGGATTATGGACCGCAAAGTGGTGAACGTTCTTAAAGCCATGCCCGAACAGAACAAGTTTCTCCGTGGACAGATTTCATGGATTGGTTTCCGGCAGACCTTTGTTGAGTATGACCGTTCGGAAAGGCATGGCGGAAAAACGGGTTATACCTACGCCAAAATGTTCAGGTTTGCACTTGATGGCATTACGTCCTTTTCTGATGCGCCCCTTCGTCTGGCCAGCTGGATGGGTTTTGTGGTATCGGGTTTTGCGTTTCTGGCCCTCATTTATGCCTTCTGGGGAAAATTTGTTCTCCACCAATCTGTACCCGGCTGGGCCTCCATCATTGTGAGCGTCTTGTTTCTGGGCGGCATCCAGCTTCTCTCCCTTGGCTTCATCGGCGAATACCTCAGCCGCATCAGTGCCAACGTCAAACAGCGTCCGCTTTATATTGTGGACGAGACGAATACGGCGAAAGAGTGATGGGTTAGTGGTTAGTGGTTAGTGGTTGGGGTGGCTTTTTTAGGTTATCTGCTTCTATAATGATGAGTTATAAATTATAAGTTATAAATGCTGAGCGAAGTTGAGCGGAGCGAAATGGAGCTAAAAGCAACACGAAGTGGCGCTTTGGCGACAGAATGCAGGGATGCATTTTCGATTCTTTGAAAAAATCCTGTTAATCCCAAATTCCGAAATAGAAAAAGCTTTGGGTTCATTAATGATTGATTTTCACCTTAAGTCCTCTACATTGGAGGACCTGTCCCGAACTGGCTTCGGGAGGATTTAGGTGAGGTTCTAAAGCATAGAAAATCAATCATTTAAATCCTATTGCATAATCTGGGTTAAT
>CAMCXM010000052.1 GCA_945883425.1 Spirosoma fluviale
CGATCAGCAAAGCATTGAAACCGGGAGGAAGGCTCGTGATTGATTTTATGAATTCCGCACGGATGGTCCGGAATCTCGTTCCACAGGCCACCATCGACCGAGGGACGGTGTCGTTTGACATTCGGAAATCCGTGGAAAATCAGATCATCCGGAAACAGATACATTTTGAAGACAAAGGCCAGAACTGGTTTTTTGAAGAACGGGTTCAGGCCATCACCAAAGACGATTTCCTCCGGTATTTCGAGATTACCGGATTTGAATTTGTTCATTTGTCGGGCAGTTATGCACTCGGACAGTATGATGAAAGCCAGTCAGACCGAATGATTTTCATTGTCCGAAAACCAGAAAACACGTAGTTGAATTTTAGTACGAATCAAAACATCATTACCTAATTAAACTTTTTTATGTCGCAACCAAAAATCCGGAAAGAAGACGCCCTGCGGTACCATTCCACAGCGCCTGCCGGAAAAATTGAAGTTACCCCAACCAAACCCCTTACCACCCAACGTGATCTTGCCCTCGCTTATTCACCTGGTGTAGCCGAACCCTGTCTGGCCATTCAGGCAACACCCGAAGATGTGTACAAATACACCGCCAAAGGAAATCTGGTGGGTGTGATTTCAAACGGAACCGCTGTGCTGGGTCTGGGAAACATCGGCGCCCTGGCTTCCAAGCCGGTGATGGAAGGGAAAGGCGTGTTGTTCAAGAAATTTGCCGGCATCGATGTATTTGACATTGAAGTCGATTGCACAGATCCGGATGAGTTTATCCGGATTGTACAAAGTCTGGAGCCCACCTTCGGAGGGATTAACCTGGAAGACATCAAAGCCCCGGAAAGTTTCAAAATCGAAACCGAACTCAAAGCGAAGTGCAAAATTCCGATTATGCATGACGATCAGCACGGTACCGCCATTATTTCAGCTGCCGCTTTGCTGAATGCACTCGAGATTACAGGACGTAAAATTGAGGAAGCCTATATGGTGGTTCTGGGAGCCGGAACAGCTGCAATCGCCTGTACCAAGTTCTACATCAGTCTGGGATTCAATCCGAAGAATGTGGTAATGGTGGACAAGCATGGCGTCATCCGAACCGATTCCGTTATTGAGGAGGGCGATCCGAAAGTTGACTTTGCCACAGATAAAAACCTCCATACACTGGATGATGCCATTCAGGGTGCGGATGTGTTTCTTGGATTGTCGGCGGCCAATCTTCTTACGCCGGAACAGCTGAAAAAAATGGCACCGGATCCGATTGTATTTGCCCTGGCGAATCCCAATCCGGAAATCGATTACGAACTGGCCATGGCAACAAGGGATGACATCATCATGGCGACAGGACGGTCCGATTATCCCAATCAGGTGAACAATGTATTGGGCTTTCCCTACATTTTCAGAGGTGCTCTGGACGTGCGGGCATTCGCCATCAACGAAGAAATGAAACTGGCGGCCACCTTTGCGTTGGCGGCCCTGGCAAAAGAGCCCGTTCCGGATACCGTTTTCAAGGCATACAGCAATAATAAACTTGCCTTCGGTCGTGAATACCTGATACCCAAACCGTTGGATCCGCGTTTGATCACCACCATCGCTCCGGCTGTGGCGAAAGCCGCCATGGATTCAGGTGTGGCACGAATGCACATCACCAACTGGGAACAATACGAGATCGATCTCCTTCACAGAGTGGGGATGGGGCAGAAACTGATGACCAAAGTTGTGTCACGAGCGAAAAGCGATCCGAAGCGGGTGATTTTCGCAGAAGCCGATCATTACAAAATTCTGAAAGCAGCCCAGATTATTCAGGATGAAAAGATGGGAACCGCCATTCTTTTGGGTAACAAAGCCAAGATTCAGCAACTCATCGAAGAAAACAGCCTGGACCTTGGCAATGTTCTCATTCTTGATCCAAGAGAAGAAACCGAAGCGGCTGAGCGATACGCAGAAGTGTTATACCAAAGACGGAAGCGAAAAGGTATGACCAAATACGACGCGTTAAAAGCGGTAATGGACCGCAACTATTTTGGCGCCGGAATGCTCAATGAAAATTCAGGAGATGTGTTGATTTCGGGATTAACGAAAGACTATGCCCAGACCATTAAACCGGCACTTCGTGTGATCGGAGTTGGAATTGGTGCCAACAAAGTGGCTGGTATGTACATCATGAATACCAAAAAGGAAACCTACTTTTTTGCCGATACGACCGTCAATGTGAATCCGTCCGCTGAAGATCTGGTTGAGATTATCGGCATGACAGCTGAGAAAGTTCGCTTCTTCGGAGAAACTCCAAGGATCGCCTTGTTGTCGTATTCCAACTTTGGAGCAAACCGCGATGAAGAATGCCTAAAATCTGCAGAGGCCGTCCGCATGGCGAAACTCAAATGGCCGGATCTGATTATTGACGGAGAAGTACAGGCCAACATCGCACTGAATCCGGCATTGATGAAGGAACACTATCCGTTTTCTGAACTGGCGGAAAAAGGTGCCAACACACTCATTTTCCCAAATCTGGCGGCAGGAAACATTGCCTACAAACTCCTTCAGGAAATTGGAGGTGCGGAAGCCATCGGTCCGGTTCTGATGGGAATGCGCAAGCCGGTGCACATTGTCCAGTTGGGAAGTTCCGTCCGTGAAATCGTGAACATGGTGGCCATCGGAATTGCCGATGCCCAGGTTCTCAACGGTAACCGGTAGCCAATTCCGGTTCATATTGATCCTCTTTTACCTGATTCAAGCCCACTGAAATTGAAAGCCACTCTGAAGTTTTTTACAAGCGTATTCTTCTTTTGGGTGGCTTTTTTCATGACTTTCCGGGTTGTTTTTCTGTTGTATCATTCAGCTGTTTTCAATCGCTTTTCAATCGGGGAGAAGTGGCAGGTATTGTGGCACGGTTTGTACATGGACGCTTCCATGGCGGGATATGCTTCTCTGATTCCCTTTCTTCTCTGGTCATTCGGTTGGTTGATTGAAGCAAAAACCTGGCATCGGATTCTCAATGGTTATGGGTTATTGTTGATTATTTTTTTCTCGTTTGTGCTGAGTGCCGATCTGGAAATTTATACCAACTGGGGCCACCGGGTTGATTCAGCGGTGATGCCGTATTTGCAATATCCGAAAGAAGCATTCGCGTCGGCGTATTCTTCTCCTTTGGGTTTTTTAGTAGGAATTTTTCTTGTCACCACGATCCTTTTTTCATGGTCCGGTTATAAACTGACGGCCTCCATTTCGTTTCCAGAGAAATACCGGATCCCCCTCCATCTATCGGGTATTCTATTTGCCGCTGTGCTGATTCTTCCCATTAGAGGAGGATTTCAGCTGGCGCCGATGAACCAAAGTTCCGTCTACTTTTCAACGGAGAGGCCACTGAATCAAGCCGCTGAAAATGGAGTCTGGGTATTGATGCAATCGCTGCTGGAAAGCGGAAATGATGCGATCGCCAGAGAATATGTACGTTCCTATCCGAAAGATGTCGATGCATTTATGGAGAGGATTTCCATTCCGGACGGACCGTCTTCACAGGTGGTCAGTTCAACAAAACCCAATGTCGTTCTCATCGTTTGGGAAAGTCTGACAGCAAAAGTGGTCGGTACGCTTCAGGGAAAGTATCCTTCCACTCCCAATCTGGATCAATTGGCTAAGGACGGAATCCTGTTTACAAATTTTTACGCCAGCGGAGATCGGAGTGATAAAGGGCTCGCTGCGATTCTGGCTTCCGTTCCGGCATTGGGGAAGGTCAGCATTATGGCCAATCCCAACCTGACTGCACGACTGTCATTTCTAAACAAGGCCATGGAAAAAAACGGGTATCAGTCCGCTTTTATGTACGGTGGCGAACTGGAATTTGCCAATATGAAGAGCTTTATGCTGAATGCCGGATTTCAAAAGCGGATCGGTAAACAGGAATTTCCTCCGTCCAGCTATAATTCCAAATGGGGTGCCCACGATGAAGTGTTGTTTGATCGGCAATTGGCAGAAGCAGACAAGGCAAAGACGCCGTTTTTTCACACCATGTTCACGCTGACCAGCCATGAACCGTTTGAAGTTCCCGGAGTGGCCAATAAGCCCGGTGAATCCGTGGATTCCTTGTTTTGCAGGTCTCATCGTTACACAGACCGATGCCTGGGAAAATGGATTCAGCAAGCATCGAAAAAGCCCTGGTGGAACAACACCCTGGTGGTGATTGTAGCGGATCACGGACATGCCCATCCGGGTCATTCAGGTGAGTCTGATACGATGAAATATAAGATTCCGATGGTTTGGTATGGACCAGCTTTGTTTAAAAAGGGAATTCAAATTCCTGATCTGGGCTCGCAGACTGATTTGTTTAAAACACTTTTGGTTCAGCTCGGCGATACGAATCAGGTTCTTCCATTCTCCCGAAATTTGTTAAGCCAGTCTGCACAAAATTTTGCCTTTTACAGTTTTCGCAATGGCAGTGTTTTTGTCGAGGACAAGAAAACGGAATCTGTTTTCGATCTTCAGTCTGTATCCAATTCAGCACAATTGTATCGGCAGGCAGTCTATGCGAGGTATTATCAACAAACCAAACCAAGGTAGATTTCATCCCAATGGCAGAACAATTGGTACAGCTCGGATTTAAAAGAATAGGTATTGATGCCAAATGGTTTTTCTCAGGACCTGTCAGCAACCGGATTGTCATTCAAAACCTTCTGGAGAATCTGATCAAGGATAATCCGGGTCATAAATTGGTGGTTTTTCTGAACCGGAAGCACAGGCATTTACACTTTCCATATTCAGAGAAAGATGTAGAACGGGTTTATGTCTGGGGTGGTAACAACATGATTTCCAACTTATTGCTTCTTCCTTTGCTTGGCAGAAAGCACCGTTTGGATGGGATTCTTTACCAGAATTTTGGCTCCTTTTTTGGGCCCCGTCCCTGGGTTTACATCCATGACCTGATATTCAAAAGTCACCCACAGTTTTTTACATGGAAGGAGAGAGTTTACTTTTCATTTATGCCCTTCCTCCTGAGGTTTGCTGATAAAGTCATTACCATTTCCAATAGTGAAAAGAATAGAATTCAAACGCACTGTCCTTATTTAACTGCGCCGGTATATGTGGCGCAGCACGGGAGAAATGTGGCTTTTCAGACGCGGGAGACATTCAGTGAGGTTGAATTGGAGAGAGTGAAAGAATCATATCAATTACCGCATCAATTCATTCTTTTTGTAGGAAGGTTGAATGATCGTAAGAACATTGGCAACTTGCTTCAGGCATTGGATTTATTGGACAATCCTGCTCATCTGGTGATTGTTGGAGAAGAAGACTGGCAACTTGATCCTGGACTCAGGGAAAGGTTGAATGAAGGACAACAAAGTGGTAAACTGATTTTAACTGGGAAGGTGCCGTTTGTAGATTTACCTGTGCTGTATTCGTTGGCGACTTTGTTTTGTTTTCCTTCTTTCGCTGAAGGTTTTGGCCTTCCTGTTTTGGAAGCCATATCAGCAGGGATTCCGGTTGCAACTTCTGAAAAGTCTGCCATGGAAGAAGTGTGCGGTGAGGCGGCAATGTATTTTGATCCGCATTCTCCGGAAAGTATCTCAAGTGCGATTCAGATTTTGCTTTCGGATTCAGGTCTTAGAGAAAAATTAAGGGAAAAGGGCCTTGCTCAATCGCGGATGTTTGACTGGAAAAAGTCGGGAACTAAAATTTACGAGGCCATTCAATAGTGCCTTCGGACTAGCTTTCGGTTTCTTTCGTCCGGTAACCAATCAGGCCGGTGAAGAAACTGAAAAACACAATTCCTTTCTGCACCGAAAACATCGATTCTGTTAAAACTGAGATTGCAAAAAGAAGGATGAAAAATGTGAAAAGTTGGTTGCCTGTTGAAACAGATTCCTTGAAAAGGGTGAAGAGGACAAACAGGAAATACAAAAGTCCGACCAGGCCCAGTCCCATTAAAATTTGAAGATATTGGTTGTGGGCATTATAGTTAGCCCGATACCCTTCCATGAAATTCTGCTCCTTATAAACAGCTTTTAATGCAACATTGTCTCCACCAGTGCCGGTTCCGAAAATTGGATTTCGTTCCCAAACAATTAGTGCGCAGGCCCATTTTTTCATTCTGAGGGATCGACCGCCATATTGATTGTGGTGATAATCATGGTTTAGATCTAGCGCTTCCGATATCCTTAGTTTGGCCAAAGGATTGTATTTAAAAACCATGAAGGAAAGTGAGAAAACCAAAAGCGAAATTCCAACCATAAAAAGGTATTTCTTTTGCCGCAGATCATTGATCAGGAAGTATAATGTGATGAGAAGACCAACTGCAAACTGGGTTCTGGATGAAAGGAGAAGAAGAATGAGAAACTGAAAGCTGAGTATACCGGCTTTTATGATTTTGGGTAGCCAGTTTTCGTACAGGTAGAGTATAATGATACTCAGGTTGATGTACATCGAAAAGTAAATTGGGTGAATCCCAATGGGTTTGCTTAGAAAGTCGTACGTGAAATACCAATAGTTAAAAAATGGAAATACGGTATCTCTGTATTTGTGTTCGAAAACCGATTCATAAAGCCTGTGGATTGTGAAGCCATCAAGGTAGTTTAGCCGGGCAGCATTGCCTAAGCAGATAAGTCCCAATGCCACCATTGTAAAAGCAAAAAGCAGCAGCACTGTCCTTTTGTTCTTTTGGGATAATGTGGGGATGCATGCAAAAATGAATGGAAATGCGATGAGCGCCAGTTTTTTTTCCAGTTCCTGAAACCCGGTTTCCTGGTCTGTAGAATAGGTTACCCCTAAAACGTAAAAAGCAAAAAGTCCGGGAAGTAGAAGATTTGATTTTGAAGTGAACGCGGTTGATATGTTGCGGATATCACCTGTCCAAACCAGAAAGGCAAGAATCGCAAAAATTGAAATTCCGTTTGCCAGAATGGACAAGGGTAAAGTGACTGCAACTGCCATTAAGAGAGCAACATAAATTCTCTCTTTCAGATGTGGATTCAATTTGGTTCGCTGCATCAGAACCTATTCAAACCATGTGGTGAAATAGCGAATATCCCGGTTCTTAATGCTTTGTTCTATGGATTTATAAAATAGGTAAATCAAAGCTTTTGTTCTTTTGATGGCAGATTCTTTGGTCAATAATAAGGTAGAGGAAAAGAAATTTCGGAAGCGAAATAAACGGGTTTCTTCGCTAGTTTCTGAATAAATCGAAAGATCGTGCTTTAATTCATAATTCAGCACAAATGCTGATCGCCTTCTTTTTGAATATTTTTGCATGAAATAGGTATCAATCCCGTACAACACAAAGGTCTCGTCAAAGTGCATCGAATCATGTGCCAGATAAGTAAACCGAATGAGCATTCCACTAGCAATAGCGGTCAGATTCTTTGAATCGACGATACCCGTTTGTAGGTTTTTCCAGTAACGACCTTTGTAGCCCAGCCAGTTTCCAGGACTCACTACATTGTTGTTATGGACCACATAAGGTAGGAACAGGTCAATGTCGGGATGCAGATTTGCCTTCAGGTAGAATTCGGAGAAAAAACGGGAGTCAAACTCACTGTCCTGGTCAAGAAGCATCAGGAAATCCTCTCCGTTTCTTTTTTGGATGGCGGCATTGTAAATCTTTGCCAGAGAGATGTTGTCTGGTGAATGTAAATAACCTGAGCTGTTTCCGGTAGAAGCGATTTGGTTTTGGTCCGACTTTGATAGTGCAACGGGGCTGTTGTCAAAAACCAAAACCCTTGTTTTTTCGTGCCAGTGATCACGGCATACAATCAGCGAAGCCCAGGTCTGGGATTCTTCAAGATTACACTTGTAGAGCACAACGGCAATTAAAACAGAAGGCTTATCCATTTACCGGGGATTGAACTTCAACCTTATTGTTTAAGAGAAATGCGTACACCAGAAAATAGAACATAAGGACAGTAGGCGAGCCCAACGTAAACTGGAATGCAAATACGTAGAGAAGAATGAAGGAAAACCCATAAGCGGCGGCAAAAAAAAGTGATTCTGGTTGGTTGACATCCTGATATTTCTTCCTTTCTGCATGCAGCAAAGCACAGGCCATCACAGGTATTGACATGTAAAGAAGGCCAGTAATTCCAAATGTGAGCCCGGCTGAAATGTACATAGAATCGAAATAAGTTAAGGTTGAAGGATGACCAAAACCCAACCCAAACCAATTGAAATCCGAGAACAGGTGAATGTATTGAGGAATCCGTCCTAAAGCACTCGGGTCGTTCGTAAATCCGAATATCAAAATGAAGAGCGTCATTACTATGAGGCAAACCGGAAAAAGAAATGCCTGATAAAGGGTTAGCCGGTGATGATAAAAATGTAAAAGTGCTAACAAGAGTCCACCTCCTAAAACAAACCACCCAATGCGGGTTCTGCATAGATACAGACCAGCTATCTGAATGCCCAACAATACGATGATCCAGAGTTTTTTCTCTGCTTTCGGTCTTTTCAATATGAAAAGTGAAAGGACAAGTGACGAAAAGCCAAGCAAAATCGATTGAATCAAAGGACTGATAAGCAGTCCGCAGGCTCGTAATCCGCCGTCCCGGATGTAATTGTACCTGGCCAGTTCAATTGGATTTATCTGATTGACAAAATCGTAAAACCAGAGAACTCTCAGATCCTTTACAAAAATGGCATCGATCCAAAAGGAATACAATGCAGATGCGGTTGTGAAGGCAATGAAAATAGTGAATACCAGTTTTATATTGATCTTGTTGAAATACGAAGTTTGGTAAAACAAGATGAGTCCTGTGAAGAAGAGAAGATACATCCGGAAACCTTTAAACATTTCAAAGGCTTTTGTCTGCAGTGTAATACCTCGAAGAAGTCCATATAAAATGAGTCCAATCAGGACCCAACCGATCCATCCCGGCTTTTTCCCGGATCGTACAAACAGAACAAGTCCAAAAACTGTGAGTATCTCCTGCCAGCTTTTGATGGCATAGTAAAGTATTTCCGGTACAGTCCCTTTTACAGTCACAAACAGGATGTCATGAAATAAAATCAGCAGAGTCAGACAAGCAGAAAATAGGTTGTCCTCTTTTCGAACGATAGAAAAGAGATACAGGCTCATAAGGACCAATGAAATGACGAGACTGATCATGTGGGCAGAATCCGGGCTTTCAGTCCCATTATTTTAAAATTTAAAAAAGCGCATCCAGCAGCTAGCCGGCCATGGTGTTTCGTGATGATGCTGTAAAATTCTGGCAGAGATTCCTTTTGGTGAGAAATTCCGTTTGTTTCGTGAAATGCGATGGGTCGCGAATCCCGGATAACCTCAATTGGAATGCCTCCATTTTTCAGTTTCAAATTCAAATCAAAATCGGAAAAGACTTTGTATTCGGTCGCATACCTGTGCGGCAGGTTTCTGGAATAGAAGGTTCCCTGATGTGGCCAGGTATTTCGTAATGAGATATTCTGCGAATTCACAGGTTTCATGAGGGTCTCTCCAGAAAGAAGAACTGAGCCCAGTACAACCTGTGCTGAGGAGTTCTGTAATTCGGAAACGGGCAGCCGCAATAGTTCATCGCCATCATTAATAAACAGAAGATATTTTCCCCGTGCCCGGTCCCATCCTTTGTTCATGGCATCGTAAATCCCGTTGTCATTCTCCGAAACAAAGGTTTCAATTTCAGTTTGATAGGGCTCCATCATCGATAGAAATTCAGGACCTGAACCGCCATCAATTACGATAAATTCGACCTGTTTCGTCTTCAATGCCAATATACTTTTAACTGTCTTCAGGAACGACGACCCTGGACGGTATGTAACGGAAATGATAGAAACTAAATACTTGTTCATGGCCTGATAAAGATTCCATCCATTTGATAAAGTTGGCCTGTCTCAGAATCTGAAAATCCGGGTAACAATGAGAAAAGCTGAAAGCCCAGTTCTTCAATACTTTTAATCACCTCCTTATAGTCTGGCGCTCCATCGTAAAGGGGTACAAGTGAAAGTTCGATCTGCAGGATTTTTACAAAGGGAAGAACCTTTCCGGCACCAAGCAGAACCTGAGGTTCGTAACCTTGCACATCAATCTTAAGGAAAATATGATCAGTTGGCTGAATGGATTTCGGAAAAAACGAATCCAGAGTCTGGAGTTTCGCTTTTTGTACTTCTGTTCCGGCTGAAGCCGGAGCCGCTTTTGTATGAGTATCCAGCATCTTCAAAATGGAGCTGCTTTCGATATTGCCGGCAATATTCACATCGACTTCTCCGGTTTCAGACCCAATGGCTGTTTCTACAGCTGTCCAGTTTTTGAAACGGGCACTCCGTTTTTTTAATTTTCTGAATGCAGTTGGTATAGGTTCAAAACTGAGGATTCGTCCACGGTAACCTTGCTTTAGAAATTTCAACGCTGTCTGACCCTGATTGGCTCCGACATCCAGGACCAAACTGATTGCTTTTGATTTCAGAAGCCCGGAAATGAGAAGAGCCTCGTTGTTTTTGACGCTGTTTTCAGAAATCACCAGCCCAAGTGGTTGGCTGATCTTGTTGATGTTTCTTAAAAAGAAAGTGTTCAAAATCATGAGATTATGATGTCTGGATTGTTTGATTTTTTTGTCGAAAACAAGATGGAAATCAATCGCTGTCCAGTTCCTGAAAAATAAAAATAACCCAATTGGATCAAAGTATAGAAAATTACTGCCCCACTAAACCGAAGAACGGTTGGTGTGACATTGGTTTGTACAATCAATATGGCAGCCAGAAAGCCAAACGCAGATATGAGAAGGTAGCTTAAACCACCTTTTGGTATGAGACTGGAATAAGGTAGTTTATTTTCGTAGATGAAAAATGTCATCAGGTAAACCGTTCCCAGCAATAAGGCAATTGCCCAGCCGGTTATCAACCAGAATCCAAGTCCAATCAGAGCAAATCCAAAGCAAATGGATAGGCTTACTATATTGATGATCTGGTGGGTGATTAAATTTGAATTGATTGTCCCAAAGCCGGTATTGGCAAAATAGGCAGGTGTAGAAAGGCTATTCGCCAGCCAGCCGAAAGCCAGAATGACCATAAACCAGACAAAGTTTTCGCTTGGGTACCCGATCAAAAAGACCGAGATCAACGGACTTCCAACAGCGAGTATTGAAAAAGAAAACAACCCAGCAAAAAAGGTGAGTTCATAGGACTGGTTGTAAAAATGAAGGGCCTCTTCTTTCCGCTCTTTACCCAGGCTGGCAAAAACCGGCACAAGGGCCTGAGTTGCTGTAATCAGCAAAGCCCTCATTTGCATGATTATTTTGCTGGCCAATTCATAAAGTCCTGCTGTTTGCAGGCCGGTGTAGCGAACCATTATGATCCTGAGCAAAGGGTCGTTCAGAATACTGGAAATGGAGATAGCTTGAAATTTAATGTTGTAAGAAAATGTCTTTTTGAAAATCGCTTTGTTCCAGCCCAGAGGTAACAGGAGAAGTGGTTGTTCAATATTCTTCCGGATGTAGTACCAACCCACCAGGTATGAAAAGACATGAGCAGAAATATAGGCAAATGTTATTCCTTTGATCTGATAGAGAGGGACAAACAACAAGGCTGCGAGGAGAGTAATTAATGAAGATCCCATCAGAATAAAATTCTTGATGTATAGTTTTTGAATCCCTTCCAGAGCAGAGAGAAAAACGCCGCTTAGGGTAGAAAGAAGAAGGATGGTTAAGGCAAAAGGAAGCAAACTGGTGAAAATCTCTTTGTTCTTTTCACCAAGCTTGACAAACTGAATAATCAATTCCTGATTGATCAGCAGCAAACCAGAGATGAAGATAAAAAGGGCAAGGATGGAGGTGAAGAAGGTTTGGACCAGCTTCAGCGCATCCCGATTGTTCTTTTCCGCATGAAATTCCGCCACATAACGGACAATACTTCCTGTAAAGCCAGAGTTCAGAATTCCGACACTGCTCGAAATAGAAAGTAGCAAAGACCAGATTCCCAGTTGCTCCAGACCAAGCTGCCGGATTAGGAATTTGTAAAGCAAAAACAAGGAGACACCCGTAAAAATTACCTGACCAATGGACGAGTAGGTGTTTTTTCGGAGGCTGAAATTCAATGAAATTTAGATTCGGAACCGTTATTTAAATAAATTTTTAACCAGCGTCGATTTTGGATATCGCTTCAACGTATAGTTCGGATCATGGAACCGGGTCAGGTATGTGGCTTTCCAGTAGGCATCAAACACCTCAGCTGCTTCAGGGGGATAACTCAAAATGACATCATTCAGTAATGTTGTTTTGTGGTTAGGTAGCTTCGTTTTTAAAAACTGGAAGATTTCGTCAATTCTTGGCCAGTCGGTAGAATTATGAGGTGGGGGCAAGGGTCCTAAAAAACACCGGGCATCATCAATCATAATGATACTTGATTCTAACGAGCTGATGGCCAGTAATTCATCCATTAACGGACACTCCGCATCTTTTCCACCGCCTCCCATGCACCAATGTCCATCGAGCCAGAAAAAAGCCGGACCTTTCAGCCTTCCCACAAGTTTTGGAAGTTCAGTTTTGCTATCGCCCAGAAGGAATTCAATATTTTTCCTCGGATTACTTCTTTGGGATGCTTTTAACCGAATTTCAGGGTCAATTTCGATTGTATAAACCTTGTCAAATACCTCTGCAGCCCAAAGAGCGGTGTCACCCATAAATGTGCCAGTCTCTACAAAATTTGGAATTTTTAAGGATTCAGCAAATTGCAAAACAATTTCTTTCGGTATAGAAAAGGAAACAGCACCCACTAGATAATTATTTTTAAATGTTTCGCAAGGTAGCTGCCTTTTTGTTTATGGAAAAATTATGACCGAATCAGCCTGTATTTAATCGTCGTCATACAAATTGGCAAAGTCTCAAAGGACGGAATCTTTAGTCCGAAAAATGATAATGGGTGCTTTCTTTGCACGATTATCGAAAAAATGAAAATCGGAATTTTAGGTACCCGGGGCATTCCCAATCGATATGGCGGATTTGAACAATTTGCAGAGATCGCCAGTCAGCATTGGGTAAGCCAGGGACATGAAGTTTTGGTGTACTGTGGTCATAATCATGAGTACAGACAAGCTGAATTCAAAGGAGTGAAACGAATTTCGATATTTGATCCTGAGTTTGTAATCGGTACGGCAGGGCAGTTTTTTTACGATTTAGGATGCATTCTAGATGCCCGAACACGCGGATTTGATGTGTTGTTGCAATTGGGTTATACCAGCAGTTCCGTCTGGTCTTTCCTTTTGCCTTCAAAGCCGTTGATTGTAACCAACATGGATGGACTTGAGTGGAAGCGGGCTAAATTCAGTCCTATGGTTCAGCAGTTTCTTCGATGGGCCGAATCCAGGGCTGTTTCCAGTTCGGATATTCTTGTTGCGGATTCTTTGGGAATTCAATCATACCTGAAAACCAGGTATAACAAGGAAAGTGAATACATTGCCTATGGTGCGGATGTGCCTGAGGTGACCGAATCCCACGAAGTACTTCAAAAGTATCAGGTTGAATACCTGGGGTATAACCTGGTTATCGCAAGGATGGAACCGGAAAATAATATTGAGATGATCCTGGAAGGAATGAAGATTTCCGGATTCAAGCGACCAACGCTGGTCGTCGGCAATACAGGAAATGGTTTTGGAACGATGATGAAAGCGAAATATGAAAATGAAAACGTAAGGTTTTTAGGTGGCATTTATAACATAGATCATCTCAATGTTCTTCGTAAGTGCTGTTACCTGTATTACCACGGACATTCTGTGGGAGGAACCAATCCTTCCCTTCTGGAAGCAATGGCCCTTGGAATAGTTCTTTCAGTGCATCAGAATGAATTCAATTCTTCTGTTCTCGAATCCGATGGTCTGTACTTTACGAATGCTCAGGAAATAGCTGTTCAGCAAACTCAACCTCTGGATCTGGATAGACAACAGGTTGCCAACAACTTGATATCCAAAATTCAACAGAAGTTTTCCTGGGATTTTATTTCAAGTGAATATTTGAGGGTATTTCATAATGGTCAGAAAAAGATCTGAATCTGAATCAGTCCATTAGGTTTTGGTCATCTGGATATAAATGAACTTGTTGTAATTTATTTTTGGTGTAGGAATCGGTTTCGTTATTGAAAATCTGGAAGATGTCCACTTTCATCAGCTGAACATGCTTGTTTGAATTCGCGAACTGCAAGTTCAAACGCTTTGAAAATTATGTTCTCAATTGAATGAATTCGGAAATCGATTCCTGCCCGGTCTGTAAATCATCCCTACATTTGCGGCCTAATTTTATCTGATTGGCTTCTTCGTTTTTATCCGGATTCATCGCGGGCCGGCTGCAGTTCCAGAAAGGCAGCTCGTTTTCGGCAACCGTGATCCGGATTTCGAAAATCTCGGTCGCCCTCGGCATTGCCATCCTCTATGTTTCGGTGGTGATTTATGCCGGATTCGAACAGGAAATTCAGAAGCGAATGTTTTCGGTGGGAGGGCAGGTTAGCCTTCGTCAGTTTTCAACCGGCACCTTGTACGAAGAAGTTGCCCTCAGTACAAACGATCCTTATCTCAAAACGCTCCGTCAGTTACCAGAGGTAGCCCACGTTCAGTCCTTTGCCTTCAAGCCGGTTCTGGTGAGTAATGAAAAGGAAGTGGCAGGAATCGTCCTGAAAGGCATCAATCCGGATTTTAATCTGGCCGCTTTTCAGGGAAATGTGGACCGTCCGTTAAAACACACCCCAAAAGAAGGTGAAATGTGGATCAGTCAGCGGCTGGCCCGAACGCTGGAATTGAAGCGGGGTTCTGAAGTGGTGCTGTTTTTTATGCAGGAACCACCCCGCTACCGCAAGATGAAAGTGACCGAAATCTACCAGACGGGGCTGGAAGATGTAGATGAAACCATTGCCTTCGTTGACCTTGATATGATTCGGGAAATCAACAATTGGGAACCGGGTAAAGTCGGTGGATTTGAGGTGTTTGTCAATAATTTCCAACAGTTTGATTATGCTCTGGATGCCATTGAAAAGGTGATTCCCTACAATATGGGCACGGAACCGATCACGCTGGTGCAGGCTCAGTTGTTTGAATGGCTGGATGTGATTGGCCGCAACGTGTTGGTGATGTTTGTATTGGTTGCTATGGTGGCCGGTTTTAACATGGCTGCCACCCTTTTAATCATGGTCGTCGAGCGCCGTAAAATGGTGGGTGTTCTCAAAGCAATGGGCGCCGACAATGGTTTGATCCGCCAGATTTTTATCCGGAACGGACTTCGGATTATGTTTCAGGGAATGATGTGGGGAAATGGAATCGGACTTTTGCTTGCCTTTCTTCAGGATCAATTTGAACTTATCCCTCTCGATGCCGAAAACTATTACCTGTCTACCGTGCCCATTGCCTGGGAATGGATTTCAATCATTGGCATTAATCTCGGTGTCCTGTTTTTATCCTGGATGGTCATCCTCATTCCGGTTCGAATGGTGAACCGGATTCAGCCGGCAGAAGCTGTGAAATAGGAAGTTTGGAAGAATCCCAGCTCAATTTGCCAGCGAAATCAGATCGCCAAACACACCCGCTGCGGTTACTTCGGCTCCGGCGCCCGGTCCCTGAATGACCATTGGTCGTGTCTGGTAACGTGCCGAATAAAAGGCAATGATGTTGTCGGCGCCCGATGAATTCCAGAACGGATGCTCGGGTCCGATTTTCTCAAGACGAATCCCTACATTCCCGTTTTCCAGCTTGCAGATAAACTTGAGTTTCTGTCCTTCGGATTCTGCTTCGGTTACAAGGTTTTTAAAATAGGCGTCTTCTTCCGTCAGACTTTCCAGAAACGCATCCACGGACGGTGCACTCAGGCATTTTTCGGGTAGAATGTTTTGTGTGTCCACATCATCCGGCTCCAGTTCGAGTCCGCTTTCACGGGCCAGAATCAGAATCTTGCGAGCCATGTCTTTTCCGCTCAGGTCGTCTCTCGGATCGGGTTCGGTGTAACCCAACGCTTTTGCTTCGGCCACCACTTCCCGGAAGGAAATCCCGGAGTTGAAGGTGTTGAAAATATAGGACAAGGTTCCCGATAGCATTGCTTCAATCCGGTGAATCTGGTCGCCGCTGTGGATCAGGTTTTTCAATGTTTGAACCACTGGCAGACCGGCTCCGACATTGGTTTCATACAGAAATCGTGTATTTCCTTTCAGGGCGCTGTCCTTTAGTTGTTTGTAAAAAGAATACAAACCCGAATTGGCCAGCTTGTTGGGTGTAACAACGGCAATGCTTTTTTGGAGAAGACCCGCGTAGTGCTTCATGCCTTCTGGTCCGGAAGTACAATCGACCAAAGCCGAATTGGGTAAATTGAGATCCAGGATGTGCTGGCAAAACTGATGGATGTCGGATGGATTACCGAACGAATTCAGTTGACTTTCCCAATCATTAAGCACAATTCCTTTTTCCGAAATCCACATTTTCCGTGAGTTGGCAATGCCGGTGACGATAATTTCCAGGTTGAGGTTGTCTTTCAGAAATTCCTGCTGATCGGCAATCTGGCGAAGGAAGGTTTTTCCAATCAGACCGGGTCCGAGCAGAAAGACATGCAGTTTCTTACGGTCGGATAAAAAGAAGGTTTGGTGAAGCGCATTCAGTGCTTTGGTGAGGTCTTTGGTCGGAATCACCACGGAAATATTGAGCTCCGAACTGCCCTGAGCCGTGGCCCGAACGTTGATCCCGTTTCGTCCCAGTGCGCCAAACACTTTTCCCGAAACACCGGGCGTTTGCTTCATATTTTCACCCACGATGGCCAGAATCGAAACCTGCTCTTCGGCTTCGATCGGATCGACGAGGCCGTTTCGGATCTCGTGTTCAAACTCCGATTCAATTGCGGCTTTCGCCAGTCCGGCTTCTCCTGAACTCAAGGCAAACGTGATCGAATGCTCCGAACTCGCCTGTGTAATGAGGATGATGTTGATTTTCTCTTTGCCGAGTGCCGAAAACAGACGGCTCGCAAATCCGGCCATCCCAACCAGACCGGAACCCTGCACGTTGATCAGGGTAATTTCTTTGATGGAAGAAAGTCCGGTGATGGCATAAGCCCCTGATGAAGAAGTCTCTGTAATCAGCGTTCCCGGATCCTGCGAATCAAATGTGTTGAGAATACGGATGGGAATTTTCTGGTCGAATGCGGGCTGAAGAGTAGGAGGGTAGATCACCTTCGCACCAAAATGCGACAATTCCATCGCTTCCTGATACGAAATCACCGGAATGGTAAAGGCTTGCGAAACCAAACGTGGATCGGCCGTCATCATGCCGTTTACATCGGTGTAAATCAGGATTTCGCCAGCCTGTAAACCGGCCGCCAGAATCGCCGCCGTAAAATCAGAACCACCCCGGCCGAGCGTAGTGGTTTCTCCTTGCGGACTACTGGCAATGAAACCCGTTGTCACCGCAACGCCTTTCTTTTGAGAAAAATGAGTTTGTATTTTTGGAAATGTGGCCTTGTAATCCACCTGCGCTGCACCGAAGTTCCGGTTGGTTTCGATAATGGTGCGGGCATCGAGGTAATGCGACGGAATCCCGTTTAGCTCCAGTAATTCTTTTACGATGGTAGCCGAAAGCCGCTCGCCAAAACTCATCACCAGATCCAGGCTGCGGGCTGAACATTCGTGCAACAGGAAAATGCCATTCAGAATATCATCCAGTTCATTTACCAGACGAAGCATCTGGGCAATAATTCCGCTGCGGGTCTGGGCCGGAAACAAGGCAGAAATCGCGTCGACATGACGGACTTCCACACTTTTCAACAACGACTGGTATTCTTCGTTGCCGCTTTCTGCCTGACGGGCCATCTCGATCAGTTGATTGGTGACGCCGGAAAAAGCCGAAACCACCACCGCTGCAACGGACTCTTTTGTCAGGCGTTGCGAAACAATCGCCGAGAGCGCTTTCAACGCTTCCGGACTCCCAACCGAAGTGCCACCAAATTTCAGAATGTTCATAGGGTAGCAAAGGTCAGGCATTTGCCCGAAAATGCAAGGACGGAACCCCGTTGTGAGGTAATTTATACCAGATTATCCAATAGGATGTAAATGATTGATTTTCTATGCTTTACAACCTCACCTAAATCCTCTCCAAGGTAGAGGACGTAAGGTGAAAATCAATCATCTATGAACTAAAAGCTTTTTCTATCGCGGAATTCGGGTTTATCTAGTAGATGAATAGAGAATAGCCAGCGTGACTCAAACAGGGGATCTTTCTTACCTATCAGATTCTTTCCAGCACCAACTCAATCGCCTTTTTCATGGCCACTTCCGGTTGTTTTGAAAATACATCGCTGACACGGTTGGCCACAATCACATTTACGGACAGCATTTTATGTCCAAGCAACGACCCCATGGCGTAATAGCCCGCCGTTTCCATTTCAAAATTGGTGAGTGTAATTTGTCCGTGCTGAAAACTGATGTACTGTGAAAGCAGGTCGCCCTGAACAGGTGACAAGCGCACCGTCCTTCCTTGCGGGGCATAAAATCCAGGGCAGGTGAGGGTAATTCCGCGAATCATGCCGTCGCCCACATTTTGGAGAAGATCGGAATTGGCGTAGGTAATGTAGGGTGCGAAAGGAAGCGAAATGTGGTCCTGCAGTTCACTGGCCAGCATTTTATCCTGACGGGACTGTGGAAAATTGTAAAAGCACATCAGGGTATCCAAGCCGATTCCCATGGCCGAAACCACAATCGAATCGACGGGAACCGAAGCTTTCAGACTTCCTGAAGTGCCGACACGCACAATTTCCAGGGAGCGGGTCTGTTTACGGACGGTTCTCGTTTCAAGGTCAATGTTCACCAGGGCATCGAGTTCTGTCATCAGGATTTCGATGTTGTCCGTGCCCATGCCAGTTGAAATGACAGAGATGCGTTTTCCTTGAACCGTACCTGTGTGGGTGATGAATTCCCGGTGTTCGGCTACGGTTTCGATCTGGTCGAAATACCGGCTGATGGCCGCTACTCTTGCAGGGTCGCCCACGGTTATGATTTTATCGGCCAGCTGATCCGGACGAAGGCCCAGGTGATATACAGCTCCGTCCTTTAGTATGAGGTCGGTTTCTTTAATGATGGCCATCCGTTTAGTTTTTCACAAAACGGATATGGTCGGTCCGCTGGTTTTGTTTGATTTCCACCTGATAGATTCCAGCCGGAAGATCCGACACCGCCATCTGAATTTTTCCTGCAACCGGAATCGCAGTCAGGTTTTGTACCGATTGTCCATGCATATTCAAAATCCGGATTTGGGTTACTGAATTATTTTCAGTTCTCAGATCAAGGTTGATCAATGAAGATGCCGGATTTGGAAAAAGTGAAGGTGGAAAGGTTCTTGTTAATGGGTTCACGCTGACTTCCGAACTAAAAGTCAGTTCAATTCCCAGATGAGGTTGTGTCGGATTGTTTGTGTTGAAAATCAAACTATCCTGGGTTGTTAAATTGCCGGTATTATCTATATAACGAATGACCCTTGATTCATTGTACCCAAGTGAAAACGACTGATTACTGCCTCCAATCAAATCAAAAGTGGTTCCGGGAAGTCCCTTAAAGTGAAGATTACTGATCAGAACCTTTTTGTTTCCTTCGTTCCAAATGACGAGACTCATCGTATCCGGAGTGACTATCCAAAAAACACTGGAATCTGAAATGCCAATTTTTTGAACGGAATCAGATTGCGATGTCCCAAGCAGGTTTTTAATCCGGGCTTCAAACTGCGGATAATCCACAAATGGGTTGCGGTTGTTCTGATCGGCAAAAACGGCGGCATTGCGGGCAGTATCTTTTGGAAGGGGAGGAGTGGAGCGATGCCAGGTCCGGAGAATGGCGTCTTGAGGGGCATAAAAATTCTGGAAGTCCCCGTGACGAAGCACGAAATACATCATCGCTCTGGCACAGTTTCCTTTGTGGCTGTCCTGCGCTTCGTATTTGCCACCACCGTTGAGAGATGGTGCATTCAACGCTGGACTTACAAAAGGAGCGACTGCAATTCCAAACGGTAGGTTTCCACGACTGTTGTTGGCATTTTCATCCGTTGAAAAAAGGTGATGAAGGTCTGACATCATCGGAGTTGCCGAACTGAAAAAACCCTGAGGAAAGGTGTGCTCACAGTTAAAGTTGTTGGAAGTTGCTCCGGCTCTTGTGTTGAATTTGGCTTTTCGGTTGGTATAAATGCAGGTTATTGAGTCGCCGAGGTTGTCGATGTGGTCGTACATTTTATCCCGGGCCACATTGTATGAAAGTGTGTTGGCATTCAGGTTCAGTCGGGTTTTTAAAGCCACTTTCAACGATTCTTCCGAAAGGTTCTGCGTGGTGCTGTAATACAGTTTGCTGTATTTTCCCTGGCACGAAAGTTTAATGGAAAGGTCCCCGGCATCCAACATCAAGGGTCCCCATTTGGTTTTCAGAATCAGATTCGACGGGTTGGGCGTATTGTGTACAATCCGACAATACACCCAAACTGACCGGGATGAATTTCCTTCAATTGTAATCTGATTTTCTTTCGTCCAGAATGGCTGGCTTCCGAAAACACGGAAGGGTTGTAAAATGTCAACTTCTGCCGGGTAGCTGGTTGGGTTGGTTACAATAAAACTAAGGCTGTCGGTTTGCTTTTCGTTCAAAGATGGAAAAGAAAGGTTCGTTTTGTTTACCTTTAAAACTTGTGCAATCGCATCGAAACGGAGAAGGGAAAACGCAAGGACAAGTAGAAATAGTTCTTTCATCTGGTTTGTATAGTTTAGCAAAGAAACGAAAAAATGGCCTTCCGGCCTGATTTGTGAATGAACAGATGCATTGGTTTCGCTTTCATTTTGCGTCAAATGTTACGTAACCCCCTCTTTTCCTTGCATTATTCCGCCATTTTTATGGACTCTGCTTTCCAAGTCCAATTGCTTGCCTTTCTTTGCGTTTAGTTCAAATCGGATCACTTTAACAATAACACACTCAGAAATGAAAAACATCCTTTTTATAGTCCTCGCCGTATTCGTCTTTTCGTGCGGAAATGTCGAGAACTCGAAAGAATATAAGGAGCTTCAGGCACGCTATGATTCACTGGCCGCAGTAAGCACAGGAAAATCTGGCGAAAATGCTGAACTCACTCGCACCATCGAAGAAATCGAAGCCAATCTGGATTCAGTGGCCAAAGATCAGATGGTAATCGGCGAACTGAACAAAGAAGGCTATGCCAACCAGAAAGAGAAGATCGATGCGATGATTGCCGGCATCAACTCCTATATGGAACAAAACAAAGCCAAAATGGAGGCTTTGGAGAAGAAAGCAAAGAAGGCAGGAAAAGCCAACGGTGCCCTTCAGAAAATGATTGCCAGTCTGAAAAAGCAAATCACCGAAAAGGAAACCCAGATTGTGGAAATGCAAAGTACCATTCAGGGATTGGAAGTAAAAGTGGGTGAACTTAACCAGACAGTAGCTGCCAAAGATCAGGAGATTACAACTAAAAATGAGGAGTTGTCAAAGAAGGACAACGAACTGGTAGAGCGTCAGAAGACAATCGACAACAAGGAAACCGAACTGACAACCGGCTATTTTGCTTTCGGAACGCGTAAAGAACTGGCCGATCAAGGCATCATTAAAAAAGAAGGTGGTGTTCTTGGAATGGGCAAAGTGGTGAAGATTTCTGAAAAGCTGGACAATAAGCAATTCAAGAAAGTGAACATCAAATCTCTTTCTGAAATTAAGCTTGGACTGGTAAAGAAGAAAAAAGTAGTGTCAACTCATCCTGAAAACTCTTACTACTTCACAACATCCGGCGAAGAAGTATTCCTGAAGATTTCAGACTACAACAAATTCTGGAGCCTCACAAAATACTGCGTCATCGAAATCGACTAATCCCGGTTTCCATAAAATGAAAAGGGCCATCCTGCGAGGGTGGCCCTTTTCATTTTATCCCAGATTATGCAATAGGATTTAAATGATTGATTTTCTATGTTTTAAAACCTCACCTAAATCCTCTCCAATGTAGAGGACTTAAGGTGAAAATCAATCATTTATGAACCAAAAGCTTTTTCTATTGCGGAATTTGGGTTTATTTAAGGAGCCATCAAATTGATAAATGGCTTCTTACTAAATCTTCAATACCACGACCGGCTTCGTTTGGGCTTCACCAGTTTTTTTGGTTTGGAAAGATAAGCCGGTGGCTCGCGGTGTGTGTTGCTGATGTGGGTGATTTTAAATCCTTCGTCGCAGCGGATCAATTGCGGACGGAGCCCTTTTTCGAATTCCTCAAACGTTTCTTTCAGGAAACCATCGAAGGGAAAGATCTTTTTTTCATAATCCGGCTGCCCTTCTTTGGATAAAATCAATACCAGATTGGTGCCGGTTTTCTGTGCTTCAAGGCAAAGTTCGTGTAGGAATTCGGTTGTCATAGTTTCCGAAATTGCCAATAATTTTGGGAGAATTTCCGCCTTTACGATGAAGTGTGGTGTTATCCAGATTGCCGGAAAATCTGATTTTGTTCCACTGGAATGATTGCTTAAATCCAAACTAAAAATGGCCGATTCAAGATTTTATCCCAGATTATGCAATAGGATGTAAATGATTGATTTTCTATGTTTTATAACCTCACCTAAATCCTCTCCAAGGTAGAGGACCCGAGGTGAAAATCAATCATTTATGAACTAAAAAGTTTTTTCTATTGCGGAATTTGGGTTTATTGAAAATCATAGACAAACCGACATTGTTAGAATGTGTAATTTCTAGAAATCGGGATGTTGATTTTTGAGAATATATTCGTTTCCAAAATTCAAACCTACCCAAAACGCTTTGCGTTTTGGGTAACCACTAACCACTAACCACTAACCACTAACCACTAACCACTAACCACTAACCACTAACCACTAACCACTAACCACTAACCACTAACCACTAACTGGCGCCAAGGCGCCACGTTCCG
>CAMCXM010000053.1 GCA_945883425.1 Spirosoma fluviale
GTTCGGATTTGATATGAAACCTTCCATTGACCTCCAGAATTCATATGAACTGGTCGGAGAGTGGGACAAGGCCGGCAATACCACCTCATTTAACACAGGATTTTCAAAAATTGAACTGGCGAAAGACTCGGTTTTTGCGGGCGATACCAATCATTACCGGTACCGGTTTACCTTTCCGGTGATTCAGAATGGCTGGCAGCATGCGATTGCAGTCACTGCTTTTGATAAAGGTTCAGTGAAAAATAATCTGGGATCATTGGAAACAGCGAAGCGATCCAACCAGTTTTTTGTGTATCCAGGCACAACACCCAATCCGGATATGGAAGCCAACAAGCCTTTTGTTTATCCCGATCCATATTATGCCGGTGCCGCGTGGCAAGGCTCCAGCACCCGACCAGAGGATGGAAAACTCTATTTTGCAAATCTTCCGGCACGCTGTGAAGTCCGTATTTTTACCACTGCCGGTGATCTGATCGACGAATTCACCCACGATGCTTCCACCTACCGTGGAAGTGAAAGCTGGTTCAAAACATACAGTACCTTTTCACAGGATTCCAAAGTGCCCGATAACCGCGTGTTTTCAGGCGGCGAACACGACTGGAATCTGCTTAGCAAAGACTCTCAAATCATCAGCCGTGGACTCTATCTGTTCTCGGTAAAAGACTTACAATCAGGTAACATTCAAACAGGAAAATTCACTATTATCAAGTAATACAATGAAACTACGAGTAGCTCTATTGGTTAGTTTATTTTTACCGATACTGTCATGGGGGCAGATATCGCTGGTTCAGATTCAAAATATCCAGGGATGGGCAGGTCAGTTCCAGCCAGATTCATGCAACGATGGGCCGAATCCGGTTTATCTTAACGATACCGTCCGTGTTCGGGGTGTTGTAATTACAAACGGAGGATTGAACCTGACAACAGGACAAACCCGTTGGATCTGGATTCGTGATATCACCGCTGCACCCGAAACACCTTTTGCAAACATCACTGTTCGTGCTGGTGGGGCAACAGCCCCGATTGATATCAATACCCTAATTGCCGGTGATACAATCGAAGTCACTGCTGTGGTTTCTGAATTCAACGGATCCAACGCAGGGAATGGAGAGACTCAATTAAATCCGATTCCAAACGGAGTTCAGTTGTTGAGTGAGGACGGTGGTCCTGCTCCACAGGCATATGTTGTAGGAGTTGGCCAGCTCAATGGCGCTCTTAATACAAACAACAACCCAACAAATAACATCACCAGCGGAGAAAAGCTGGAGGGGAATTTTGTAGAGGTTCAGAACGTACAGGTGGTGAGTGTTGACTTATCCACAGCTGATCGTTGCCGGATTCTCGTGAAAGATGATGCAGGAAATCATATCTGGATTTATGATCGTTTCAAAACACAGCGGATTTCGGAAGGATTTGTTCCACCAAACGTGGGTGATTCGTACACTTCCGTAAAAGGTGTGATTGAAGGCTGGAAAAATGGTTGTCCGGGAAATGCGAATGGAAACCGTGGATACAATCTGAATCCATTTAGTCTCACGCATTATGTGAAAGGTGCTTCTTCGCCTGCCATCGGAAATATTCGTAAGAGCAAATCATGTCCATCTTCCTCTGATGCCGTTACTGTTTCGGCTGACATTACAGATGACGGTTCTGTTACGTCCGTAGAAGTACTGTATTCTACAAACGGCAATACATACACTCCGATTCCAGCAACCGCTTTGGGAACCCGCTATTCTGCTACCATTCCGGCACAATCGAACGGAACTTTGGTGCGCTATTATTTCCGTGCGAAAGACAATTTGAACAACACAACCGTTCAGCCAAATGTACCAGCCAATACACCGTCATTGTTTTATGCAGTGAATGGAGAAGGTTGTACCATTAAAGATATTCAGTTTACACCATTTACCAACGGACGTTCTGGTTATGTAGGAGATACCGTTACACTCCGTGGTATTGTTACGGCTTCAGCAGAGGCAACCAATCTGGGTTATGTGTACATTCAGCAAAGAGGAATCAGCGCCTGGGGTGGTCTTTGGGTTACCGGTGGAACGTTGATTACGTCGCTTGCCGTAGGTGATTCAGTTGAATTAAGAGGAAATGTGGAAGAGTATTTCGGTCTGACCCGACTGGCCAATATCTCTTCTGCCTCAGTTATTGTTCCTGCTGCTTCTACAACGCCAATTACACCGACGGTAGCGAATCCAGCTGACTTCTCGACCTACGATTTTGCGAAATGTGAAAAATACGAAGGCATGCTGATGAAACTGGAAAATCCGGTTGCCGGGCAAAATCTGTTCGTCGTAGATTCAAATGCCGATGCTGCGAACGGACAAAACAATGGTGAATACCGTGTGGGTGCCGATATCAATGATCCGAACGCAGGTTGCCGTATTCTGGCCGGTCGTCAAAACTCAACTGCATTCTCTTCTTTAAATGTAAGCTATGTGAACTCAACCCGTTGGTTGACTCAGGATGGAACGATGAATGTTCCGTTGGCTCTCGTGATTCCGGAAGCTCCGGTGTTGTTGATGCAAGGTGTATTGACTTTCAGTTTCTCCAATATGAAATTGTTGCCAAGAAATAACTCGGATGTTACCATCACCGTTGGCACCAAAGAGCTTCTTTTTGGAAAGCAGTTTGGAATGTATCCGAATCCAGCCACGGACAAACTGACTCTTCGTTTTTCAGATGCTCAGATTGCAGGTAGCGTTTCGGTTTACAACAGCAAAGGTCAGTTGATGCTTTCTCAGAATGTTTCGGGTGAAGAAGCCGATGTGCAGATTGCCAATCTTGTTTCAGGTCTGTACCGCGTTCAGATTTTAACAAGCAAAGGAGAAATCCTTGGAGTCCGGAATCTGGCAATTGTCAAATAATTAATCCGGAAATCCTTGCCGTTCAGTTTTTTAACGCTCTTCAAGTTCAAGCCATCTCTTCTGGGATGGCTTGGCTTTCTTGTTTTTATAGCTTCCTGTAAAGACGAGAAGAAATTTGATGCGGGCAATCAGGCACCTTCTATTCGGATCTCGGTTGATTCGATCGGACTGCCCGACTCCCTACGTCTTTTCACACAGGTAAAACTGAGCTGGGCAGGCAATGATGCCGATGGTTATGTGGCTGGGTATCGCGTTGCCTGGTCCACCGATAGTGGAACAGCGGCAACTCAGGTTTCCACTGCCCCATTAATTTCCGCTACCGACAGTACCTTTTTATTTAATTTCTCTGGAGCCTCAGACAATGCGACGATTTATTTCTTCGTACTGGCTCAGGATGATAAAGGGAAATTGAGTGAACTTCCTGGTTTTCTGAAAATCCCGGTACGTAATTCACCACCCGTTATTTCATTTCTGGCAGATGGGTTGCCAGTGGCGGATACCATCTGGTCCGTCACTTCTCTTCCGTACAGCTTTTCTGATCCGGACGGCGCCCAGAACATTGACTCAGTTTATCTTCGCATCAACAACGGACCCTGGGTAGGATTGCCTAAGAATCTGTCCTTTATTTCCATCGTTCCTGAAGATCCGGGTGCTTTGGGCGAAACCAATGGTCTGGTGTATGCCGGTGAAAATCTGGCAACGCTCAACAATGAGCCTTCCCCAATTCCCAATCTGAGAATTGCAGGAATGCAACTGGATGCAAAGAATCAGTTCTTCATTAAAGTGAAAGATCTGGCTGGTGCCATCGATGTGGATACAGCCGATATTCAATATTTTATCAAACGAAAGACATCCGATCTTTTACTGGTCGATGCCTTTAAAGGGGAAGGTGCCTTTATCGGAGATACCTTATACACTTCCCTGCTTTCCGGAATTGCAACGTATGATCGGATTGATATGAATGCCAACAATGGAATCAATCAACCAAAATTCTGGAACTCTACCTTTTACCTTCTGTGCAAGCAGTATAAAAAAGTATTCTGGTTTTCCGACATACTCACCAACCTTCCGGGGCAAACGCCTTTGATGTTGACCACCGCATCCACCGCACTGAATCAGTATCTTCGGTTTAATGGAAAGCTTCTCGCATCCACCAATTTTCCGGATGCACCGAATCAGCTATCAACCGATGATCCGATCTTCTCGCTGATACCGATTTCCAAAATATCAGATCAATCAAACCTAACCCGTTTACGCCGAAATTTTCCTGTTACGGCGCAAAAACCAGGATATACGGATTTGAAGAGCACCAACAACATTGTGTCGGGTATCGATATTTTCGAAGTGAAACCTGGTGCCGATACATTGTATATGATGCCAAAATCAAGCCTCACCAGTACCTACACTGGACCCGATTTGCCAATTGGATTGATTTCACGAAATCCATTCAACAACAAAACCAACCTTGTCTTTTTTGGGATGGAACTCACCCTCCTGAGTGGTGACCGGCCAGCCTTAATCAATACGTTCAACAAAATTCTGAATGAGGAATTTAACTGGTAGTATGCAGCGATCTTTACTTATCCTCATCCTCACCGTTGCCTTTGCGTTCACTTCATTGGCACAGGGAACACTCACCGGAGTCATCACCGACAAAGGCACAAATGAAGGCCTGATCGGAGCAACGGTTTTACTGATCGGAACCTACAAGGGAGCTTCCACCGACATCAATGGAAAGTACACCATTGCCGGAATCAAACCGGGCGATTACAGTGTCCGGGTCAGTTATGTGGGATACAAAGAGAAAATTTTCAATGGTATCCGCATTTCAAAGGACGGAACCGTGACCTTAACCACTTCCCTTGCGGAACAAACCAATGAGCTCGAAAGTGTGGAAGTAATTGGTGAAAAACCATCGGTCGATCTGGAAAGCGGGAAGAGTGAAGTCCGAATTTCGAAAGACGACATCAAGGAAATGAACGTCCGCAACGTGCAGGACGTAGCTGCGATGCAGGCGGGCGTAAACAAATCGCCGGATGGTCTTCAGATTCGGGGAGGTCGTGTGTACGAAACACAATATCTGGTTGATGGAATCAATGCCGCCGATCCATTGGCCGGTACCGGTTTTGGAACCGATGTGGCATCCGGGTCTGTGCAGGACATTACCGTTATGACGGGTGGGGGAGATGCAGAATACAATTCCAACTCCGGAACCATCGTGACCCGCATTCGTGAAGGGGGAGATAAGTTTTCCATCGGTGGCCGGTGGCAGCGTGACAACCTCGGATTTAATCAATTTAAAGGAACGGCCTGGAATACGGACCTCGCCGAAATTTCAATTGGTACACCCATTCCGGGAACCAACAAAAAACTGACCTTGTTTACTTCGGTCGACGTGGGCTTCACCAGTGACTATTTTGGCTTCTATGCCAATCAGTTGAACTCCAGTTTGTTGGACAACAAACCATTTTGGGCGCCCCGTCAGGATAATAAATGGAGCAATACCTTCAAACTCGCGTACCAACTGGGAGCCTCTACCCGAATTACCTTTACCAATCAGCACAGCATTTCAATCAACCAGAATTCCAGAACCCTTCAGATCATTGGTTTCGACCAGATCATGGTTCCGGGATTTCAGTATGGATTTGCCGAGCAGATGGATAATGCCACAACCTACACACACCGCTCCAATCTATCAGCCATCAACGTACGCCACAGCATCAACAAGCAATGGAAACTCGATGCCACCGCTGGAAGATTGTTTACCCGACTTCGGGCCGACGCCAATGGCCGGGTGTTCCGGGATCCAACTCTGAATCAGGTTTATGATCCGGAATCCATCATCACAAATCCGGTGACCGTATTCGATGATCCGCGGGCTACTTCCGATTCCGTCCTTTATGCCTTACCTGGAAATGGATTTTACAACAATGGTGGTATCTCCACTTTATGGCACGATCACTATTTTATTGAATATACACTCAAAGCCAAAGCCACCTGGTTATCTGAAAGCAAAATCCATTTTGCCTCCTTTGGTTTTGAACATAAGCTGCAGGAAATGCAATGGATCGATGTGACCCGCCCCTGGGTTGGCGCACCGATCAAATTGAATGACGGTACCTTTACTCCTTCATCGCGAATTGGACAAAGCAACGACGTATGGGCTGTGAAACCGCAAAACGGTGCTTTTTATGCACAGGATGAAATCAAGTACAAAGGAATCATAGCCGTCATCGGTGGTCGTTTTGAATACTGGGCTCCAGGAAAATTTGCCGATCAGGCCATCGACAACCCTTATACATTCATTGCCCAAACAAACCGTGATGAGTACAAAAAGCAGACGGCTCAATTACTGGGTCTCCGCTGGAAAGCAAGACTTCTGCCAAAAGTGAGGGTATCGTTTCCGGTGACTGAAAACAACGTTCTTTACTTTAACTACGGTCATTCGCTCCGTTTGCCGCATCCGCGTTTTATGTACGCAGGGCTCGATACCAATTACCAGAACCGGGTCGCAGGTGCCAATGCCGGTAACCCCAATCTGAATCCCGAAGTGGCCGTTGCCTATGAACTGGGTGTGAAATCGCAGATCACCAAAGATTTCTCGGCTACGTTTACCGCCTTTTACAAAGATCAGTTTGACTTTATCGTAAACCGTACCGCTGAAATCATTGACCCCCGGTTGGGTCAGGAATTCGTGGATCGGGTGATCAGCATCAATCAGGATTATGCCCGTGTCCGCGGTGTGGAACTTGGTCTGAATTACCGTTTGTCGAAACAAATCCGGACCACCTTTAACGCTTCCTATCAGGTAGCAACAGGTAAGTCGAATTCCGCGAAGGAATCGCTGCTTCAGATTCGCCAGACAGGTCAGGTAAACACCACCAAGGAGCAGTACCTTGCCTGGGACAGGCCTTGGGATCTGAAAGGCTCCGTCATTTATGTACCGGATACCAACGTACGGATTTTTAACATCCCGTTGAAAGGATTCCGGTTCTTCTTCTTCACAACATGGAAATCGGGACTTCGGTATACGCCATACAGAGCCGCAGGTAAAAACGATCTGGGCAGAACCATCTATGAATTGGTTCCGAACTCACAGTTTTCAAAGATCGGGTCGTCCTGGTTCTGGTCCGATATCAGCATCAGCCGTGATTTTGTAATTGCCAAAAAAGCGAAGGTTTCTTTCTCTATTGAGATCAAAAACATCTTCAACAACAAGAATGCACAAATTGTGAATCCGGTCACCGGAACGGCCTATCGAAATGGAGATGCATTGCCGTTTGAACAGCGGGACCCGAATTTTGTGGATCCGAATACTTCGGGTCTGCCACCAGGCAATCCGGCCCGCTATCTCCAGCCAACGCAAATTATTTATGGTATTGGTTTCAATTTTTAACAGGATGATGAAGAAGCCAATGAAATCTCTGAATCTGATTCTTTGCGGTCTTTTGTCTCTCGCAACCCAGGCAGTTCATGCCCAGGTTCTTCCCAATCTGGGTGGACAAAGAGCCGGAATATCCGCCATGCCTTTTTTGAAGAATGACCTTTCTCCGAAATCGGTCTCAATGGGTGGGGCAAGTGTTGCATTGAATGGTGAGCCTTATTCCATGACGGTGAACCCAGCTGCCGCTTCCAATATGGAGCACCCGGTATTGGCTTTCTCTACCCGTATCATGCCGGCAGGTTTGTTCCAGTCGTATTTATCCGGGATTTACAAAACCGAAAACAAAACCGCCTGGATGTTCTCGATGAATTATCTTTCCAGCGGAGCACAAAAAAGACGAACCGAATTTCAGCCTTTGGGCGACGGTTCTGTTTATTCATCGGATGCCATGAAGTTTGGTGTTGGATATTCAAGAGCACTTTCCAAAATGTTTAGTTTTGGTGTGAATGCTAATTTTATCCGCGAGCAACTGGCTCAATATTCTGCCAATGCGGTTACTGTTGATCTTGGTTTTCTCTACCGCACCGATTGGAAGGACCTTTCTTTTGCCGTGTCACTTCAGCATTTTGGAGGAAACTCTACACTTTCTGGTTCCGATCTGGCGGTGATGTACAATCGTTCCGGTGGTGTGACAACCGAAAGTTATGGCGCTCCAACCATGTTTTCTATGGGCGTTTCTATGGTTCCTTTTCAACAGGGCGTTCACCAGATTCTGACTTCGGCACAATTAAATCACCCCAATGACAATGCCGAAAATATTCGCCTTGGCGCTCAATACGGATATGATTCCCTTCTGTTTGTACGGGTTGGGTATCGATTAAATGTACAGGGAGAAAACTTCTCAGCCGGAGTTGGGGTGCGGACAAGAGTCGGGGCATTTCCACTGAGTGTGGAGTATGCTGTGCTTCCAAATCGTTATCTGGGAGTGATTCATTCCATCGGTTTATCAATAGGTTTTCACAAAGTAGGACAGTAACATGATGAAAAACGCAATCGCCATTCTTCTTCTGGCCGGTCTGGCCTCCTGTTCTTTCTTTGGTGAAAAAAACAAGGTAGGTGACTATATTGAAAAGCCGGACTACAGTCTCAAGAGTGTGGAATACGTTCCCGTCCTTCCGTATTTTGCTGAAGGATTAAATGTAGTGAGCCTTTACAGCGGATACGATGAACTTCTGTATGTCGTAGATTCGGCAAAAGCCATTTACTCGTATGATGCCGCCGGTCGTCAATTGGGTCGGTATGATTTGCCCAATGTGTATTTTGTGATTCAGAACCGCAGTCTGGATTTGTATGCTTTGGCCCGGGTGGATACCATCATCAACGGATTGTCTTATAACCTGCCGGCGATCTATAAAATCTCGCAGAAAGAATTTACAGACGGTGGCAATACAACGCTTCTCAATCTCAATCTGGCTGAAATTGAAAGAAAGTTGGTGTACCCATATTGCATCAATGAAGCCAATAAGCTGACGGACAAAGTCGCCATTGAGAAGACAAAACTCAACGCGATTGGCTTTCTGGATGACAACTCCTATTACGTAACCTCATCCGGCCCGCAGGAAACCAATACACAATACATCACCCGGAAGAACAGCATTCTTTCATTTAACAATAAGGATGTATTTATCGGTGGTTTTTCTGAAAGCGGCTCCATCGAACCTCTTGGCATTACCACGTTGGTTCAGCCTCCACAGCGTGCTAGGATGGAAACCCGGAAAGATTTTATTTACACATCCCGAACAAGTGGTCTGGCCATCTCAACCCGTTTTATGCAGGTTGTCATTGATCCTGAATTGGGACCGCAAACAAATTTCAAACCCCTCGCACTGCCCTCTTCAACCGATGCTTCCGGTTATATGTATCAGACGTTTCGGTTTAAAGAACCAACGGCCGTTTTGTTCGGAGGAACCAGTCAGAAATATCTTTTCCTCATTGATGAAGCCACCGACAGCATTCATGTGTTTCAGGAAAACGGGTATGAAGGCACCACTCCGCCACCACAGTACACCAACCGAAAACTTATAAAAGTCGGCTTTGGCGGACATGGCACCGGACCAACTCAGTTTGGACGGCCAGCCGCTCTGGCATTTTCCAACCGCATGCTTTATGTGGCCGATGCCGGGCAAAAACGGGTGGCCCGGTTTAAGCTTTCGAGCGACTACGAATAGAATCAAGGGAGTTTTGCTCCCTTTTTTTATACCCGGTTTTTATTCAAATTTTTAATGTCGTAGAGTTTTTGAAGCCGGGACAAGTCCTTTCAGTTTGGCATCAGTTGAATTTCCTTGTATTCTTGCGAAAAAGTGTAAACGATGAAATCTCAATCTATTCTCCTTGCTTTTTGCCTTCTCTTCTTTTCGTTTTCTCTTAAGGCACAGGATTCCACTTTGTCCTATCAGGTCCTCCGGTTTCAGACAGAAGGAACCGCCCGACTGGGTAGCGGTCTGGCACAGATTCGGATTCCAAAAGGATTTAAGTATCTCGATCCTAAGCAAAGTCATTATGTGCTCGAAACCCTTTGGGAAAATCCGCCTTCCTCAACCATGGGAATGCTGTTTCCGGAATATGCCAATGATACTTTTCCCGCCACCTGGGCCATTGAAATTTCATACAGCGACGAAGGCCATGTAGACGATGAAGATGCAGCGGATATCGATTACGAAGATCTTCTCGAGCAAATGCAAGATGAGGTAGAAGAAGGAAATGAAGCGAGGAAACAAGCCGGATACCAATCGATCTCGTTGCTGGGTTGGGCTTCCACCCCATTTTACGATGCGAAAAATAAGAAGCTGCATTGGGCCAAACGTCTTCGTTTCGGAACCGACAGCGCAGAAACATTGAACTACAACATCCGGATTTTGGGCAAGGCAGGGGTTTTGGTGGTGAACGCCATAGGAAGCCCGGAAGATCTCCCGGAAATCAAACAGGAACTGGATGGAATCCTCACTGCCATCGATTTTACGGAAGGTAACGCGTATGCCGATTACAAGGAGGGTGTCGATAAAAAAGCATCCTATGGAATTGCCGGGTTGATCGCCGGAGGGATATTGATGAAGACAGGTCTGCTGGCCAAAATCGGGATCTTCCTTCTGAAATTTTCAAAACTCATCATTGTCGGGCTCATCGCAGGAGCAAGTGCCTTGTGGAAATGGATCACCGGCAGGAAGAAAGATTCCGCAAACGATTCCACTCCGCAAATCGGTTCAGAAGATCCTCTGGCCTAACCAGAATCAGGCAATTTCCGGCTTAAAAATCGGATTTGTCGAACCAGGTTACAATCTGCCAGAAATCGAATTTTGATTTTCGGCGAAGCACAATCCGGGCACTGCCTGTACTACGGAAAATACTCTGGTCATCCAGAACCACCGTCACATTAAAATAGCGTTCCACACTGGCCGAAGTGTCGCTGTTGAGTGTGTCAGCATACACATAATGTTGCCACTGAACGGAGGTCGACTTGGCCGCTTTGAATAAATTGTAAGTCGTCCGCATGTCGATGTCACGGTCCCAGTAAACGGTGTTGTTGTTGGTGAAGTCCAGATAGCTGAACTGAAAATCCCGGGCCAGCATCTGTCCGTAGAGCAGGGTATCTCTTAATTCGTAAGAAGATCGGAACCAATCGAAAAAGCCGGATACCGAATTCCGGTTTCCCAAAACCTGATTTCGGTCCACCACAATGTCTTCCAGCCTGGGAGCAAACGGATTGCAGGCGACCATTCCGGCTGCCAACATTGCCGAAACAATCAGGGTGCGAAAAAGTGCTGTCGGAGTTCTGTCCAGCATGGTGTCGATTTGGTTTTGTTGTCCTGCCAGCCGGCGATCTGCCACTCATTCTGACGGTTTCGTTTCATCTGAAAACTGAGAAGTCCGGCAAACGTAACCGATTGAAAGGAAGTATCCTGATGGTAAATGGATAAATTGTAATCCGCCGTCAATTCCAGAGAATCCGAGCTGATGTTGATGATGCGGGTGTTGACAAACTGAAGCGAATTATTGGAGCTCACGGGTTTGGATGCCTGTGAGAGATTGTTGAAATACTGGGTTTCATTGTCCCATGTCCAAGAATTGAACAGGCCCAGATTGTTGGCGGTAATGGTTGGATCTGCTTTAAAACGGAAATTTTCTGTCGCAATGCACCGTCTGTAATTGTTGAGGTTGAGTGTGGAAATGGCTTTCTGCAGATTCTCTATCAAAATGGAAGGTTCGGTGGGTGTGAGCCAGTCGGTGTTGTCTTCTGGTTTTTTAGGAGTCCGTTCATTGAAACATCCGGTTGTGCCGGCCACGATCATCAGGCAGATACAAATGAGGAACAAATGGTTTTTCGGAAGGAACATAAAGCCTGACAAAGTTAACCGATTTTCCTTTTTTCAACAGCAATCCAATATTCCATCAAAACGGGTTTGGAAAGCCGGCGAGAGCGGCTAATTTTGGGCTTCTAAAAAATCTTCATTCTCTTCGATGAATATCCACGAATATCAGGCCAAAGAACTACTCAAGAAATACGGAGTTCGCATACAGGAAGGCATCCTTGCGCACACTGCTGAAGAAGCAGAAGCAGCTGCCAAATCGCTCAAGCGGGAATACAATTCAGATTGGTGTGTGATTAAAGCACAAATTCACGCAGGTGGCCGTGGTAAAGGAGGTGGAGTAAAACTGGCCAAGTCGCCGGCAGACGCTCGCGAACTGGCATCCAAAATCATCGGAATGCAACTGGTTACGCATCAGACAGGTCCGGAAGGAAAGAAAGTTCATAAAGTACTCGTTGCGCAGGATGTGTATTATCCAGGTGCCAGCGAAACCAAAGAATATTATGTTGGTGTCCTGCTTGATCGTAGCACAGGCCGCAATGTGATCATGGCCAGCACCGAAGGTGGGATGGAAATTGAAACAGTGGCGGAAGAAACACCGGAGAAAATCTTCAAAGAGTGGATCGATCCTTCTGTTGGATTTCAACCATTTCAGGCACGTAAAATTGCGTTTGCACTGGGTCTGTCTGGAAATGCTTTCAAAGAAATGGTGAAATTTCTGGATGCATTGTATAAAGCCTATGTGGATACAGACAGTTCCATGTTCGAAATCAATCCTGTCCTCAAAACATCGGATGACAAAATTCTGGCTGTGGATGGAAAAGTAAATCTGGACGACAACGCTCTGTATCGTCACCAGGATCTGGCCGAACTTCGCGATCTGGCCGAAGAAGATCCATTGGAAGTAGAAGCCGGAGAATCGGGTCTTAACTACGTGAAACTTGACGGTAACGTGGGTTGCATGGTAAACGGTGCCGGTCTTGCGATGGCAACCATGGATGTAATCAAGCTTTCCGGTGGTGAGCCAGCCAACTTCCTTGACGTAGGGGGTGGGGCCAATGCCAAAACTGTTGAAGCCGGTTTCCGGATCATTCTGAAAGATCCAAACGTGAAAGCCATTTTGATCAACGTATTCGGAGGAATCGTTCGTTGCGACCGTGTAGCTTCCGGAGTTGTGGAAGCCTATAAAAACATTGGCGAGATTAACATTCCAATCATTGTACGTCTTCAGGGAACGAATGCCGAACTGGGCGCACAGATCATTTCAGAATCAGGTCTGAAGGTATTCCCGGCGATCCTTCTTAAAGAAGCAGCAGATAAAATCAAAGAAGTACTGGCGTAATCCAGACTTTACGCAATAAAAAAAGGCTCTCTTTTCAGGGAGCCTTTTTTGTTGTCTTTACTTGAAATATGCCGGAATGCTTATGCTGGTTTCCAGAGCCGGGCACCGCCACGGATGCCTTCCCGGTTGCTTACGATTTTGACATTGTCGTCCAAAGGAATCGTAAGTCGTTTTGCATTTCCGCCACTGATGTAGAGAGCATCGTAATTGATTACCGTTTTGAATGTGTGAAGAACCTTCAGCATACGCTTGTTCCACTTTTTCTCACCAATCTCCTGCAATGCTTGTTCGCCAATGTACTGGTCGTAGTCTTTGCTTTTGGTGACAGGTAAATGCGACAATTCCAGATGTGGAAGCAGGACGCCGTCCAACAAAATGGCGGTGCCGAAACCCGTACCCAGTGTCATCATCATTTCAAGTCCTTTCCCATGAACCACGCCCATTCCCTGAAGATCAGCGTCGTTCACAACTTTGGCAGGTTTGCCGAGTTCTCGTGTCAATGCCTCACTCAGATCCGTTAATTTCCAGCTTTCATTGTCCAGATTCGGAGCGGTGTGCACAATGCCATCCCGCACATATCCAGGAAAACCCGCAGAAATGGCATCAAATTCCGGGAAATCCGCCACCAGATTTTTAATCGCCAGCAGAATCTGTTCCGGGTTAGCGGGAATCGGTGTGCTGGTTTTCCGGTAATCGACCAGAACATTTCCTTCCGGATCCAGCAGACTTGCCTTTATTCCGGATCCACCAATGTCGATGGATAAAATGCGTTGCGGTTGTTGTGTATGTTTCATGTTTGAATATCGCTGGCAAGTAATCGAAAAATCAGTTTCTGAAAACCGTTTATCAAGAGAATTTTCCACTTCCGTTGATTCAATCTTAAAAAGTGGAGAATTGAGGCAGATGATTTTGACTAACTGTGTGCTCTGGTTCCATCGCATCGGTTGTTTATTTTTGCCGGATTCGATTTTAGGAGCGCACCTGGCAAGGCTGGGCACAGTTTTCTTCAGAGTCTGTTCACAACTGCATGGGTTGGTTTCAATTCATTCGATTTTGAAATGAGATCGGAGAATTGACGAGCCATTTTCACCCGGAAATCCATGGTTGACCGAATCTCTGATCAGAATGAAATAGCCAGCGAAGTAGTAGCGAACAGGTTCGATGTGGTCGACTTCTGGTTGCGCATAAAAATCGGATCACGGGAAGAAAGGCCCCGTCCTTCGATGCGCCAGAGTGCATTGTCCGCCACTTTGTAGTCCAGATTCAAAGAATACCCCCAGGTCTGAAACCCATTCTCCGTGCCGGTCGCAATGATCACACCATTTTTATCCTGGTAATATTCCCCACGTGCAGCCAGACTCAGGGCATCGTTCAAAGCATATTTCACAATCAGCACAGGTGTGAACCACGTGTTGTAATCGCCGCTGTTTTTTGATTTCTGTTCGGCTCCGATGTCGAATCCAAGGGTAATGCCAATGGCATCAGTAGGCTGATATACAGCATACAGATTATGAAAATACCTCATCTGCCGGACGGAATCGGGTTTGTTGTTTCCGATGAAAGAACTGCTGTTCACCAACAGTTTCGTGTTCGGTTTCCAGGTCAGCTGATGGCCAAAGGACGGTGTCTGGTTTCCTTCTACCCGCTGAATCCGCTGCCATCCATTGAGGAGCAAGGCACTCAGATACCACTTTTCATTCGAGGATGTATACGAAATCCGGGCACCCGATTCAAAGTAGGGTGAATTGTCAGCCAGCAAACTGCGGGTGAGGTTCCAGCAATCTTTCCCAACGGCACTTTCAAAACCGATGTGGGAGGGAAGAATACCGGCATCGATCCACAGGTTTTTCGTTTTCGACAAGCGAACCCCGGCATTGGCTTCGAACACATTTTGTAAAACGCCCGGCTCATTGGCCAGATTGGCGTTGGCGTAGGTTCCGGCCATGAGAGCCAGATTGCCACGGACACGATCGGTGGAATAAGCCGCTTTTACAAAGCCCAGATTCAGATTTACCTCGTTGTGCCGGTTGTGGGAATACACAAATCCCGGTCGGTTATGGTCAGACGGATTCCCGAAATCATAGCAATAGTACGTTTCCACATAACCGGAATAGGAGAGGGGATTCGATTCCTGTGCAACAGGCTTTGTCGTGTCGGGTTTTATCTGACCCAAAGCAAGGACAGGAAGAAACAGAATGCCGAAGAGGCCTAGTATCCGGGCCATCAGGTTGCGGAGTTTTTCCTTGTCATCCATGATCAGCAGTTTGTGCATAGGGGCGGGTGGCGGTTAGAGTCCGCAAATCAAATCAATGTCAGGGATATGGTAACAACCTTCAAGGTTTTGGGATTGATGAATCATGTAGCGCAGGAATGGGGTGGGAGAGGGATGGACAGACGAAGTGTATTCAGGTCCCTCGGTTGTACAAACCATCACCTGTAAGGTAAGCCGAAAATGCGGGCTGGGTCGACTATGCAAAGGCCTTAGATAGAAGCCGCTAACGTTTTGCAGCTACCCGAAGGGAGGGATTTTTAACATAAAACTTGATTTGAAAAAATAATGTTTGATTAACCACAAAACTGTCTTTGGAACACGAAACCCCGCCTTTTGGGTAGGTGCTGTTAAGGACTAACTTTGCTTCATTTCTATTCCTGGCTATTTGTTATTGTTTAAAAAATTCTCCATGGTATAATTTGCCATCATCAGTTTGACATTTTATTATATAGAATCCTTGGCCAAGTAACGAAACATTTATCCAATACTCAGTGGTGCCATTTTGTTTGTTGTCTAGTTGGTATTCTTTCCCCAGAACATCATAAACACTAAATTGATTAATTTTTCCAATATTTTCTTTTAGTTTAATTGTAAGATGTTCAGAGGTTGGGTTTGGATAAATATGAAATACCGAGGGCTTTAATTCATCAATTCCAAGTGTTGAAACAAAATGAGCTTTGAAGCTGATAGCAGCTGTTGTCAAGGTGTCAAGAAAAACAGCATTTAATGTATCAGTAATTAGACCATTAGATTCCCAATGTGAAAATTGATAACCAGGCATTGCAAGAGCTTCAATTTTAATAGGTACACCATCAAAATAAATTCCATTCCAGGGATATTTGTCAGGTGAAATGGTGCTGATATTTATTTTCCCTCCATTGTAAGGAAATACATCTAGTTCAACTTGTACCTTTTGGGGTAGGTTGAAATTACTTTGAATCTGATTTCTCATATTGTCAGGTCGACAAGCCAACTCATCAGAAAACAACTGATGATATTGCAAATAGCCATTCATATGAGCAGGGACATTATTAGGATCACCCCAACGAGCAAAATGAGCAGGCATCTCGGGTAGTGTCTGGTTATACATTGAATTTTCAATTGCCAAAAGTCGAGATGGTAAATACACTGTATTCATTTGATCGGCAAAGCGATTGATAAAGTAATTTCTGAATCGGTCGTTTTGAAGTCCTCTCCAAAAGACATTGAAATGGGGATTTCCCGGGTCTACAGTTTGATGATTGATTATCCCTCCAAGTAGGTCAGTAGTGCAGTTATAGTTATTTGCACCATTGAGCCATCCATGATTGGGTAGCAGGCCATATTCAAGATCAAACAAACAATAACGCCACCTATAATTTGTAGCGTTGGAGCGATAAATTTTTATGTTGTTATAGTTTGCCCCCCAATCAACGTTATTCATCCATAGTTCAGCAATGATGTAATCATTATAATAGATCATATCCACATACTGATCAGCTTGTGTCCAGAAATTGCTATCCAAAGGATTTATTTGAGAAATCGAATCGTTGGCTTCAAAAAAAGGTTCAACATTTCCCTCAATGGCTCTTAACTGAAAGCCGTAATTAGCGCTTGAACCTAATATATCGATGGTATTCTCGATAGATCCATCGTATATCTCAAACATTTCTGTATTGAATTTCTCTTTCATGTCATATAATCCCCAATATTCTCCATTTATGTAAACACTTACTGGCCTGCTGGCAGCATAATAGGAATTTGTACCCTCTCCCATCATTTTTACTTGGACGGCATCTTTAAAGGGTAAGACCATATAATTTCCGCCACCATTGAAAAGGTAAAAATCACTGTATTGGTTGCGATTAGGACGGTCAGAGAGAAAAGTTCCTATAGCTGGTCCCTGACCTAAAACGCCATCGTCAAGTTTGATTCTGAATGGTCGTTGCGGATTGCCTCTTGATCCCCAGCCACCATCCATAATGATACCTGCTCTCCTTGAAAAAAGCAGATTGTGATTGGCTGTAGAATCAAAGTAGTCAATGGAAGATGCTTTCAGTAAGTCCAGCGTTGGATTGTCGAACATACCTGTTGGTCCAAATAAGTTAAGCGAATCGCTTATTACTGATATGATTGGCGTTGTATGATTTAAATTGAATAAATAACTGGCCGAGGTAATAGTGCTTGGTATATATCCATTGAGAAAAGATCTTGCTCTAAGTATAGTTGTTTGAGAAACTGATATTGGAATGCCGTTCCATAAAATAGAAGTCGTGTCGGGGTCGCTTGCATCGAGAGTGTAATAAATAACAGCACCAGGATTATTAGGGTCTGAAATGTTTACTGAAAAAGCACTTGTATAAATCCCGCTGTTTACTGATAAAACAGGTGCCATGGCATAGTTGACGGCAGGTATTGATCCGTTGTTGGAGGCTCCGGGAGTTGGCTCACTAAATTTCTTAATTGTAACTGTTGCATCAGGAAAGCTTCCGGCACTGACATCGTAACCGGGCCCGCAATTTACTTTAAGTGAACTTATCTGTATGTTCGAAGGGTTGTATAGTTTGATGGTTTCGCCATTGGAGCTGATTTTAAAATTGGTATGATTGAAATTTCCTGCGGAAGGAATAAAGTTCGGTGGTAATGAATTAATACCGGTATTTGCTAGACTTAACTCAAACAACTGGAAATTTGTTGGACATGTTGCTACTACATCAAACGCAAGCGAATCAATGTTTCCAGCTGATAGGCCAGCTGATATCAATTCACTTGCTGTGTACAGAAATTGTTGGCGGGCGCCTTCGTACCAGTTGCTGTATGCAGAGGGATAGTCATAAAATCCGTTTTGTACGGTTCCCGTGCCTACAGTGGTTGAGTTAAAGCGAATATTGGGGCGTTGCTGGGCGTTACTTCCACCGCTGAATCCACATGCTGACCCTGGATAATTTAAAGCAATTGTAGCCGAATTGTAGGTTGTGACACTCTGGTAATGAATGGAATTACACTGATAAAACGGATTGAAGGTACAAAGATTTAAAACAATATTTGATACGCCATCCCAATTGAAGGGTATTGAAAAAGGATGGGTGTTCCAGCCTACCTGTGGTGTAAATGTGCTATCTGATAAAACATTTGTAAATGAAGAAGATGCGAATCTGTCTTTCCCGCTGCAAAAAACTATGATGTACTGACCAGGCTGGACAATCTGATGCGGAAATGCCCATTCACCAGGATTTGAATTATCGCTCAAACTATAATTGAATAAGTCAATTGCAGTTGGGCCGGAATTGTAGATCTCAATCCAATCCTCAAAATCACCATCTTCGTCACTGATGGTTGAGTAGTTTTTATTACTACCTTCATTGATTACTAATTGTCCAAATGTTTGGTTCACAATTAGCGCCAAGAGAGCGATTAAGACTATTTTAATGTTGATTATTTGCATGTGTTCTTTTGCAAGATTTATTACCGCTGTTATTTTTTAATAAACTCACGATGGTAAAATTTGCCACCTTCGGTTTGACATTTTATAAGATAGAATCCTGGGCGAAGTGTCGAAACATTTACCAAATACTCAGTGTTGCCATTTTTATTATTGTCTAGTTGGTATTCTTTCCCCATAAAATCATAAATACTGAATCGATTAAACTTTCCAATATTTTCTTTAAGTTTAATCGTAAGATGTTCAGAAGTCGGATTTGGATAATTGTCAAAATCCTGAGTGGATTTAATTTCGTTTACATTAAGCACTAACGTGTTTGCATACCAGACAAGTTTATCATTAGGCGTGATATCTTCAAAAGAGGCTATAATATCCATATCACCATCATTATCAAGATCGGCTGAATGGGTGTCTGTGCATTTATCTGATGTGGCTGAGTCCACAATCATTGGTTGACTGAATCCAAGTGCCCCTAAGTTCTTGTAATAAATTACTCTATATTGATAGGTTTCAGCGGGTATAATATCCAATAACCCATCGCTATCAATGTCAAATAGTGAAATTGTTCCACCATATGATGAATTTGTAGAAGTAACTACAATAGGTTGATTACCAAAAAGTCCATTGCCTAAATTTTCATGAATGAATATTTCCGCACCATTAGATGCAACTACATCATTATCGCCATCAGCATCTATATCTCCTGCACAAGCGTCAAAGGTATAAAATGACCAACCAATATTTTGCCCTGAGTCGAATAATCCACCTCCAAGATTTTTAAACCATTTAACATCACCAATGAAGCTAGCAACTAAAACGTCAGGTAAGGAATCGTTGTTCAGATCTGACGAAACAACTGTCGTTACGTCAATATTGGAATTGCTTATAATTTGTTGTGGTCCAAAATTTCCACTACCAATATTTTCAAACCAAGCAACCATACCGTTTGGAAAATATGTTCCCGATAGTAGATCCAAATCACCATCATTATCAACATCTGCAGTGTCAATAGATTGAACATTGAATGCACTATTGGTTATAGTTATTTTAGAGCTAAATGTGCCACTCCCCAAATTTTGAAACCATGATATTGAGCTATCCCCGTTATTTGCAGAGATTATATCTTGTTTACCATCATTATTTAAATCTGCTGCAATAACATGATACGGAGAGGAAACACTGTCTGATATTAGATTACTAAGTGAGAATATTCCACCACCCAAATTTTCATACCAAACTAATTTATTTTCACTTTGCAGGGCGGAAACAATATCAACGTCATTATCCTGATCAATGTCAACAGCATAAATAGATTGTCCGCTTTCAGTGGTATTAATGGTTTGCTCTGAAGCAAATTGAGCATTTGAAACAGAAGGTAAAATAGCCAATGCAGCAATAAATAATTTTCTTTTTAGAAGTTCTATATTTTGCATTTGTTTGTTATTTAAGACGTTATTTTCAAGCTTGCCCTTAACTCGTTAATATACGAAGGTCCGATAGTTCGGTTAGTTTTTATTGATTGAAAAACAAGATGTTACGCTGAGTTGGACTTGCGCAATTTGAATTGCGCCGCCATATTGCAATACAAATTCCGCAGGTTTTTCCGAAGGGTTTTTACCTCTCATTTTCCTTTTCATTTTTGAGTCGAAGTGCCCGGTCCAGCGGACTTTCAATGTTGTTGATTTTCTTCTGGCTTACGTGTGTGTACCTGAAAGTAGTCCGTACATCGTTGTGCCCCATCAAGTGTTGAACAAACGTAACATCAATTCCATTTTCTACCAAATGAGTTGCGTAACTGTGCCGAAGTGAGTGGAATGAAATACCTTTTGGCAACCCCAGGCTTTTGTACACCTGGTTGAAAACGGCCTGTGCCGTTCGGGTGCTGATTGAAGTGACTCCGGAATTTTCAATTCAAGACTATTTGAGGCGGATTTCTTTCCTGAAAAAATCCCGAATTCCAATCCTTTTACTTTTTTGCTTTTCACGTATGGCAGTGCTGACGGGATGTGCCGGGTTCCAGGAGCGTTTTTGTCTGGATTTGTTGTGGTCGGTACCGAAGGTCAGACCGCGACAAATCCTATGACGTTTCTGCATTCATCCTGCTAATCCTGAAATCCTAGTTCAGACAACCACGGGCAGCCAACCGATTCAATATACCGTACCTAACGGCACTCCGGTACATTGTCGTTTTTTTTCTACCAATAGGCGGCACCTAAAGGCGCCAATGCAAAGTCCTTTGATCATTCCTGCACTGTATTTCCTTTGAACCTTGAACTTCCAACTTTGAACTTCATCCACCTCGTGTCACCCCGCTGGGGTTTAATCTGGTTTTTTATCGTTGTTTCTATAATAATGCCACCCTTCCAGGGTTTGGTTTAACAGCTCCGGTTCTGCATTTCCTTTGAACCTGGCACTTTCAACTTTGCACTTCATCCTTTGCTTCGCCTTATCACTAGGATATTGGCTATGCATCTTTACCTATCCAAAGAGAGAATACAGTTCAGCGTATGTGGATTACGCCACTTTTACCTTTGGCCAGCCTTTTTCGCAGCGGTAAGCGAATCCTGTCATTTCCTGACGGCAGGTGTCTTTTTGAAATGAATCAGCGTAAACACAGACAAAACCAGAAAGGGTAGGGTTGAACACAGGATTTTCAGGTTGAAACTGATGATTCCGATAATACACATCAATCCCAGAAGGATAGAAAGACTGCCCATCCCGATGTAAACCAGAATCCGGGACGGTGTCTTTTGGACGATGGTAATTGCCAGAAGAATCTGTCCCAACAAGGGCATTAAAATTAAGGGATGAAGGACCGATTTGGGATCCGTCCACAGTTTGAGAAGAATCTCTCCTTCCGCCTGAAGCAGAAACAAATGCTGGCCTTGTCCCCATTCCAGATAACCCATCAGGGAGGTCAGAATCAATAAAACGGACAGCACCTTTTCTTTCATGCGTTTTTACCGACAGGATTTCATCGTGTTCAAAGGTCACCTCTTTTTCATTTCAATCCGATCGCTTTCAAATCTCCGAAAAGGTTTTCAGAAACCGAACTGTTTTTTCATCCTGGTTTCGTGCTTATTGCATCAAATACAAATCAGAAGAACAATCGAATGAAAGAATCCATGACGTTCCGGTTTCTGGCTGAACCGGGAGATGTAAATTTTGGTGGAAAAGTCCACGGAGGTGCCGTGATGAAATGGATTGACCAGGCGGGTTACGCTTCGGCGGTGAACTGGTGTGGTGGATACGCTGTCACGGTGTATGTGGGTGGCATCCGGTTTTTTAAGCCCATTCACATTGGCTTCCTGGTTGAAATCCGGACAAGGCTCATATTCACCGGCTCTTCATCTATGCACATTGCGGTGGATGTGTACAGCAAGCCACTGGAGTCAGACGAGTTTGTGCACAACACACATTGCGTCATCATTTTTGTGTCGCTGGATGCGGAAGGAAAACCAAGGCATGTTCCGGCTTTTGTCCCGGTTACTGAAGATGAGAAGAAGATGGAATCTTATGCCCGGAAGCTTATGGAGCTACGGCAGGGAATTGAAAAGGAGATGGAGCCATATATGGCAAAATAGGGTAGGAGAGAGGATGTGGTTTTCAGATTTTGGCGGAAAGAAGGCAAAAAAAAGCCCTCTGTTTCCAAAGGGCCAGAATTCTGTTTGTTCTGTCAGTTTTAAAGAACTTCTTCAAACACACCTTCGAGGTGGGTTGCGATTACCTCAGCGGACCGTCCTTCAATATGTTGTCTCTGCACAAAATGAACGAGTTCGCCATTTTTGAACAAAGCAATGGATGGAGAAGACGGAGGGTAGGGAAGGGTGTACTCCCTCACTTTGGCCG
>CAMCXM010000054.1 GCA_945883425.1 Spirosoma fluviale
CTATACAGGGCCAATCTGAGAGGTGTTTCAAACACCAGATTCTTCCTGTTCAGACTTGAAAAACTATTCTCCTAAAATCAACCCCTCCCCAGCTTTTTCCGCTGACCCCGAATATCCTGTAAAAAGCTGAAACCTAATTTGACTTTTTCATAGAATCCGGCTGAGGAATGGTTCGCTCTTTTCGGGCAACGGTTGTGTTGATGCGTGGAGACACGCATTTTGGCGGCAGTGCCAGAAAGGTAAATCTATTCTCTCCCCAGAAATTTCCTTTGAACTCTGAACTTTCCACTTTGAACTAACCCCTGCGGCCCGGATGGAAGCGGCAGCCCGCAGCGAGGGAAGAATGACCGATGCGAGGACTACAGCGTACAGCCGGAAATGCCCGCCCAAATGATCATCAGACAGGATTTAAAACCAGGGCATGACCCAATCGAGGAGATAGAGAATGAGGCCAAGGGAAAATAAGGTGGCAGCGAAAAAGCCGTTGAAGGCCAGGAAGACCAGGATTTCGCTTTTGAGGGTGGTGCCTTTCTTGATGATGAGCCTTTTCTGAAACCCGTGTGTCATGTACAAACTTCCCAACAGGCAAAAGATGAGCAGCGAAATCCGGATGGTGGAGTTGGAGAAGATGCCTTCCAGAAAGGGAAGTGTGGCATTGCCCTGGGCATAGATGAGGTCCTTTAAAAACTGAAGCGCCCCGGTGAAAACCACCGATACAAAAAAGATCATCTCAATCGAAATGAGAATGGGGTAAAGCCGGATGTCAAGCACATCGTTGCGGCGAATTTCCTTTTCCAGTTCTTTCTGGTAATATTGAAGCTGGATTTCCTCGTTTTCCAGCAAGGCGACTCCCCGGTTTTCGGAATCCTGCAGCAGCTTTTCAATTTCATCGCGGGTCTGTATGACATCGAGCAAATGCCGGGCCTGGCGCAACCGACTTTTATTCTCAATCCACCGGATCACAAACGGAACCAGCAAACCGATGGCGGGTACAATGATGGGTAAGTAGCTTGGATTGTTCATGCGTAGAATGTCGAAAACCAGCGTTCGCTGCAAAAATACGTGGATGCTGCAACAAGCACTGAAATTTTCCGTTTTCTTTCAGAATACCTGTCGACTGGATGGTTCACCTTCGAGAATAATTCAGAGTCTGACGGGAATTCCGGATTCCGATTCGAAGATTCAAATGCCAGTAACGAAAAGAATTTCAGCTTTTTACTCATTGACGGCATTATCCGGATTTAATTGCAATCTTCTTCACGAAAACTTCTTTTTTTGCGACCGGATATCATCATGATCAAGTTTCCCCTCATTCGGACTTTCTGGATTCTGCTTGCCACGTTTTTCATCGGCATCGCCATTTGGACCTATGCCGTGTCGCTGGATGCGTTTGGCTTGTTTGGTGGAATTCCCAGCACCGAGAACCTGGCCAATCCAAAATCAGAACTGGCCTCGGAAGTGTACACCGAGGATGGTGTCCTTCTTGGAAAATATTTCAAAGAAAACCGTTCGCCAGCCGAATTTTCGGAGCTATCGCCCAATCTGATCAAAGCCCTTTTTGCTACGGAGGACATTCGTTTCGAGAATCACAGTGGTATCGATATGAAAGGAACGATGGCCATTCTGTGGTATGTGATCCGCTTCGACCGGCGAGGTTCCAGTACACTGACACAACAACTGGCCAAAAACCTGTTTGATACCCGAAGCGAACTGTACAAAGGAACACTTTCGGATGTACCCGGCCTTGGTACCGTCATCATCAAAACAAAAGAATGGATCACCGCTGTGAAGCTGGAACGAACCTATACCAAACAGGAAATTCTGACCATGTACCTCAATGTGGTGCATTTTGGATCCAACACCTTTGGTATCAAAACCGCCGCCCGAACCTTTTTTAACACCACACCCGATAAGCTGAGCCTCGAACAAAGTGCCATGCTGGTTGGGGTATTGAAAGCCCCCACCTTGTATTCGCCCGTCTACAACCCGGAAAGAGCACTGAAGCGAAGGAATACGGTGCTCGAACAAATGGAGAAATACGATTTTCTCACCGAAGCCGAAACCGAATCGCTCAAACTCAGACCCATCGACATTGGCCAGTACAAAGTGGAAAACCACAACGAAGGATTTGGTACCTATTTCAGGACGGAACTAAAAAAGGACCTCCAGAAGCTCTGCCGTGAAAAAGGACTGGATCTCTATTCCGACGGATTAAAAATCTACACCACCATCAATTCCCGTATGCAGCGTTATGCCGAACAGGCCCTCGACAGCCATATGAAGGCACAGCAGGCGGTATTCTTTAAATACTGGAAGGGCAAGAATCCGTGGGTGGATGAAAATGGAACGGAAATCAAAGACTTCATCCTGAATGCCGCCCGTAAAACCTCCTTGTTTCAGGCCTACAAAGAGCAGTACAATGGCAACGAGGATTCGGCTATTCTGGCTTTCAAACGGCCACTGCGTACGACATTGTTTTCCTGGAGAGGAGGCGTCGACACCACCATCAGTCCGTGGGATTCCATCGCCTACACCAAACATTTTCTCCATTCCGGCATGATGAGCATGGATCCGTTTACCGGCCACATCAAGGCCTGGGTGGGTGGAATCAACTACAAATTTTTCAAATACGACCACGTGAGGCAAGGCCGGAGACAACCCGGATCTTCCTTCAAACCCATTGTTTACGCGGCCGCTATGGACAACGGCTTTACGCCCTGCACCGAAATGGTGGATGCGCCGGTCACCTTTTACAACGAAGAAACCAATACCTACTGGACACCCAAAAATTCGGACGGCAAGTTTACCGGCGAACGGATGACGCTCCGCAAAGCGATGGCCCAATCGATCAACTCGGTGGCCGCCCAGGTGATGAAAAAACTGGGTCCCGAACGGGTAGTCGACTATGCGAAGCGTTTGGGAATTACCAGTCCTCTGGATGCCGTGCCGGCACTTTGCCTGGGCGCCAGCGATGTGTCGGTATTTGAACTTGTTTCGGCCTACTCCACCTTTGTATCGGGCGGAACGTGGACCAAGCCTTACTACATCACCCGCATTGCCGACAAAAACGGAAATGTGCTGGCCACCTTCAATCCGGAAAAGAAAGAAGTGGTTTCGGAAGAAACCGCCTACATGATGGTGCACATGCTGATGGGTGCCACCAAAGAACGAAACGGAACCGCACTTGGTCTTCACCGGCTGGGAAAAACCCTGGTGGGCAATGAAGTCGGCGGAAAAACCGGGACCACCTCCAACTATTCCGATGGTTGGTTTATGGGGATAACCAAACAACTGGTGACCGGCATCTGGGTGGGAGGCGAAGACCGCAGCATTCACTTCCGGTCGTTTCATTTAGGACAGGGCTCCAAAATGGCGATGCCGATCTGGAGTTATTATATGGACAAAGTCTACGCCGATCCGGTTCTGGGCATCACAAAAGGTCCGTTCAAGCGGCCGGCGAATCTGTCGGTTGATCTCACCTGTTCAGGCCGGGTTCCGCTGGATACGACCGGTGGCGATACCAACCGCATTCAGCAAATGGTGGATCCCAATCTGAACAACATCGATGACTAAGCATTCGGCTCTTCTGCTGGTCGACATTCAATTTGATTTTCTGGAAGGAGGTGCACTGGCCGTTTCGGGCTCCAATGAAATTCTGGCTCCTCTAATAGCGGTGGCCAAATCGTTTGACACCATCATCCTCACGCAGGATTGGCATCCGGCCGGGCACAAAAGTTTTGCCACATCGCACGATGGAAAAAAGCCATACGATACCGTCCTTTGGAAAGATCGTCCCGAAGTGCTCTGGCCGGATCACTGTATTCAGCATACACATGGTGCCGAACTTCATCCGTCGGTTCTGAATCTGCATCCGGCTGCGATCATCCAGAAAGGCACCTATCCGGAAACAGACAGCTATTCGGCTTTCTTCGACAACCACCGGGAACAACGAACAGACCTGGAAGAATGGTTGACGCAACACGACATCCGGCATCTGGTGATCGCAGGACTGGCGACCGATTTCTGCGTATTGTATACGGTGAAAGACGCTCTGGAACTGGGACTTACGGTAGATGTTTTTACGCCGGGATGCCGGGCCGTGAACCTTATGCCCGGTGATGAAAAGAAGGCCATCGAAGAAATGAAGTCCGCCGGTGCAGGAATCCGCCAGATGATCTGAGCCGGAAAATTGAAACTTACCGAACCAGATTCTCTTCGTGTTCGTTATTATTGTCATTCCGAATCAATCAGAAAATCTACATTGCTATGGACATCATCATCCGTGAAAAACTAGACCTGTTATCCGAACAAATCCGGGCCACCATCACCGAGAAGCAGGCGTTGAAAGACGAGATCCGCTACTATCAGGCGGAGAACCGGGAATTGAAGGCCAGTCTTCAAAAGGCAAAGAGCGAAACGAAAAATTTTCCTTTGAATGACGAAAAGACTAACATTGCAAATGAAAATGGAAGCTATGCCGAAAAGGTAGCCGCTATCGCAAAGCAGATAGATGTCTATGTTGAGGAAATCGATGCGTGTATAGCCCAACTTGAAGATTAACGTATTCAGTAATAAAGGTTTGGATAAAGTTTCTGTTGTGGTTCGGATCGGGGGGAAAGAATACCCGATGAAAGTGAAAGCCATCGATGAGGCCAAAGTGCTTCGTGCGGCTGAGCTTTTGAACACCAGCCTGACGTTTTATAAAAACAATTTTCATATTGTCGATAAACAGGACATGCTGGCCATGGTGGCCTTTGATGCTTTTTTTGAGAAGCTCAGCATGGAAGAAAAACGATCGGACCTGATCGAATCAATTTCAGGTGAGATTGATGCCTTATCAGAACAATTGGCTACGTAGATTTAAAGTAAACTCATAATCCACAGCGGTCAGGTGAGTACCGGCCAGCTGTTTCTTCGAGAGATCCGGTGATGGAGCCGGAGGAGACCAACCGGTTATTCCGGGATTATGACAGGGTTGCACCATTCGTTTTCTTTCCCAACATTCATCTTCCTGCAGATCGCAGGCCCTGAAACTGGCCCATTTCACCTTACCTTTTTATACATAAATAAATGGATATTCTAATTTGGATCGTTCTGATCGCAGCAGGAGGCGCTGCAGGTTTTATTGCCTCCAAAACCATCTTCAAAAGTAGCCTCAGTAAATTTGAGGACGACGCCCGGAGCAAAGCCAACAACATTCTCAAAGAAGCTGAGCTCAACGCCGAAGCCACCCGCAAAAACAAAATGCTGGAAGCCAAGGAATTCTTCATCAAACAAAAAGCTGAATTTGAAGAAGATACAAACCGCCGCCGAAACCAGATGCTGCAAAATGAAAACAAACTCAAGCAGCAGCAGCAGCAGGTTTCCAAAATGCAGGAAACACTCAACCGCAAGGAAGCCGAATACGAAAGCGGCAAACAAAATGTGGATGCCCAGCTGGAAATCGTAGCCAAAAAGAAAGAAGAAGCCGAAAAAATGCTTCAGCAACAGCAGCAGCAACTCACCCGCATTGCCAATCTTTCACTCGAAGAAGCCAGAGAACAACTGATCGAAAGTCTGAAAAATGAAGCCGGTACCCGTGCGGCTTCCCACATCAAAGACATCATGGAGGAGGCCAAACTGACCGCCACCAAAGAAGCCCGAAAGATCATTCTGACCACCATTCAACGGACCGCCCACGAACAGGCCATCGAAAACTGTGTATCGGTTTTTAATCTGGAGAGCGACGACATCAAAGGAAAAATCATCGGCCGTGAAGGACGGAACATCCGGGCACTGGAAGCCGCAACCGGCGTGGAACTGATCGTAGACGACACCCCGGAAGCCATCATCATTTCCGGATTCGACCCTGTACGCCGGGAAATTGCCCGACTTTCGCTGCACCGTCTGGTTCAGGATGGCCGGATTCACCCCGCCCGTATTGAAGAAGTGGTGGCCAAAACCCGCAAAAACATCGAGGACGAAATCGTGGAAACCGGTGAGCGTACCGCCATCGATCTGGGTGTACACGGACTCAATCCCGAACTGATTAAAATGGTGGGCCGGATGAAATACCGCTCATCTTACGGACAGAACCTTTTGCAGCATAGCCGTGAAGTGGCCCGCCTTTGTGCTACTATGGCCGCTGAACTTGGTCTTAATGCCAAACTTGCCAAACGGGCTGGTCTCCTTCACGACATTGGTAAAGTGTGGCCGGAAGAAGCCGAACTTCCTCACGCCTTACTGGGAATGGAACTGGCGAAAAAATACAAGGAACATCCCGATGTGATCAACGCCATTGGTGCCCACCACGACGAAATTGAGATGACCTGTATGCTCGCTCCCATCATTCAAAGCTGCGATGCCATTTCCGGTTCCCGTCCGGGTGCTCGCCGTGAGGTGATGGAAAGCTACATCAAGCGTTTGAAAGAACTGGAAAATATGGCCTTGTCGTTTGACGGTGTCAACCAGTGCTACGCCATTCAGGCTGGACGTGAAATCCGCGTAATGGTGGATGCCGACCGTGTTTCTGACGACAGAGCCGGAAGCCTTTCCTTCGAGATTTCCACCAAAATCGAGAATGAAATGCAGTATCCAGGCCAGATCAAAGTGACGGTGATCCGTGAAAAGCGGTCCGTCAGTTTTGCAAAATAGATCTGTCAAATACATGCCATTCAAAAACAATTTTAATTCGTAATAGATCCGTTTATGATCTACGCTTCAGTTACAAGAATAAGGGCCCTGGTTGCCCTTTTCTTTCTTGCGGTCACACCGCTTTTCTCCCAGACCGATTTTGAAAAAGGAAACACGGCGTTTTTCACCAACAAACGTCAGGAAGCCCGTCAGTTTTATATGGCTGCCCAACAGGGCCCTCAGAAAGCCGAAGCGCATCTGATGCTCTCGTTACTTGCGACGATGGATGGAAAAGAAGACGAGTCTTTTGCTCAGTTTGAGAGTTTTTTCAACTCGTCTGCCAATCCTTATCCTTACCTCTATTCACTCTGGAGCACAGAATCGGTTTTCGGGACAAGTCAGAAAAAAACAGAAGCCCGTCTGAAGTTTTTCAATCAGATCATCGCCGACCCGAAAGCCAACGGAACACTGAAAGTGATGGCCAACAGTGCCATCGGCGATCACTATTCGGCATCCAACCAGAAACCAAAGTCCAAAGACTACTTTGCTAAAATCGGTTCTGTGGATACCTGGGCTATGGTGGGTGAATTCGAGAATATTTCGGAATCGGGTTTCGACAAACCCTACGAGCCCATCGCTCATCCGGAAGACAACTATGTGTTCACCAATAAGAATGGCGCCAAAGTGAAATGGTTCCAGATGAAAGGCAACCGGGATGACAAATGGGTGGATTTTACCTACCATTATTTTACGGAAGATGCCATTATCTATGCACAGAGTTTTGCCAACAGTGCGGTTGATCAGGAAGTTACCTTCCGGATCGGGACTTCCGGTTCGTTAAAACTGTGGGTGAACGATGCTCTTTTGCTTGTGGAAGCAGAAGAACGCAACAACGACATGGATACCTATCAGGCAAAGGTGAAACTGAATAAAGGTTTCAACCGGATTCTGATCCAGTGCGGAACCAGCGAACTGAGCAATTCAAACTTCCTCCTCCGCATCACCGATGACATGGAAAATGCCGTAAGCGGTCTTACCTATTCCAACAATTCCCAGACGTACACAAAATCCACGCAACCATTGCCATCCCGCATTCCGATTTTTTCCGAAGATTTCTTTGAGAACAAGACAAAAGGCGGAAAGGGAACCGTTCTGGAACACTTGCTGCTGGCACATGCCTATCTGAGAAACGACAAAGGGTACGAAGCACGGAAGGCACTGGCCCAGGCCGAAAAAATGGCGCCGGAATGCGGTTACCTGAAAATCAAACAGATTGATGCGTACAACCGGTCAGGAAACGAAACCGATGCCAAGATCACCATCGAATGGCTGAAAGAACACGATGCCGAAAGCCTTCTTTCACTCAACCTGTTCTTCAATGAAGAAATCGAAAAAGAGACATACGAAGAGGCCACGAAAATTCTTGACAAAATCGAAAGAATGTATGGCACCGATGAAACCACGTTGTTGAAACGCATCAGTCTGGCTGCAAGAGAAAAGAAACAGGATTACCTGGTGAAACTGGTGGAAGAAGGTTACAAAAAGTACCCGGATAACTACACCTTCATGGACCTGAAAACCGATGTGGAAACATCTATGAACAAATCGTTTTCCGGTGCACTGAGCGTAATTCAGCGCTATCTCAAAACACACTATTCTTACGATGCCCAGAAATCTCTTTCCGATCTGTATTTCAACAACGGAATGACGGAAAAGGGAGTAGCGGCATTCCAGACCATCATCGACAATTCACCTTACTCACCAGGCTCGAGGTACAGTATGGCCAAATATTACTTCGGGACAAGGGATTACAACAAGGCCGAAGCCTATTACCTCAAGTGCATCGAAAATGCACCCGACATTTATTACTTCTGGTCGGCACTGGCACAGAATTACAACGAAAAAGGAAACACCCAAAAAGCCATTGAATGCTATCAGCGGGCAATGGAATTGGAGCCGGGTGACTTCGATTCAAGAGAACAACTCCGGAAGCTTCAGAATAAACCGGAAATCTTCTCGTACTTCAAGAAGTCGGATGTGTATGACATTGTGAAGAAATCACCTGCCCCGGCTGCTTATCCGGAAGACAACAGTCTGATCCTGCTCGACGAAGTTCAGAAAGTGGTATACAACGGCGGAACCTCCGAAGAGAAACGCACATTTGTGGTGAAAATCCTCAACACCGAAGGCATCAACCGCTGGAAGCAATATTATATTCAGCACTACCGCATGCAGTCGTACAATGTCGAAAAAGCCGAGGTGATCAAAGCCAACGGCAGCAAAGTGGAAGGCAGCAGCAACGAAGACGAAATTGTGTTCACCAACCTGGAAGTGGGCGATGCCATCCATGTGAGCTATAAAATCAAAAGTTCGAACGGAGGAAAACTGGCCCGTCACTTCTGGGAATCGTTTTACTTCACCCACTTCCTGCCTTCTCTCACCACGTCTTACAGCCTGATGGTGGAAGAAGGCGTTACCTTCAACAGCAAATTCTCACAGGAAAAAATCGAGCCGAAAACAGAGAAAAAAGATGAGTTCACCATTCATACCTGGGAAAAAACGAACCAGGCGGCCATCACTTTTGAGGACAGAATGCCGGAGCTATCCGATGTGGGAAACAACTTTTTCCTGAGTTCCATTCCGGATTGGACCTTCGTTTCCAACTGGTACTACGATCTGGCTACCTCGAAATCGAAAGTCAACCTCGAAGTAAAAGAAGCCGTAGCCAAAATTTTTGACGGCAAAACCGGCCTCTCGGAAATGCAGAAAGCCCGGATGATTTACGAATACATCGTAAGCAACATCAAATACCTGTCCGTGTCTTTCCTTCAGAGCGGACTTATCCCTCAGAAAGCATCCCACACACTCAACACCAAACTGGGTGACTGTAAGGACGTTTCCACACTTTTTGTCGCCATGTGCAAAGAAGCCGGAATCAATGCCGAACTGGTATTGGTAGCTACACGAAACAACGGAAAGTACCAGATGTTGCTGCCAAGCATCGACTTCAACCATTGCATTGCCAAGCTCAACACGGGCGGAAAGGAATACTACATCGAGCTTACGTCCGACAAACTTCCGTTTAATACATTTTACGACAACCTCAAAAATGCCAACTACCTGCACGTAAAAAGCGAACAGAGCGGACAGAAAGCAGAGTTGTCGTACCTCAACCCTCCTACCCGCAACCTCAATCAGGTGAGCCGCAAAACGGAAGTCCGTCTGGAAGGAACCGATGTATTTGTGAAAAAGATCACCACCAAAACCGGTGTGTTTGCTTCCAGCATGCGTGACAGTTACCGCGATCTGGGTCAGCAGGATCAGTTCAAAGAAATGCAGCGGGCCATTGCCGGCGACTACAACCAGACAACACTCAAGTCCCTCAAATTCTCCAATCTTACCGGACTGAGTGACACCGTTCAGTACACCTACGAGTTCTTCGGACCCGAAGCACTGGCCGAACTGGGTGGCATGCAGATACTGGCTTTGCCATGGAGCGAAAGGGCGAAATCGTTTGATTTCAACTTCACAGCCGACCGCAAATACACCATGGATCTGTGGAACAGCGACGGCGATGGCGAAGAGGAAAGTGTAGAGGTCAACCTGCCTGCCGGACTGATTTTGGCCGAAACACCGCAAAATGTTCAATTGTCCTGTCCGGTTGCCGATTACAGCTTGTCATACAAAGTGGCACCCGGCAAACTCACCGTTTCACGCAAACTGAAATACCGCAAAGACGAAATTACCCTGGCCGACATGAAAGAGTTTGAGCTGTTCTACCGCAAGGTGGTGTCGGCCGACAGTCGCCAGCTGGCCATGAAAAAAGGGGTCGAACCAAAAGTGGCACCCCCAAAGCCAGCAACCAGGCAAGCAGCTGCAAAGAAAAAATAGGAGAACACATAATTCCTCAAAGGCCGGGCACTTCAAAATGTCCGGCTTTTTTTTGCCCTTTTCAGGACACCGTCATTCAATATTTGGTCAATGGGAATATGGGCGTTTCCCTTTGGGCCGGGCCATCCGCTCCAATCCGTTCCGTCGTTCCTCCGGCACGGGATTTCCGCTTCTGTCCCTAACGCGGGTCTTTACTTCAATCCGCAGAAAATTGAATCGTCCTGTGCTTGAAGGTCATTGGAACAACCGGGAAGTGGATTCTATTGGTGTCTGATCAGGAATCCAATCAACTGTAAACTCAGATCAGGATTAATCAATTAACCTGTAAACTTTTTTCAGGACGGGTCAATCGTTTGAAATGATTTTTACCCCAGCGGGGTATCATGTTAATAGCGCTGACCAGCCCCATAATAATCGGCTCCAGTGGAGCCATATGTTTTATTTCCCAATTCAAATGGCCAATATCGATTCCCAAATCTATCCCCATTTGGTTTTTGCGACAGATGGAAACCAATGGCTTATTCGAACCAGAATATTTGTTTGAACCTTTAACATGACGCTCCTCTGGAGCTTGGTGTCCTGTTTTTATTCTCTAGTGACATTGGGCACCCCTGGCGCCGGAATCGTAAATTATTATTGGTTTCAATTCTCCAATCCCATCTGAAATTTCATGTGACATGATTTCACTCTTCACTCTTCATGGCGCCATTTCGCTACGCTCAACTCTTCACTCTTCACTTTTCACTCTTCACTCCTGGAGCTTGGTGTCCTGTTTGTATTCTCTAATGACATTGGGCACCCCTGGCGCCGGAAAGGCAAATTATTTCTGGCTTCAATAATTTTCCGTTTTTCCAGAAATTTCCTGTGACTCGTACCTACCTCTTCCCCACATGTTCGGCCAGCACTTCCAGTTCCTGGTACCACTGTTCGCCAAAGCGGTTCACCAGAGCATCCTTCAGAAAGCGGAACACCGGAACACCCAGTTTGTCACCCAGTGCACAGGCCGGAGCGCAGACACTCCAACGATGGTAATTCACTGCGGTAAAATGCTCGTGTTCCCGGATGCGGATGGGATACAAATGACAGGACGACGGTTTCCGGAATTTCGTGGCACCTGCCTCCCAGGCTTTTTCGATGCCACACTGCAGGATGTTCTGCTCATCAAACAACGCATAGGCACATTCGCGGTTGTTCACCAGCGGGGTGCATTTTTCGCCGTCGGTATCGGTTACCCAGGTTCCCTGTTCGGCAATGGCTCGCTTTCCTTTTTCATTAAGGAAAGGCTCTACCTCTTTGTAAATCTGCTCCAGAATCACCGATTCCGATTCCATTAACGGCGCACCGGCATCGCCTTCCAGACAGCAGGCCGCTTTGCAGGCTTCGATGTGGCAGACAAAACGTTCGGTGACGACTTCGTCTGAAATAAGTGTGTTTCCGATGGAAAGCATGTACGGTAATCAGGAGTGAATCAGTTCTTTGGCTGCCTGCAACGAGGCTTCGGTGAGTTTGGATCCGGAGATCATTTTGGCGATTTCTTCCAGTTGTTCGCCTTCCGAAAGCAATCGAACCGAGGTCCGGGTCGTGTCTTTTTCCTGGTTCTTGTACACAAACCAGTGCGCATCGGCCCGGCTCGCCATCTGTGCCGAATGGGTAATCGACAACACCTGGTGGCGACCCGCCATTTCTTTCATAATCCGACCCACCTTCATCGCCACTTCGCCGGAAATTCCGGTGTCGATCTCATCAAAAATCAACGTCGGCATCGAAGTCGATCGGGCCATCAGGCATTTGAAAGCCAGCATCAGTCTTGAAAACTCTCCGCCGGAAGCCGCATTTTTCAAGTCCGCCAGCGGCAATCCCGGATTGGCGGAAAACAGAAACCGCACCGAATCTGCGCCTGAAACGGACGGTGCACAAGGCTCCAGCGAAACTTCAAACCGGGCATTCGGAATGCCCATGTCCTGAACCAGCGCCACCAGATCTTTGGAAATGCCGGCCGTCTTTTTCGAACGGACCGCATGCAGATGGTTGGCCAGTCGCTTCATTTCTGATTCCGTCTGTTGGTATGCGGTTTCCAGTTTCTCGATTTCTTCGTCCAGACTGGCAAATCCGCCCAACTCTTCCGACAGCTGATTACGGAAGGCAATCAGTTGGGCGTCGGTGTCTTTGCGGTGTTTTTTCTGGAGACTGTATAGTTGCGAGAGTCGCTCTTCGCTGGCCAGAATCGCTTCCGGGTCGTGGTTCAGCGAGGCTTCCTCTTCGCGGATTTCGGAGGCGATGTCCTTTATTTCGTGGTAGGTGCTTTTGAGTCGCTCGGCCAGTGACTGAAATGAGGCCGAGAAACTGCTCAGTTTTTCGAGCTGCTGGGTAATCGATTTGAGCTGGGCAGGCAAATCGCTTTCGCCTTCCAGAACCTCCAGAGCCGAATTCAGTTTGATTTTGATGTCTTCCGAATTTTTGAGCAGCGACAACCGGCTTTCCAGTTGCTCCTGCTCGCCTTCCTGAAGCCGGGCTTCTTCCAGTTCGTTGAACGCAAACTGTTTGTAGGAAAATTCGGATGCCTCCCGTTCCCGTTTTTCTTTCAGATCATGAAGAGCCTTACCCGCTTTTTTCCAGGCCTGGTAAGCCGATTGGTATTGTTTCAGATCGGGGATGGTGCCCGCCAGAACGTCCAGCGTTTCCGTCTGTTTGTCCTGATTTCCAAGCAGCATGGTGTCTTGCTGTCCATGAATATCAAAAAGCAGAAAGGCCGTTTTTTTGAGGACATCCAGCGTGACGGGGGTGTCGTTGATAAAGGCCCGGCTTTTTCCGCCCGGCAGGATTTCACGACGCAGAATCGATTCCGGGTCGGTGTCGATTCCCGCTTCCGTGAGAATGGCATTCAGTTCGGGGAAATCGCCGGAAAACCAGGCTTCGACCACGCATTTTTCATTGGGATTCCGCATCGATTTCAGATCGGCCCGATCGCCGGAAAGCAGCGAGAGGGCACCCATCAGAATGGATTTACCCGCTCCGGTTTCGCCGGTTACGATGTTGAGGCCGGCATGAAAACGGATTTCCAGATGTTCAATCAGAATGTAATTGGTGATGGTAAGCTGCGAAATCATGAGGATAGGTTCTGCCAATCGGACACCCGGAAACCTGATTTGTTGATCGTCCCGGGAATCAGGACAAAGTTGAGGTAAAAAGGGTTTTTAAACAAGCAATATCAGTAGCCAGGAGCAAGGAATCGGTATTCAGGTTGGGAAAGTAGCGGGTAGTTGTAAATCAGTAGTCAGGAGAAAGGAATCGGTATTCAGGTTGGGAAAGTAGCGGGTAGTTGTAAATCAGTAGTCAGGTGAAAGGAATCGGTATTCAGGTTGGGATAGTAGGTGGTAAATAATTGCTGATAATTAGTAAGGCAGATGTTCATGCCCAAAGAGACGAGACTTTTCAATTAACTGCGCTCAACTCATCATTCATCACTCATCATTCATCACTCTTCATTCATCACTCTTCATTCATCACTCTTCACTCATCACTCTTCACTCATCACTCTTCACTCATCACTCTTCACTCTTCACTCATCACTTCCCCCCCCTTTGCCAAAAACTTTAATCCGAAAAAAGGAAAGATATTTTCGAAGTAAAACCAAAACCCTAGTTTTGCCCTCCCGTTCCGGATGTGGGTAAAACCATGACTGAGGACGGAATTTTTATACACCAAATTGATTTAAAATTTAAGGATGTCACAGACATACAGTTTTTTTCAAAGCGTCGAAAGAAGCTTTGACAAGGCCGCCAGATTCACCAAATGGGACAAAGGCCTTCTCGAACAAATCAAAGCCTGCAACAGCATTTACTCGATGCGCTTCCCCGTTAAAATGGATGACGGACGGATTGAAGTAATTGAAGCCTACAGGGTTCAGCACAGCCAGCACAAATCGCCTTGTAAAGGAGGTATCCGTTTTTCGGATGCCGTTAATCAGGACGAAGTAATGGCGCTTGCTTCTTTGATGACCTACAAATGTGCCATCGTAAATGTGCCATTCGGAGGAGGAAAGGGCGGTATCAAAATCAATCCGAAGAACTACAGCACCTACGAACTGGAAAAAATCACCCGTCGTTATACCGCTGAACTGGTGAAGAAAAACTTCATCGGGCCTGGAATCGATGTTCCGGCTCCCGATTACGGTACAGGCGAACGCGAAATGGCCTGGATTGTGGATACATACGCATCTCTGAAGCCAGGTGAAATCGATGCCGCTGGTTGTGTAACCGGCAAACCAATCAGCCAGGGTGGTGTAAACGGACGGAAAGAAGCAACCGGACTGGGTGTATTTTTCGGTATCCGGGAAGTATGCCGCATGGAAGACACCATGAAAAAACTGGGGCTGAGCATGGGAATCGAAGGCAAGACCGTGGTAATTCAGGGCTTGGGAAATGTTGGGTACCACAGCGCCAAATTTTTCCGTGAAGGTGGTGCCAAAGTAGTGGCCATCGCTGAATATGAAGGTGCCGTGTACAACACCAACGGGTTGAACGAAGAAGATTTGTTCAAGCACCGCAAGGCAACCGGTTCCATCCTCAATTTCCCCGGAGCCACCAATCTGGCCAATACCTCCGATGCGCTGGAACTGGACTGCGACATCCTCGTACCAGCTGCGTTGGAAAACGTAATCAACAAAGACAATGCGCCTCGTGTAAAAGCAAAAATCATCGCCGAAGCGGCCAACGGACCTTTAACACCGGATGCCGATGAAATCCTCACCGCCAAAGGTGCTCTTGTGGTTCCGGATATGTACCTCAACGCGGGTGGCGTAACCGTAAGTTACTTCGAATGGTTGAAAAACCTGAGCCACGTTCGGTACGGACGGATGGAAAAACGATTCCGTGAAAACAAAAACATGCACATCCTCATGCAACTGGAAGAGCTCACCGGCCGTCAGGTTTCGGCAGAAGAAAGAGCGGCCATCATGCGGGGTGCCGATGAAATTGATCTGGTTCACAGTGGTCTGGAAGAAACGATGATCTCCGCCACCCGCGAGATCATGGACATCTGGAACGCCAACCCAACCATTCCGGATATGCGGACGGCGGCCTATGTGAATGCGATCAATAAAGTAGCCAACAGCTACATGGAGCTGGGTATCTTCCCATAAACCAACTTGATTCTTATTATTTCTTTAAAAGACCTGCCGGCTGGCGGGTCTTTTTATTTGGTGACCAATGAAAGACAGAAAATAGGAGTTAGTAGTTAATAGTTAGTAATTAGTGATTAGTGATTAGTAGTTAGTAGAATGCAATCAATACGTTGCTGTTCAGGATGTTGCATCCTGAACGCAGATACCGAGGATTTGCAATCCTCCACGGTCGGCCTACCCCCTCAGAATCAACATTCGTTTTACCGAATCTCTTATTGTTTTTCGGGCACCCTTGGTGTTGATGCGTGGAGATTGAAAAAGTAGTAAGTAGCTGATAAATAGTAGTCAGGAATCAGTAGGCAGGAATCAGGCAGAATGTGGTGCCTATAGCGCCAAATCAGGCGGTACCATGCAAAGCTTGTTGAAAATCCTGCAAGGCAGGGGCTTGCAGCGTGGCGTCCTAAGCCCAAATAAGGAGCTGGGAGTTTTATTCCGCCCCATTCCTATTTCCTAATTCTTAATTTCAATACTCCTTAGCAATGAGGGGGTTAATCTCAAAAATCACCCCAACCAATAACCAGAATTCAGCTCAATTTCGCTCTGCATTCATCATTCCTAACTCATCATTCATCATTCCTAATTCCTAATTCCTAATTCTCCACTACCCCCTGCTTTTCCCTCTTTCGCCAGCCCGCCTGTGAGGGATACTTTACAAAGAAGATCTTGAGGTCGGCCTGGCCTTCGTAGGAAACGAAGAAAATTTTCTTGTCGGCCTGCCCCGGGTATTTGGTAAAAAACCAGTTTCCGGCGCCGTCTTTTGCCTGCGATTCATACGGGACTTTGAACACCTTCAGGTCGGCCTGGCTTTCGTATTTCACAACGTACACTTTTACATCGGCCTGACTTTCGTAAAGCACAGAATATACTTTTTGCGCATGACTGCGGAAAGGAATGAACAGAAGTAAAAAAGGAAAAATGCTCTTCACCATTCAAATTCGATGTAAAAAAACAGACAGACCAAGGAAACTGCTTTGGACCCGCCCCCTGCTTGTGGAAGTCGAAAGCGGCATTGTCAACAAAATCGAACCGGAAACCCAATCTAATCCACCTGCACCACCAGAAATGTACTGGTGCTCCAGAATTTCTCCGGATTGGTGATTTTAAGGAACCGCTCGCCCGGTGTGTCGATAATGAGGTAGGTTCCCTTTGGATGTGTGGTGATGAGATTTACTTTCTTCGTATTTCCTAAGGCAATTTCCTTCATGAATTTGTAGTCGCCTGACTGAAAAAACATTTCATCCAGACGGTCTGATAACTTAACCGTGCTGCCAACTCCAAGGAATCCACCCGACTTCTTAATGGCCTTGGCCCGTTCCAGATCGCTTCGGCTTCCAACCAGATAAAAAATCTTACGGTTCTGCTTGTCTTTTTCTTCCAGAATCTTCTCGGTGTCTTTCTGCTTTTTGGAGATCTCCTTCTCTTTGGCTGCCACCGTCTGTTTCAGTTTGGTCACCTGTTTCTGTATGGTGCCGATGGAGCCATATACTTCAATAAAAAGTCGTTCCTGGTGCGTGAGGTAAGAACGGACGGTCTCAATGATCGGAATCATAGACGATTGCGGAATGGTGGATTTCTGAATCTCCGTTTCCGTTGAGTCCAGCAACAACTGTGATTCTTCGAAAAACCGATTGATTTCGGTCGCCGTTCTGTCCAGTAATTTGGCCTGGCTGCCATCGTCTTTATACTTCTGGATCAACCGGATTTTCTGATCAATGGCGATGTAGTTCTGAGTAAGGTGATAGATCACATCTTCCAGTTTATCGGCATTGCGTTCACCCTCCAGAAGCTGCCTTTCCAGTTTATCCACGTGCTCGATGTACACGCTGCAATCGCCATTCGAGGACGGCACTTTTTGTTCTTCGGCCTGTTTGCATCCGGTGAACACCAGAACACAAAAAGCCATAATTTGAAAGAGGACAGGTTTCATACAGTATTCCGATGCAGAAAGTGGTGGCCGTAGAAGATGAAAAATCTGGATGCAAAGTTGAGTTTTTTTGGGGATTTTTTGGATTTAAGGAATATGAATTTTGTTTTCTAATCTCAGTGCAATCCGATGAAACGGCATTATTTATTTCAGAAGGCGCAAATGTGAATGGCGATGGTAATTCCCTTATTTTCGCCCTCATTACTTTCTTTACCTTCCGGCACTCCGATCTGAGCCTGCCACCTCTTATTACCCCAACATGAAAAATATTTTCGTACTCTTTCTTTTGATTTCCTTCTGTATGAACGACGGTTTCAGTCAGGCACCTTTGTATCAGTCTGATGCATTTTCACTCTACCCGGATCGTGTGATTCAGGGAAATTTTATTGGGCAAGCTGTTTCCAGAAATCACATACAAAGCAACTACAGCAGTCCGGCCAATGAATTTCAGTCGGCTGATATGGTTTTCAAGTTTGCCGTCAATGGACGGGATAATGAAATGCCTCCGGGTGTGGATCATGTTTTTTCAATCCCCGTGGGTTCCGCTCGTATAGAATCTCCGGTGATCACATTTGGCCAGCCATTAAAAAAGACCAGCACGGCGCAGCAGTTTCTTCCACCCAACACACCCATCAAAATCAAGCTCGATTTCCGGGAACCGTTAAAGCAATTGAATGAGAAAGGCTTTTTTCTGTCCTATAACGGACAGAAAATCTTCAAATCCGATTTCAAAGGCGTGTTCATCGCTGGCGGAACAGCCCCGCTGAGTTGGGATTTCGACAACCTCGACCGCCGGGAAGAATGCAAAATGAAAGATCCGGATGGTGATGGAATCTACGAAATCGACCTGGTCCTGAATTCCCATACCGACGAAAAAAAGACGGCATCTTCCTGGACGGTTCTGAAAGACATCCTTCCCTATCCGGCCTATGAATCGGACTTTCCTCTTTCCGATGCCATCTACAATATGTCGCTCGACGAAATGATCACCGCCATCGAACCCGACAATACCTTTCGCACCGGAAAGGAATGGGCTGGCGTCTGGACCCGAGACATCAGCTACAGCATTCTGCTTTCAATGGCCATTCTCCAGCCGGAAGTAGCCAAAACCAGTCTTCGCAAAAAGGTAAAAAACAACCGTGTGATCCAGGATACCGGAACCGGTGGCGCCTGGCCAGTTTCCTCCGACCGCATGATCTGGGCCGTGGCCGCCTTTGAAATTTATAAGGTGACGGGCGATAAAGAATGGCTCAAATATGCCTACACCGTTGTCCGCAATTCGGTCGACGACGACAAGCAGGTGGCCTTCGATCCGCAGACGGGACTCATGAAAGGAGAATCCTCTTTTCTCGACTGGCGGGAGCAAACCTATCCGCGATGGATGCAGCCAGCTGATATTTACGAATCGGCTTGTCTGGGAACCAACGCCGCTCATTATCAGGCAACCCGTGTTTTGGCCAACATGGCGGGTTTAATGAATGACCCTACTGCCCGAACCAAATACAACGCCATGGCAGACGGTATCAAAGCAGCCATCAACCAACATTTCTGGGTAGAAGGAAAAGGATACTATGGGCAGTTCATATACGGACGGAACACAAAAATCCTCTCTCCAAAATCCGAAGCATTGGGAGAAGCGCTCAGCGTCTGGTTTGGGATCACCGATGCAACCCGGGCCAGAAAAGTGGTGGAAAGTACACCCGTCGGATCGTTTGGTATCCCTTGTATTTTCCCACAGATTCCCGGAATTCTGCCTTACCACAACCGGGCTGTCTGGCCGTTTGTACAATCCTACTGGGCATTGGCTGCGGCAAAAGCGGGGAATGAAAAATCGTTGATGGAAAGCATAGCGGCCATTTACCGACCTGCCGCCTTGTTTGTAACCAACAAGGAAAATTTTGTGTCTTCCAACGGCGATTATGCCGGGACGGTAATCAATTCGAGCAATATGCTCTGGAGTTTATCCGGCAACATTGCATTGGTGTACCGTATTTTCTTCGGAATGGAATTCCAGGAAGGTGGAATTCAGTTTCGTCCGTTTGTTCCATCTGCCTTCGCCGGCAAGCGTTCACTCCGGAATTTCAAATACCGCGATGCCATTCTGGATATTGAAATGGTGGGAAGTGGAAATGTGGTAGAAGAATTTCAGCTGGATGGTGAAGTGCTCGAAAAACCAGGCATTCCGAACAACCTGAAAGGAAACCATGTGATCAAAATTGCCTTGAAATCGGAAGGTGCCAGTGTGGCGAAAACCAATAGTCTGGATGAAACCACTTCTCCTGAAACACCGGTGGCTGAGATAAAAGGCAACAATCTGGTCTGGAAAAAGATCGAAGGAGCCGTCGGTTATAAAGTGGTGGAAAATGGAAAAGCCCTGGGCGATGTAGCCGAAACTTCATTCTCCATTCAACAGAAATCGTACGCTGAATACCAGGTGATTGCATTGGATAAAGCCGGCAATGAATCCTTTGCATCCGAACCTGTCCGCTGGAACCCGGCCGGAGCCCAACGGGAAATTTTCCTTACGAAGGAAGCGTCCAAATCGGATATTCAGGCCAAAGGATTTCAGGGAAAGGGCTATGTAGAAATCAGCACACTAAAAAATAAGTCGTTGTCGTTTACCATTCCGGCAGACGAAGCGGGCACCTACGCCATTTCATTCCGGTATGCCAATGGAAACGGTCCCATCAATACAGAAAACAAGTGTGCCATCCGCTCATTGAGATCTGGGGGCGCATTAAAAGGAACCTTCGTTTTCCCTCAACGGGGAATCGGGGAATGGTCGAACTGGGGAAACAGCAATGCCGTACAGGTACAGCTGGAAAAAGGAAACCACACCTTTCAGTTGGTGCTGGAGCCTTCCAATGAAAACATGAACGGCTCAGTGAACCAGGCCTTGCTCAATTTTGTGCAGGTGGAGAAGCTGAAATAAAACGGACGGAACCCTTCATTCAGGTTACACAGCTGCCGAAAATGCACTCGTTTCCGGTGAACTTTCCCAATGCCGGTAATCGAGCATATAGCAGATGGTGCGCATAAACGGAAGGCCCAGATAAGTAATGTGCAGGGTCATGTTTTTGAGTGAAATCAATCCCTCATCCCGCATTTCTGCCACCCGCTTCAGGGCCGTCAGCCAGTTGGGATCGTTGAGATCCATATCGGTTTTCTGATGACACATCAGTTCCATAATGTGTTGCTTCCAGATTTTATCGGTTTCCGAAAGCAGGTGACCTTTGAAAATGGGAAATTCCCCGGCTTCGATTCTGGCCAGATAATCTTCAATCACCGGTTCGTTCTGGGCATAGGCATCGGGCGTTTCGCCAATCGCGGAGGCACCCAGACCGATCAGGAGACGGGCATTCTGTTCGGTGTAGCCCATGAAATTGCGATGCAGGGTTCCGTCCTGAAAAGCGTCGGATAAGGCATCGCCCGGTTTGGCAAAATGATCCATTCCGATCGACAGATAACCGGCCATGGCCAGCATTTCCTTTCCTTTTTCGAACAAGGCCCAGCGAGCAACCGGTTCCGGAAGATCGGCTTCGGTGAAGTGCCGCTGACCTTTGCTTTTCCATGGAACATGGGCGTAACCATAAAATGCGATTCGGTCCGGATTGAGTTGGATTACTTTCGAAACCGTGTATTCAATGTGGCTGATTTTCTGAAACGGCAATCCATAGACCAAATCAAAATTGATGGAATGATACCCGCATTTCCGGGCTTCGTTTACCAGTTCAAGGGTCTGTTTAAAGGATTGAGTCCGGTTGATTTTTTCGAGAATGAAGGGAGAAAAATCCTGAATGCCCATGCTGATCCGGGAGAATCCGAGGGTGTGGAGATGGCGCACCATCTGAATGGTCGTCGTGCCGGGATGCACTTCGATGCCCATTTCAAAATCTGGTGTTTTCACGGCATGCGCCAGAATTCCGTTGATGAGACGGGACAGGGATTCTTCCGAAAAAAAGGTCGGGGTACCGCCACCGAGGTGGATTTCTGAAATGGGGATGGGTCCGCCATAAAGATTGCTGTACATGTCCCACTCTTTGAGGACAGCGGTGATGTAGGGATCTTCGAGCTCGTGGTTTTTGGTGATCCGTTTGTTGCAGGCACAAAAGGTGCAGAGGCTCTCGCAGTACGGAAGATGAATGTAGACCTGGGCTGGTGCATTTCCCTCTTCACTGTTCCGGAACTGAACCAGCGCATTTTTCCAGACCCCATCGGTAAAAGTAGCCGTTTCCCAATCCGGAACCGGTGGGTAGCTCGTGTAACGGGGAGCGGGTTGGTTGTATTTTCGTAACAGTTCGGAGAGGGAGGACATATCCGGAGTAAAAATCCAAATATCCGCTCCTGGTCCTTTTGTACAGATGATTCTGGTTCGAGGCAATAGATGATTGATGTCAGATGGACCGGCCAGAGGCCATACAATAACCGGAACCATGCCAGAGCGTGGCTCCATTTGTATTTTCCAATCGGGCTTCACCTAGGTTCGAGTCTCCTCGAACCCATACGACGTTCAGGATATAAATACCTTCACCTAGGTTCGAGTCTCCTCGAACCCATACGACCGTCGGCCCCAATAGTTCTATATCCTAACCAAGTTCTGGGTACAAGAGGACTCAAACCCAGAATTTGATAGAAGGTTATTCCTCATTCTCACCTAGGTTCGAGTCTCCTCGAACCCATACGACCATCGGCCCCAATCGTTCTGTATCCTAACCCAGTTCTGGGTACAAGAGCACTCAAACCCAGAATTTGACAGAAGGTTATTCCTCATTCTCACCTAGGTTCGAGTCTCCTCGAACCCAT
>CAMCXM010000055.1 GCA_945883425.1 Spirosoma fluviale
CGTATACAGCCGCCAACAAAGGACTGATCGAAACATCGGATCTCGCAGACCGAACCGATCGTTCCGGAAATAAATCGGTGATTCTGGTCGATTATTATGCCGAAGACATGGCCGGCAACCGGATTGAAACCGTCCTGACCGGAGAAGACATTGCTTTTTGCTTTACTCTTCGCTGCGGTCCGGAAAAAGCCCGGAATGTGGATTTCGGACTCAACTTTTATGATCCGGAAGAAGCCAATATGGGTGTTCTCTACAGCTCATACCAGGCGGTGTATTTCGAAATGGAACCTCACCAATTGATGCGGATCAAATGTGTGGTGCCCAATTTTCCGTTCACCATCGGAACATACAAAGTCGGAACCCGCATTGTGGTAAACAACGAAGAATCAGACTGGTTACTGGGAGGTGCCGGTTTTATTTCCGTCGAAAACGGAGATTTTTATGGAACAGGAAGTACGGGTTTCACACATCCGTATATGACCAACTTCCTGGGAAGATGGATACACGAAGTACAGAAGTAATTTCATGAAAAACAGAACTCTGCAGATTCCGGTTTTGCTGATTACATTCAACCGGCCGGACGTAACCAAGGTTTTGCTCGAACGCATTCTGGAGGCCAATCCTCCCAAACTGTATTATTTCAACGATGCGCCCAGACCCGGCAATGAAAACGACCGGATTAACTGCCAGGCCGTTCGGGATCTGATCAAAGATTTGCCATACGATGGCGAATTGCTGACCCGCTTCGAAGAGAAAAATCTGGGCTGCAAAGGTGGAGAGTCCACCGCCATGACATGGCTTTTCGAGAATGAGGAAATGGGCATTGTCCTGGAAGACGATACCCTTCCGACGCTGGAGTTCTTTCCTTATTGTGAGGAAATGCTGCACAAATACAAGGATGACGACCGCATCATGTCGATCGGTGGTTGCAATCTGCTCAATGAATGGAAGTCCGATGAACAGGACTACCATTTCACCAATTACCCAAGTTTCTGGGGTTGGGCCGGATGGCAGCGTGTCTGGAAGAACTACGACGTTACGATGAAGGACTGGAACGATCCGAAAGTGCGTGAGATGGTGCTTCAGTATTTGCCAACCGAAGAATTCCGCCAGTTGAGAACGTCTGAGTTTGACTCCCTCGTCAGCGGACGGAACGACACCTGGGATTACCAGTTTTTATTTCAGCACCACATCAATCATGGATTGGGCGTAGTGCCTTCCAAAAATATGATTTCCAACATCGGGATCAACCACGTGGAAGCCGTGCACATGATTGGTGACAGTCCGTTCTCCGATCTGGCTCCGCACAAAGTGTCGTTGCCGATGAAGCATAATCCGTTTATCATTCCGGATATTGATTATGCAGTAGGATCAGTAAAAAAGGGATATCCATACTTTTATGAAGTACCGGTTTATCCGGAATTGCCTAAGCCAACACCGGCTCAACAGGTTCGGATGGCGATAGGTAAATTGATCGGGGAGAAAGGAATTGTCCGTGACATCACCGACACCCTTCTCGGAAAGAAAAAAGAAAAGGGCTGATTTCTCAGCCCTTCAAACGTTCACTTATTTTTTCATCGCCAGTTTGGCTCCGTCCAGAAAGCGGACAAATCCCGGCACATCCGGATCATAAGATCTTGTATCGAGCGGGTTTCCGTCCGGACTTAAAATCGCATACAACGGCTGGGTGTTGCTGTTGAAATAACGGACCTGATAGTCGGAGTTTTGTTTCCCAACCGACTTCTTCAGTTTGCCATCGTATGGACTGGTAAACCACTGCGCTTCGGGCAATTCTGTTTTGTCGTCACCATACAAAGCCACCACCACAAAATCAGATTTCAATCGTTGGAGAACATCCGGATGTGACCACACATTGGCTTCCATCTTCCGGCAGTTCACGCAACCGTGACCTGTGAAATCGATGAACACCGGTTTGTTCTGTTCCCGGGCGCAGGCAATGGCTTGTCGAATATCGAAGTAGCCTTTGATTCCATGTGGAAGGTGAAGAAACGAACTGTATTTCGGTTCCGAGCAGATTTTGGTTTCGGCCGAATTGCTTCCGGTTCCCACAATAAATTCCTGTGTGGACTCCGGCGGAAGGTAACCAGACAGCAGTCGCAACGGAGCGCCCCACATTCCGGGAATCATGTAAACCACAAAACTGAGCACCACAATCGCCAGCGTCAGCCGAAGGACGGGAACCTTTTCCATCACACTGTCGTGCGGCAGGCGGATTCTTCCCAGAAGATAAAGACCCATCATCGCAAAAATCACAATCCAGAGAGCCAGATAAATGTCACGGTTCAGGATTCCCCAGTGATACGAAAGGTCGGGGATTGAAAGGAATTTGAGGGCGAAAGCGAGTTCAATAAAACCCAGAACCACTTTCACCGAATTGAGCCAGCCACCCGATTTCGGTAGGCTGCTGAGCCACTGCGGGAAAATCGCAAACAAGGTAAACGGCAAAGCGAACGCCAGCGAATAACCCAGCATCCCGATTACTGGCTTCAGAACGGCGCCTCCGGCCGAGTTCACCAGAATCGAACCCACAATCGGGCCGGTACAGGAAAAACTCACCAGCACGATGGTGAAGGCCATAAAGAAGATGCCGTAAATACCGCCTTTATCACTTTCGCGATCGGCGATGTTCACAAGCGAAGACGGCAACACAATTTCGAAAAGCCCGAGAAAGGACAGACCGAAAATGAGGAAAATGAGGAAGAAAAACAGGTTGGGTGCCCAGTGCGTGGAAATGAAATTGGCAAATTCGGGCCCGTTGATTCGGCTCACCAATGTACCAATCAGAACATACAAAAGGATGATGCTGAGTCCGTACAGACTCGCTTTTCCAATGGCCTCCTTCCGTGATTTACTCTGGCGGGTGAAAAAGGTCACCGTCATTGGAATCATCGGGAATACGCAGGGTGTGAGAAGTGCAGCCAGTCCGGAAAGGAAGGCGGCGATGAAAAAGGCAATGAGACTTTCATCTTCCGGAGCCGCCACAGCCACCACTTTTTTCTCCCCTTTCCAGCCAAGTGGGTCGATTACGTCGATGCTTTCTGCGGTTTGATTAGAGGTGACAGAAGTTGAATTTGTGGAAGCCGAAGCACTTGATTGATTTGTTTGAGCAGATGAATCGAACACGACAGGTGGCGAATTGGATGCGCTGGAAGAAGATTGGGCTGGTTCCGAAACATCTGAAGAAGGGGTTGGTTTCGTTGAAGAAGAACTCCCGTTATTTTTCGGTAAAGCCCCTTTTTCCGGTTCTCCTGAAACTGTAAACGGACCAAACGAAAACTCTTCATCCTGATCCACACATCGTCCTGCTTTGTCGGAGCAAGTCTGGGTTTGGTACGAACCTGTGATGGTTTTGAAATTGGCCAGGATTTTTACTTTCTGGCGGAATTCGGCGCTGCCATGAAAGAGTCGGACTTTGCCTTCGAATACCTCGTCGTATTCTTCTTTGGCACCAATGGGAATGGTTTTACCCACCAGTTCATAACCCGGATTCGGATTGAAGTTGAATACCGCCACTTTCGGTCCCAGATTCGGATCAAAGTCGTTTGAGTAAAGGTGCCAGTCACCATCAAGCCGGATTTTGAAAATCAGCTCCACCGTTTCGCCGGTTTTTACAGCGGATTTGGATGTGGTGAATGTCCAGTGTGTCGGATTGATGATCTGTGCATGTGCCTGAATGACAAACATGAACAGGGATAGAAGAACAGTAAGTCTGGTGCGCATTGCCAACATATGTTGTGCAAAACTACAAAGCTTCTCATCAAAATTGACAGACGCTTCACAAGTGGTATTATCTTCGCCGACTTTTCCAGAACAGATTGAAGATAGAAAGGCAGCTTTTTGATTATCAGATTCACCAGTTTCCGAATGGAATCCGGTTGGTGCACAAACAGGTTCCAGGCACCCGGGTTTCGCATTGCGGATTTATTCTCGATGTCGGAAGTCGTGATGAACTTACTCATCAGCAGGGCATTGCGCATTTCTGGGAGCACATGGCGTTCAAAGGAACCGGCAAAAGAAAAGCCTTTCATATTCTGAATCGTTTGGAAATTCTGGGTGGTGAAATCAATGCCTACACCACGAAAGAAAAAATCGCATTTCACGCCTCTGTGCTGGCATCGCATTTTCCGAAAGCGGTGGATATTCTCACGGACATCACCTTTTTCTCGACGTTTCCTCAAAAAGAAATTCTGAAGGAAAAGAATGTGATTCTGGAAGAAATGGCCATGTACCAGGACACGCCCGATGACGCCATTCAGGATGAGTTTGATTTGCTGTTGTTTCCTGGACATCCGCTGGGAAACAATATTCTGGGAACGGAGGAAAGCGTTGCCTCGTTTGAGCGGCAGGATTTTGTGAATTTCTTTCAGGAAAACGTGAGTACGGACCGGCTCATTTTTTCAAGTGTCGGTCCTTTTGATCTGAAAACCGCTGTTCGTCAGGCCGGACCTTTCCTTGAAAAAGCACCCAACCTGCAAAGCGGAAAGCCCCGACTGGCTCCGCCACCGTTGATTCCCGAAAACCGAATTTTAAAGAAGCCATCGCAACAGGCACACCTCATGCTGGGTTGCCGGGCCTATGCCCTGAGCGATGAAAAGCGTCTGGCATTTTTTATGCTCAACAATATTCTCGGAGGACCTGCCCTCAACAGTCGTCTCAATATGAGCATCCGTGAAAAGCATGGTCTGGTGTACAGCGTGGAATCTTCGTATGCACCTTACCTCGATACAGGAGCCTTTTCGGTTTACCTCGGAACCGAAGCAAAAAATCTGAACAAGGCCCTTGCTCTGGCCGAAAAAGAGATTCAGTCGTTGAAGACTTTGAAGCTGAGCCCAACCCGGTTGCTTCATGCACGGGAACAATTGAAAGGTCAGCTGGCGATGGCGGAAGAAGGAAACCAAATGTTGATGCTGATGCTTGGAAAGAGCATTCTTGACCAGGGAAGAGTGGAAAGTCTGGTTGAAATATTCAAAGCCATCGATGCCGTCTCAGCCGAAAAACTGCAGGATGTGGCCAACGAATCATGGGGTCACAGCGAATGGGTACGCCTTACCTATCTTCCTGAAAAACAGAAATAAACCGTATTCTCAGGTTCATCTTTTCTACCTCACTGGATTTTTTTTCAGCGAATAGGAAACCTAGTGAAAATCTGCTCGTGAAAGGCTTCAGTTCTAACCCCTTAACTTTTACGACAATGAAAACGATACTGTCAATCTTCCTGGCCTTCGCAAGCATCTTCATGCTTTCATCTACCGGTTCAATTGCCAATGGTTCTTATAAACCGGAAAAAGGGGTGAACTATTCACTGACGAATCATCACCTGAGTCCAAAGCAGTTTTCGAAAAGCTACAAAGCCGAAAAACGCGAATACTTGAACATGAAAAATACAAGCTATAACAAAATGATGAAAAAGCGCCACGGCAGCCGACTCTACCGCTGGATCCAACGAAACTTTTAATTTTTACCTTTCAACCCGATAGAAAAAAAACCGTCCTCTGTGGCGGTTTTTTCGTTTTACACCTTTATTTATTGGCTTCTCTGGCTCTGGAATATTTCAATCATTTAATGAAATGACCCAAATCCGGATTCTGTCATTCCAAAAAAAACTAACTTGCCCCCACCTATTGTTTACACCATGATTCACCATCTTTCCACCACCCCTCAAAGCTTATTTGAGCAGCTGGAAACCCAGTTTTTAAAGCCCCGGATGGACCGCAAACCGGTTCATTATTTCTGCGGAAACAGTCTTGGTCTGCAGCCGATTATGGCCCGCCATTACGTTTCCGAGGTTTTGAATGACTGGTCTGAACTGGCCGTTGACGGACATTTTTATGCCACCAACCGTTGGTACGATTTCCATAAACAACTGATTCCTTCTCTTGCCCGTCTGGCAGGAGCGAACAACTCGGAAGTAACCGTTATGGGCACATTGACCGGAAATCTGCACCTGCTGATGGTGTCATTTTTTCAGCCCAAAGGAAAACGCACCAAGATTCTGATGGAAGCCGGAGCCTTTCCGTCGGATCAGTATATGGTGGAAACGCAATTGAAATTTCACGGACTGGATCCGGAAGAGCACCTCATCGAGGTAAAACCCAGAGAAGGCGAGAGGATTCTGCATACGGAAGACATCGTGAAAGCCATCACGGAAGCCGGTGACGAACTTGCCCTGGTCCTTTTTTCTGGCGTTCAGTACCTGACGGGACAGGCCTTCGATCTGGAAACCATCACCCGTGCGGGTCATCAGGTGGGAGCCATGGTCGGGCTGGATCTGGCACACGCCATGGGCAATGTCGGTCTGAAACTGCATTCCTGGAATGTAGATTTTGCGGCCTGGTGCAATTATAAATACCTGAACGGCGGGCCTGGATGCATAGCGGGCTTATATGTGCACGAGAAATATGCAAACCGTCCGGATATGAACCGTTTCGGTGGATGGTGGGGCTACGATGAAGAGACCCGCTTCCTGATGGAGAAAGGGTTTAAGCCGATGTCGGGTGCGCAGGGCTGGCAGATGAGCAACGAAAACGTTCTGTCGATGGCTTCATTGAAAGCGTCTATGCAGTTGTTTGATCAGGTGCCGCTGGACTGGCTCGAGGAGCAGCGCAAAGAACTGAACCAGCACCTGGCTCTGGTGGTGAAGAAATTTCCGGAACTGCAGGTGATTACGCCCAAGAGGAGAGGAGCGCAGTTGTCGATCAGCGTGAAAGGCGGACGGGGCAAAGAGCTCTTTCAGTTTTTGCACCACAGCAAAATTCTGGGCGACTGGCGGGAACCCGATACCATCCGGCTCACACCGGCACCGATGTACAACAACCACCGCGAAATTGACCGCGTGGAAGAGGCATTGAGCCAGTTTTTTGGTTGATTTGATTTAAACCAGGTCTTTTAAAACCACACTTTGCTACAGGCAGGGTGTGGTTTTTTTTGGTCAATACATAATTTGGAATGGTTGTTTCACAGGGAATTTGGAAAAGAATCCTCAATGAACAATCCGGCTGTTGTCAAACAATACATCGGGGCAAAAATCCAATGGCGCCGGAATCATGCTACCATCAGGAAGGCGCATCTGGATCAGATCTTCCCAATATATGGTTTGTGCTTCCGGATCAAGTTTAGCCCGTTCAAATGTTTGAGGATCCAATAGCCTGCCCAAACTGGATTCCGGCCGTAATGCATAGGGTTGCAAAAGTGGATGAAAGTCGATGTCCCGGGTTTCTCCGGTTGTCCATAGAGTACGGATGGTGTACGGTTGAACCGATTCAATCAATGTAATTCGTGGCAGCATTATGACAAAGGATCAATTTTGAAAAAGCTCGCTTGATCTTTTGAAAGCAAAATAAAGTTTTCTTCGAGATCTTTTCTATGGATTTCAACCCATGCCTGGATTAATCGTTCTTGTTTTGTTGGGATTTCTCCTTTAATCCTGTTTCCCGTCTCAATAGAGAACACGGCCTCATATTCACCATACTTCGCATGAAAATGAGGTGGTAGATGGTCATATTCGTACATATAAATAATGATCCCAAAAAACCGGCAAAGCTCAGGCATACGCAAAAATTGAAAACAAAGTTAAACAATAATCAAGCTTCCGGGCCTTTTTGAATCTCATTGATTGGATTGACCTAAGGTTCTGCAAATCTCCAGGTCTCACCTATTCCTGACATCGGTTCCTGCAATTCGCAAGGGCGATCCTATGTTACTTTCCTTTCGATATTCCGATATCCTCTCCCCGTTTGCATGCCTGCGTTGTGTATGGTAACATTGCAGCTGAATTAAAGAAAATCACCATGGGTCTTTTAGATGGAAAAGTAGCACTGGTTACCGGTGCAAGTCGGGGTATCGGTCGGGCCATTGCCAATGAGCTTGCCCGTGAAGGAGCAGCCGTTGCCTTTACCTATTTGTCGAGTGTCGAACAGGGCAATGCCCTCGAAGCCGAGTTGAAAGCCCTCGGTGTCAACGCCAAAGGATACCGCTCCGATGCCTCTAAATTTGACCAGGCCGAACAACTGGTGACCGATGTACTCGCAGATTTTGGAAAGCTCGATGTGCTGGTGAACAATGCCGGTATTACCAAAGACGGTCTGCTGATGCGGATGTCAGAAGAGCAGTGGGATCAGGTACTGGAGGTGAACCTCAAATCGGTTTTCAATCTCACCAAAGCCGCCATCAAACCGATGATGAAAGCCAAAGCCGGTTCCATCATCAATCTTAGTTCGGTGGTGGGGATTTCGGGCAATGCCGGACAAACCAATTACTCGGCCTCCAAAGCCGGGATCATCGGATTTACCAAGTCGGTGGCCCTGGAACTGGGTTCCCGCAACATCCGCAGCAATGTGATTGCACCCGGTTTTATTGAAACCGAAATGACGGCCCAGCTCGACGAAAAAGTGGTGGCCGAATGGGCCAACGCCATCCCGATGAAACGGGGCGGAAAACCCGAAGAAGTGGCCAAAGTTGTGACCTTCCTGGCCTCCGACATGAGCAGCTACGTAAGCGGACAGGTCCTCCAGGTTTGTGGGGGGATGTTGACGTAGGGGATGATCAAAGACTTTACGGTGACCGAGTCCTTTCGTGATGTTCAGATCGCTGAACTCCGCCAAAGACTCACCGAGCTTCCGGCATAAACCAACATAACTTAATGAAAAAGGCCATCCGAAAGGGTGGCCTTTTTTTGTTTGGTGCATCGTTTCGGCCTCCCATTCCTCGACGGAGAAAGTGGTGATGGAGTAGGTGTTTGGTTTTTTTATTTTCCACATTCAATCCTACTTCTCTTTCTTAATGAAATCTCAACTCAGGTGCATGTATACAGGCATCAATGCGATAGACAACAATTCATTTATTTTCAAAGAGCAAAAATAATTGAATGACAGATTTTCCTGCCTCTTAGTCCTTTCAACAAGCTTTTCAAGGTTCCGCCAATTAACCTACTGTCTCCTGACTACTATTTCCTGACTTAGCGCTTATGGCGCCACGTTCCGCCTGATTCCTGATTCCTGTCTCCTGATTACTAATTCCTCGCTACTAAAAAGAATTGCCGCTTTCGTTTAGGTTTGCAGCCTGAGATTCCCACTATGAACACATTGTACAGCAAAGGCCCCTGGTTGCCGGGCCTACTCGTTTTCCTGTTGGCCATTCTGGTCTATGTCCTCACGCTGGCCCCCACCTTTTTGCACATCGATTGCGGTGAACTGGCGGCTGCCCAATCCACACTCGGGATTCCGCACCCCACCGGTTATCCGCTGTTTACTCTTTTGGGCTATCTGTTTCTTCAGATTCCGCTTTTTGAGCGCCCCATCGTGCAGGCCAATCTTCTTTCTGCCCTCTGGACGGCCGCTGGAATCGGTGTTTTCGCGGCCTGGTTATTTACCGTTTTGCGGACGGGTTTCACGGTCGCCGATCCCAAAAAGAAAATCCTTCCGGTCCCGCCTTGTTCGGATGGGGAAGCCTTCTGGATTTCCGTTTCTTCTTCTCTTCTTCTGGCATTCACCCTCACCGTCTGGGCACAGGCAACCTCGGTGGAGGTGTACAGTCTGCACATTCTGATGCTGTCGCTGGTGGTCTGGTTTTCCTACAAAGCCTGGCAGCAGAACACAAACGCATCCTGGCTTCTGGCTTCTGTTGTGCTGGGACTGTCCTTCTCCAACCACATGACCACCCTCATGGCACTTCCCATGCTGGCCTTCTTTTTCATCCATAAAAACGGTTTGAACAAAGCCGCTTTCCAACGGATGGTACTGCCGGTGCTGGCCGGTTTGGGAATCCTCATTCTGATGTACGGGTTTCTCTTTTTTAGGGCCGGTATGGATCCGATGCTGAGCTGGGGAAACATCCACGACTGGACCACCTTTAAGCGCCACATTACCGGACACCAATACCAGACCTGGATGATGGCAGGAAGCAAAGTGGCAGCCCGGAATCTGGGGGAATTTTTCAAAGCGCTTCCCAAAGAATGGGCATTTGCCGGTGCCATTTTATTGGTATTGGGAATTCCGGTGGCTTTCCGGAATGCCCGAATGCTGTCCTGGGCCCTGACCTTGAGTATGTTGTTTAACCTTTTTTATGTAAGCCAGTACGACATCAAAGATCTGGAGCCTTACTTCATGCAGACGCTCTACACCTTCGCTTTTTATGCCGCATTCGGGATGAAACGGATTCTCATCCAACTAAAAAAACCCATGTTGGCTCCTGCCTTGTTGCTGTTTCCTGTTCTGGCTTTGGGACTTCACTTCAAAGATTCCGATCAAAGTAAGACGGTCTTTTTTGAAGAATACACCCGCACATCTCTCCAATCCATTGAACCCAATGCCTTGGTTGTGACGCAGCAATGGGATTTTCTGATCACGCCTTACTATTATCTCAAGATTGTTGAAAAGCAGTTTCCCAACCTGATGGTTTTGGACAAAGAGTTGGTCAGACGTTCCTGGTATATAAACAAGCAGGCGGTTTTGCTTGACAGCGGAATCTTTTCCGGTGCACAGGTAGAGAGAGATCACTTTCTCGAAAACCTGAAGCCGTTTGAAGAAAGTAAGCCATTCAATGGCGACCAGATTGAACTGGCGTACCAGGGTTTCCTTGAAAAAATATTGAGCGAGCAGCTGAAAAAAAGGCCGGTCTACCTGGGATTTGAATTCTTGCAGGGCGATCAACTGAAATTTCCTTCCGGTTATCAAATGGTGCCCGTTGGATTTTGGTTGAAAGTGGTGCCTGTTTCTTCCGGTTATGTGCCCGCCCAAATTCCGGCATTTCATCCGGTCTTTCCGGAAAACTGGAAGGGAGAAGGTGACATCGGCTATTATTCCGACTTTATCCGGAATGTCTGGAACAGCAGTTGCCGCAGCCGGGCAAAGTATGAGGCCTCTTTTGGTAAAAATGCCGAAGCGCAGGCCTGGTCAGCCGCGGTATTGTAGTGATAACAAATGCGCAAAACGGATTCAATCATCTGGTGAGTGTTTAACCGCCAGGGTTTCAAAATTCAGGATCTTCTTTTTTGTCCAGGTCTATCAACAGGAAGCTGGATTGACCTGTCCGGTTTTCTTATTTGTCCGGAAACAGCTGGTTCATGTTGGTTTGCAGCCGTTGAACCGAAAAGGTTTCGACATGTTTGATGGCAGCTTTGGCATTCTCCTGTAGTTTTTCAGGATGGGCATTGATGTCGTTCAGGCAATGCACCAGAGCCGACACATCACCAGCCGGAATCATAAAACCGGCTTTTCCATTCTGCAATACTTCTTTTAAGCCGCCTGCATCACTGGCCAGTACCGGAAGTCCGGACGACATGGCTTCCAGACAGGAAACGCCCAATGCTTCCTGGCGACTGAAATTCAGGAACACATCGGCCTGACGAAATTCGGATTTCAGTTTTTCCCGGTTCAGCAATCCCACCACATCCGCCTTTCCTTTGAATCTGGTTTCGCTGATCAGTTGCGTGATCTGAGTTTCTTCTTCCGGAGAAATCCCGGCGATGATCAATTGTATTTTGTCCTGAAAACTGAGCTGTGAAAAGGCCGATAGAATCAGGTCCAATCCTCCGCGTTTCCAGTCGTTTTTCACAAACAGAAACCGTCGTGGAGGAGCGACCGATCTTTCCTGGTATTCAAAATAGGAGAGATCCACCGCTTTGTACAGCAAGACCGCTTTCTCTGGCGGCATTTCGTATATTTTCTCAATCAGATGCTTTGTATAGAGCGAATTGGCGACGGAAAATGCGGAAGAACGGACGGCATTCCGTTCCAGGAAATAACCCAGTTTCCGGCTCCACAAGCGACGGAGCGAGATGTTGCCTCTTTTCCCTTCTTTGGAATAAATGAGGAGGAAATTGTCGTCGTTCACCATCACCGCTGTTTTCTGCAGAAGGTTCCGGTCCAGAAACATGGCCATGGTATAATCCGCCGCCAGAATGTAATCGAAAGCCAGGACACCGTCCTTTTTCCGGACGGCCCGGTTGAAAAAAAAGGCTCTCATCAAAGAAGTGAGCGGGAATTTCTGCGCCCATTTCGGGATTGTCACAGGGTGTTCGGTGGCCGTATCCCGGGTAATTTGATTCGAGAAGAAATGAATTTCCAGATTCTCAAATTCCAGCGATCGGAGGTATTCGGTAAATCGGCCGGGACCAGATTTTACCTCGTTAAACTGGGAGGTGAGGAAGGCTATTTTTTTCTTCATTTGTTTCAACAGCAAGGGTTTCCGGTTTTTCACTCAGGCCGATGCCCAGAATAAAAACCAGCATCCAGAACGTGATAAAGGTGGGGCTTCCGGGAGAATTCACCGAGTCTTCCACCGGAAGATAAAACAGGAGCATCACCAGCAACAGCGATTTCATCATCCGGATCATTCGGTGGTCTTCTTTGTTTTTTTTGTGGTCTGACCATTTCACCAGAAAGAAGAGCACGATTCCAGGAATCCAGATCAGGCCGGCATAACCCAGTTCAGTAAAAACGGCCAGATAGGTGTTGTGGAAGTTGTACTCTTTTTCGTCCTGTCCGACAAGCTCAAAGTATTTTCTGGATAACCGTTGGTTGTGGTAACCCACACCAAAAAAGCTCATTTCATCCACTACAGCCAAGGCCTCTTCGATCAATTCGGAACGATTTCCAAGAACATTGCCACCTTCAAACTGTTCAAGCCTAAGTTTCTGAACGATGCTTTCCTGAAAGACCACAAAACCGAGAACCAGTCCGATGACCAATAAAAGACTACCCGCCGCTGAGCGGTATATCCAAACAAAATAGAGCATCCAATACGCAACGCCGCAGGCCATACTCGCCCGGTTTCCGATGAAAAACAGCAAGACAGAAAGAAAGGCAGATCCGGCCAGGAGCAGGTAGGCAAATCGTTTTCCTTTGTTCAACTCATACAAAAACAAAAAGTTAATAGAAGTGAGAAAGGTGAGCATTCCAAAGGAGTTATTGGATCCAAAAATCCCTGAAAACTCTGTGGTCATTCGCATGAGGGTGTAGTTGAAACGCTCATCAAAAAAATCATCCAACCCAAACACATAACCCCCGATGTAGCTGACGGCAATGAAAAGAGAGCCGACCGATGCCGATGATGCCGCAAACTGAAAAAGTATATTCCGGAATTTCAAGTCGTTTCTCACAATAAGAAACTGATAGATAAATACATAAAGGCCCAGCATCCAGGCAGCATAGGATGCTGTGTTGATTGGATTGATCGAGGAAATGGTATTGAAAACAAGATAGATGCAAAACAAGAAATATAGGTATACGGCCACTTTGAATCCTTTCTTGATGGGCCGGACCGGGAAATAATGCAGCACGTAAAACAGGGCCAGAACCACAGATGGCTGCCGCAGGAAACGAAGGGGCGGTATCTGAACGATGAAAACAGACAGGGATGCAAAATTGGTGAGCAACAAAAGAAAGAACACCAGAAAGTATTTCCACTGGATGGTCAGTTCGTTCTGATTTGGTGGCAACAACTGGTTCATTTCAGATTCATTACAAAAAGGGCAAAATCATTCCATGTGTACAACAGTGCCTGCCGACGGTTTTCAAGACCGATTTCCTTTAGTTCTTCCAACGACAATTCCTCTGTTTTTTTCAGAATGGCCTGCAGATTATTTTGTTCGTTAAACAAAAACTGGGGCTGACTTCTAAGTCGGAACGGTATCAAACCAATTTCCGGGGCAACCACAGCTTTTCCAAAACCCATCGCCAAAAGGACGGAGCCGGAATTGAGCACATGGCGGAAAGGTAGCACCACCAGATCGGCGGCGGCAAAAAAGGTCTGGAGTTTATCGTCCGGCACCGACGTGGCATGAATCCGGATGTTGTCGTGCCCATGTGCTTTCTCAAAGAGAGAACCGGCATAGGCTTTATTCCATGGGTTTCCGGCAATGATGAGTTGATGGCCTTTGGGTTCCGTCCTTAAAAAAGCATCCATCAGATCTTCCACTCCTTTGTATGGCCGAAGGGTGCCCAGATACAACCAGACACGGTCATTGACGTTGATGTTCAGTTCTTTTCTGGCCGAATCGCGGCTCTGTCCTTCCGGATACCAGCCGATATAGGGTCCTTCCGGAACAACGGTGCATTTTGATACTGCGATTTTCAGATAGTCGGCCACGGTTTGTTCCACTCCGGATCCCAGAATCCGGACACGGGTGCAGTAGCTCGCGAAAAAGGACGAAATCCATCTCTCAATTCCCCTTGGTCTCGGATCGTGGTGTTGCAGGTTGTGAATGGTCCAAACCAGTTTTGGGCCGAAAACCAGTTTCACCAGAAGCACATCCATGGCAAACAGAATGGTTTTCAAAAGCGATTGAAGCCAACCGGGTGCCAACGCATATTGATGTATCCAATCCAGGCTGATCACCGTTGGCCTGAATTTCATGGCGGACCGGGTAAGTGGAAAAAAAGTTCCGGGAACACCGTATTGCGCCTGGCCTCCGTTTTCACGGACGGCCTTCATCTGTTGCTGAGGGATGGTTTCGTTTAGTTTTCCCCAGATGGGCAGGAATACAATGTTTGGTTTCGCCATTATTTTCCTTTTGCTCCCAGAACAGTTAAAACGGTGTAAATGAGAATCCGGAAGTCCATTCCCAATGACATGTTTTCAATGTAGATGATATCGAATTTCAACCTTCTGACCATTTCCTCCACATTTTCGGCGTAACCGTATTTTACCTGACCAAGTGAGGTAATGCCCGGCCTGACACGATTAAGATGGCGGTAATGCGGGGCGTGCACCATAATCTGGTCGATAAAAAACTGACGTTCCGGGCGAGGGCCAACAAGGGACATTTCGCCAATGAGCACATTAAAAAACTGTGGAAATTCATCGATCCGGGTTTTGCGCATAAAGCGGCCCCATGGTGTAATCCGGGGATCGTGTGTGGAAGAAAGAGAGGGTCCCAACTTCTCAGCATCGGTAAACATGCTCCGGAATTTGATGATTTTGAAAGGGATTCCGTTTTTTCCGATCCGCTCCTGAAAAAAGAGAATGGGTCCTTTGGATGTAAATTTGGTGATCAGAGCGACGGTGATCAGGAAGGGAGAACCCAGAATCAGCACCATGAGAGAGGCCGAAATGTCCATAGCCCGTTTGATCACCATTTGCCAGACGGGCATCAGGTCTTGTCGGATTTCAATGAGCGGGGTGCCGAAAACGTGCTGAACCCGGACGAGTCCAAGGAGAATCTGGTAAATGTCGGGAAGGATACTGATGATCAGTTTTTTGCCTTCGGTGATGTTGAGAATGTCTTCGAGATGCTGATGATCGGTGGCCTCAATGGCCAGAATGACCTGTTCAATTTTCTGTTGCTCGATCACACTTTCCATATCGCGGTAGTGTCCCAGATCGGGCAGGTAGGTTTTGGATTCCATCGTTTCCGATTCATCTCCCAGACTCACAAATCCTTTGAAATTAAGGCCCAGATGGCGGCTGTTGTTGGTGATGTCGTGAAATATTTCCCAGGCGGCCGGTCCGTTTCCAACAATGAGCGTCGGAAAGTTGATCACCTGATGCCAGATCAGTTTTTTTATCAGCGTGAGGTACCAAACCTTGAAAAAACCAGTGAAAACGAGGTGGATAAGGAAATAGGTGAGGGTTGTCCGGTAATATTTCTGGTAGCTTTCTGTGCCATCATCATCCAGGATGAGAAATAGAAAAATGATGATCACCCCAAACGATACAGCAGAGGCCAGATGGAACAGTTCTTTGATCCGGGATTTACGGAAATAGTCTTTGTAAAAACCCCAGAAGCCGTACATCAGGCACCAGAAAAGCGAAATGGCAACCGAACTGTAAAACAAGGAAAAGAACCGTCCGGGTTTAAGGTCTTCCATCAGATGGTTCCGGTACCAATAGAAAAACAACCAGGCCAGTGTTGCAGCCAGCACATCGCTTGTGAAATAGCCTAACCGGATTGCTTTTTTACTGATCGTCATTCGGGTTGATTAATAGATGAGCCGGACATTATCGATGCACAAACTGTTGCCTGCCCCAGGCTCAGTGAGGGTCTTAAGAAAGAACCGGAATTTGGCGGGCTTTCGCTGAAACGAAGCTTCCGTGTTGAATTTACTGGTTTCCTCGCTCAGGCTCACGTAGATTTTTGTCCACTTCTCGTTTGCATTCAGGACCAGATCGCCGATGGATCCCTGGGCGATTCCTCCGATGCTGCAATGGACTCCGACATACAAGGAAGTGGTTGATTTGTAATCAAATTCAAGATAAACAGGGTTGCCATTTGTGGGCATTGGAACAAAGGCATTGTTGCAGAATTCAATCACATCGGAGGCGGAAGAAGTGGTCAGTTTGGCGTAGCGGTTTCCAAACTGAGATTCCGTTACATCACCGGAATGAAGTACACGGTCTACAAACACCGTTCCGTTTGTTCCCCGGCTGGTTCCGCTGTCGCTGGATTCAAAATCCTGGAAATAATTAAACGGCTTTTTTTTCTGAGGCGTGTAGCTGAAATGAGGAAGGATTTTTGTGGTTTTTTCTTTTTCCAGAACCACTTCGGTTTCATACGATCGGTAGAATGGGTAATAGATGCGGTTTTTCCGGACTCCGTCTGTATACACACCTGCCTGAATGGAAATGTTTGTTTTCCCATTGGCCAGTACCGGAATTTTTCCGGTGGGAAGTTCATACACGCCAACAACCAGATTATTGGCATAGAGCCAGACCTCTGAAATTTTCTGTGTAGGATATCCGGTTGAATCGGGACCGGCACTTTGAAAGGAAAACGTATCCACCTGAATGTATGCGGGAATTTCCACATCCGGGTTGAAATAAGTGCAGGAAAAGGCGAAAACCACCATGGCCAGAATCAGAATCTGCTTCACGAAAAATCGCAAAAAGAGCTCGATTTTGGGGCAGGCAGTTTTCGGTTTAAATGGCATATTTTTTTTTCAGGCCGCAAAATTGCAGCAAATCTTTGATAGGCTTTTTACATTGCCGCCGAAATATGACTCACGAAGACAACTTCAGGCATCAGGGACTCCGGAGAAATCTTGTCCTGTTACTCGAAAGCAAAGGTATACGGGATGCCAGAGTTCTGGCTGCGATAGGTAAAATTCCCCGCCATATTTTTTTTGAAACCGCATTGGTGAGCCATGCCTATCAGGACAAAGCCTTCCCGATCGGAGAGGGACAGACAATCTCTCAGCCATATACCGTTGCCCGGCAGACAGAACTCCTGGACATAAAACCCGGTCATAAAATTCTGGAGATCGGGACGGGTTCCGGGTATCAGTGCAGTGTGCTCATGGAATTGAAGGCCACCGTTTATACGATTGAATATCAACCGGTGTTGTTCTACCGGACAAAGAAGATTTTACCCGAGATTCTGGGTTACCATCCCAATTTTTTTCTGGGTGATGGAAGTAAAGGAATCCCTCATTTTGCTCCTTTCGACCGGATTCTGGTAACAGCAGGTGCTCCGGCCATTCCACAGCCTTTGATTGACCAGCTGGCACCAAACGGCATTCTGGTGATTCCGGCTGGCGACAATGAAAAGCAGGAAATGATCAGAATTATGAAACATTCTGACGGAAAAATAACAGAAGAACGATTTGGAAACTTTTCATTTGTGCCATTAAAGGGCGCCTTTGGCTGGACATGATCAGAATTACATAATGAATATAGAGACACCTGAACCGAAGAAATTTCTGATTAATCCGGAGCTATACCAGTGGAGTGGCATCACCATTTCCTCCATTCTGGCATTGTCCACTTTTTGTTTGTTGATTTTTGGAGCAAGCCACTGGTACAATTCTCTCGTAAGGCCGGATTTTGGTTTGCCTCTTGGTGTATTGGCACCGTTTCAGGCCATTTCCGTTTTCTTATCTGGGTTTGGTGCCCGGATCGTTATGGGAAATGTATCCGGAAACCCTGCGGTAACGCCAGCCCGAAAATCTTATAGCATCTGGCTTGTGGTGCATGCCGTCTGGTTGTTGCTGTTCGCCGCATTGCATTGGGCTGTTTTCAGCATGGCGGTTTGCGTGGTACAATGGGGGATTGGTGTTTATTGCATCCAGAAATTTTTTAATGTAGATCCCAAGGCGGGTAGTAAAGTCCTTCTTTTTTTACTGATGACTACCTACTGGATGTTGCTCAATGGAATGATCATTTCATTGAACAATCTCTGATTCCTGAAGAAGCATCAAAACCAGGTAAGAAAGCCTGCAACAAGTAAAACAAGGGAGAAAGGCCGCCTGATTTGTAATGCCTCCTTTGTTATTTGAAGCAGTTTAGGCCCGGCACAGTTTTCCGAATTTGGTTTCTGCACCAATATGAATGCACCCGGGATGTTGAAAGGAAACCGTTTCCTTCATTCACATACGGTACCGTCCTTTAAGAAATCAGTTACCGAACAATGGACAGGACACCGGATTTGGTGAGTTCTTCCACCGCACCAAAACGAGTGTACCGCACCGTAAAAAAGTAGCATCCCGGAATGAGATCAACCGGCTTCCAGTCGTTCTGGTATTTGTCTGATTGATAAACGGACACACCCCATCGGTTGAAAATCTCAACCTCTGCCACCTGAATACACTTTTTGTTGAAGTCACCTACACTCCATGTGTCGTTCATTCCATCGTCATTCTGCGTAATCAATGTGGTTGGCTCCAGGGAACAGGGGAAGTTTTCTTCTTTCACATAAATGTTTCGGATGCCGGGTTCCGTGCATTCATTGTCAGGGAATGTATACGTAATGGCATGGTCTCCTTTGCCTGCCACCGATGGTTGAAACAAACTTCCACTGATGCCATTTCCGGATAAAACCCCGCCAGCGGGAGAAACAACAATGGTCCGTGCCGTATCGTCAAGAAGAACGGTATCCGGAGCCTGAATGCTGATCACATACACGGGCGTTACATCCATTTGAATCGTGGCTGTTCGTACGCTGTTCTGTGTCCGGCAGGCCTCAGTGCTGAACACCAGACAGAAAATTTTATCTCCTTTTTTTGGATTTGAAAGAGTAAACCGGCTGCTGTCCTCGCCTGCCAGTTGCCCATTCAGGCGCCAGCTATACGTCGGTGGTGAACCGGCATTCTGAGTAGCCACCTGAAAGTTGACCGGTGTTCCGGCACAAACGGTACTGTCGTCAACTGTCAGTATTCCTTCCGGCGTCAGCTTTGGCCGGATGGTTACCCGGATTGGGTTGGATACCACTGTTTTCGGACTGGCACACACCGAACTGCTGGTGAGTGTGCAGGTTATTTTCTGCTGATTTTGGAGGTTATTTGATGAATACAATGTTGCGTTGGTTCCAACAATGGAATCGTTGATTTTCCAGACATAGGTTGGAGCAATTCCCTGAGAATCGGGACTTGCTGTAAACGAAATAGCCGTTCCCTGGCAAACCGATGTGTCGGAAGCGGTAATGGTTACATTCGGGATCACCTTTCGTTCTTTCCCTGCAACCGCCAACACAAAGGCCCGGAAACTACCGCCTCCTGTGGCAGACGTATTCTTAAAACTGATCCGCTTCAGCGTCTTTGTGCAGGGAAGCAGAAAATCCATCGGAAAAAATTTGGGGTTACCTTCCTGAGCGGCCTGATAATCGACTCCACTAATGAAAGGACCGTCAATTCGTTTCACTCTGCCATATCCGGCAAATTCAGGATTCAGGACAGGTCCGAACCAGTCGAGTACATTCCGGTTCTCGGTTTGCGAGGTACCGTCTGAAAAATGAAAGATAATTTGAAGCTGTGAATCTCCTTCTGTTGATAAGGTGAGCAAACTGAGGTCGGTGTATCGGGAAGGATTGGCAAGGGTAAGACTGGCGGTATCACCAGCATATAAATACAAAACATTTGGGCCATCATACGAAACCATCTGATACGACCTTGTGGCTGTGCTGAGCAATCCATCATCGGGCAATCCGTAGGTATTGGCTGGCGTAAATCCATTGCTTTCGGCAAAACCTTTGGAACATAAAACGAAGTTGGAAATGGGAACAGCATCCATTTCACTTGTGGTGGTATTCAACGAGCTGGTTCCGGCTTCGGCCACGACGTCTTCATTGAAACCAGTGACCGTTACCGGCTCAAATGTTTGGGCGCTGGCAAACGAACAAATGAGGATAAGGCCTGTACAAAAGGCAGTAAACAATCGCATGGTCGCAAATAAGGAAGAAATCAGAATAATCAGCAAAACGCTTCGGCAAACTTCCTTTCTGAAATTCTGAAAATGTTCTCCAACAAGAATCTTCCTCAAAAAAGGACGGACCTGTGTTTCCTATTCTCCAGACATTTCAAACTGCATCCGGACCAACTTTGAATACAGTCCGTTTTCTTCTTCGAGAAGATCAATGTGACTTCCTTCTTCCAGAATTTTTCCATGCTGAAGGACAAAAATGCGATCGGCTTTCCGCACGGTCGCAAGTCGGTGAGCAATGATAATGGTCGTCCGGTTTTCCATCAAAAGATCAAGTGCATCCTGAACCAGTCGTTCCGATTCAGAATCCAAAGAAGAAGTGGCCTCGTCAAGCACCAGAATAGCCGGGTCCTTGAGAATGGCCCGGGCAATGGCGATTCGTTGTCTTTGTCCACCCGAAAGCTTGATACCTCTTTCGCCAACCACCGTCTGTAATCCATCCGGAAAAGAGGATACAAATTCCCAGGCGTTTGCTTTACGGGCAGCCTGTTCGATTTCGTCCTGCTTTGCTTCTGGTTTTCCGTAGCGGATGTTTTCCTCGATGGTTCCGCCAAACAACATCACTTCCTGAGGAACAATACCAATGTTATGCCGTAAATGTTGAAGTTCAATGTTTTCAATGGCTTTTCCATCCAGCCGGATACTGCCACCTGTGATGTTGTAAAAACGCATCAGCAATTGCACGATCGTCGATTTGCCTGCCCCACTTTGGCCGACAAGCGCAATCTTTTGTCCAGGCTTGATGGCAAAATCAAGTCCCTGCAACACTTCCAGTTCCGGACGCGACGGATAACTGAAGCGCACTTTATCGAACTCAATAAAGCCTACAACCGGATCTTTTGAAATATGGGAATTCTGAGACTGAATGGTGGTTTCATCTTCGGTTTCCAGAATTTCCATGATGCGTTCCGAAGCTCCGATGGTTTTCTGAAGTTGTCCGTACAGGTCTCCCAGTCCGCCAGCAGCGGCCGCAATAAAAGTGGTGTACAAAATAAAGGAAACCAGTTTTCCGATGGTGAGTTCGCCGGTTTCTACCAGGCCGAGTCCGTACCATAAAACCAGAATGATGCCTCCGAAAATGGCAAAAATGATGAACGAAATAAAGATTCCTCTGTAGCGGGCTGTCCTCAATGAATTGCCCACCACATGTTGCAGAGCTGTGAGATAGCGGTTTACTTCAAAGAGTTCATTGGTAAAGGCTTTTACTGTATTGACGTTCTGAAGGGTTTCTTCGGCGACTGTATTCGCTGCTGCCAGGTCGTCGGTCACCTTTTTCGAAAGCTTCCGGATGAATTTCCCAAACACAATGGCACCGACAATGATGAAAGGGAAGGTCGACAACATCACCAGCGATAACTTTGCCGATACCCAGAAAATGACGGCGATTCCAATGATCACTGTCGTCATCTGACGGACCAGTTCGGCCAATGTAAACGACAAAATATCCTGCAGTTGGGTTACATCAGACGTGAGGCGGCTGGTGAGATCTCCAACGCGACGCTGCTCGATGTAGGGAATGGGAAGGGCCATCATCTTTTTATACAATGCCAGCCGGATGTCACGCATGGCTTGTTCACTGACACGGGTAAAGAGTTCAACCCGGAGATAACTGAAGGTTGCCTGCAACATCAGCACGCCGATCATACCCAGTGCAATCTCATTGCGGCTCCATCCTTTGAATACACTTTGTACCGAATCCACCAGTTGGCCCGCGATAAACGGAAAGGTCATGGATGTGAGTCCTGACAAAATCAGAAATCCGAAACCGGTAATAAACAGGGCTTTGTAGGGCGACAGGAACCGAAATACTTTCCAAACGCTGAATAAAGACGCTTTGGTTACGGGTTTTTTATCCTTGGATTCGACTTCGTTGAAACGGCTTTTGGCCATAAATTGATGAGCAGAGTTTTGTAACGAAAAAAGTCATTGCAAGGATTGGGCCAGAAATCCCATGTCTGTTGCGAATGATGAACCCGGATGGAAAAACCCGACTTTTTTTGGGAAGATTTTCAAGCCCATTCCAATAAACCCAAATTCCGCAATAGAAAAAGCTTTGAGTTCATAAATGATTGATTTTCACCTTAAGTCCTCTACATTGGAGAGCTTGTCCCGA
>CAMCXM010000056.1 GCA_945883425.1 Spirosoma fluviale
ACAAGAACCAAATCACCAAGATTGTAGAGAATCTCTTTAAGACGCTTATTGGTATTGTATAGAAAGGCTTCCTTTTGTTTTTCGCTTGTGATATCTATGTGGGCGCCAAGCATCCGTTTCGGCACACCTGCTTCATCGCGAATGGCCATTCCCCTGCAACGGATCCAAACGGTGGAACCATTGGCGTGTTTATAACGGATTACCTGATCATAGACAAAACCGGGGTCCTGAAGATGGCGGCCCACCAGTTCTTGTGCAGTCTGAAGATCTTCTTCATTGATCAGATTTCTCCAGGCAGATGGAGAATTGGGCATGTCTTCTGGTCTGTAACCCAGAGTTTTCCAAAAGCGTGGGTTCATCCACTCTTCATCTGGTTTTTCAAGATCCCAGTACCACAAACCGTCCAATGAAGAATCCTGGATGAAATCAAAAATGAGATCATCTTTCTTCATCAACCCATACAGCTCACTCTGTAAATAATACATAATCAAATTGGGTTTGTGTGATAGTATGGCGCAAAATAATAAATAAGCCTAAGTGCTGGAATGAATTTTCGACAGGAAAACGGGTGATTCATGTCCCATTAATATTACTGACCGGGTTTTTGCAAAAAAATGATTCGCAGATTGTTCCATCACTGAGGTAAATCTGGCAATGCCCAGATTCCGATTCTATTGTGTATCAAAGTCCTGACGGTTTTTTTAATTGTGATTCAATGTGTTAAAAGCAAATTGAATACATCGGGATCATCTTACAAATGACTGATTCGATGATTACTTTGCCATTCTGGTGCATCCGGCGTACCTTTGCCGTCCGCTGGTTCCGTAGTTCAATTGGATAGAATATCAGATTTCGGCTCTGAGGGTTGGGAGTTCGAGTCTCTCCGGGATCACAAACAGCACAATAACCACTTGTAAAACAGGTGGTTATTTTTTTGACTTGCAAAAGGGGACGAAAAAGAAGCTACCCCAACCCACCCGAAATTTCTTTCCGGTAACTTCAAAGCGAAAGCCCGCTGTGCCGCTCAAAGAGATTGCAGAAATGGTTGAGGTTGTTGAAGCCAGATCGGAAGCAGATATCCGAAATGCGGGTGCCGGGTTGGGCCTGAAGCAACGGAAAATACTGGATTCGCTCATACACGCTTTTTCAGCCAGGGTTTTATTGGACAGAGCTGTAACCGGATTTTCTTTAATCAACGATTCCACGCAGGCTGTCTGGTTGGAGGAGGAAAACAAATGGTGGAAAAGAATCAGCCCAGATAATAGCGTAAGGCCATTTTAAGATCGGCTTCGGTGGCTTCCACATCGGTGGTGCAGTTTCCGATGGGTCCGATTAAAGCCATCCGAACTTTGCCTGCTTCATTTTTCTTGTCCTGCTGACAAAGCCGCAGAATGGCCGGAACATCGGTTCTGGAAAAAGGAATGATGCCGTACAAAGCGTACACCAGTTCTTCGATCTGAATCAGTTCATTTTCCGGAAGGAGTCCTTTTTCTACAGCAATGCGACCTTCCATCACGAGCCCGGCTGCTACGCAGTGTCCGTGGGGATGCGGATTGCCTTTTTTCATCAGGAAACTTTCGAGTGCATGGCCGAGAGTGTGACCGGCATTCAGTTTTTTACGCTCTCCTTTTTCAAACGGATCAATCTCCACAATCTGTTTCTTGACCTGGAGAGATGCCGGAATCAGTTCACTCCAGTTCTGATTTTTCAATTCTCTTTTCCGCAGAAGATGCCAGGCTGGCGCATCGGCGATAAGGGCATGTTTGATGATTTCGGCAAAGCCGGAAAGCAGTTCAGTTTCCGGAAGCGTTTTGAGAAATGGCTGGTAAATCCAGACAGCTTCCGGTTGCGCAAATGCCCCGATCTGGTTTTTAAATCCACCAAAGTCGACTCCGGTTTTTCCACCCAGACAGGCATCCACCATGGCCAGAAGGCTGGTCGGCATCTGAACAAAGGCAATTCCCCGTTTGTATGCAGCTGCACAAAATCCACCCAGATCACCGATCATTCCACCACCCAGATTGATCAGAAGAGCCTTCCGATCAGCGTTTTTTGCTGTCAGTTTTTCCCAGACGGCCGAACAGGAATCCAGCGTTTTGTGCATCTCGCCTGCCGGAATCTGAATAATCACGGTACTTTTTGGTAGGGCTTCCTTGATCAACGGCAGACAATGGCGGCGGGTATTCCGGTCGGTCAGGACAAATACAGCGGTAAAGGATTGGTTTTTCAGATAGGATGAAATGAAAGATACTGGGTTCTCAACGAGATCAAACGAAGCTTTTATCTGCGAATCAGGTAATTGCATGGGGAAAGGTTTTGTTTTTGTGCCGCGAAATTGCCCATAATCAGTAAAACTTCTAGTATTGAACTTTTAAGTTTCAGGGGAACGTTCTTCTCACACCAAATGCTGAAAGATCTGGTCAAAGATTTCATGTTGAAAAGGAACAGCGAAGAGGCCCGAAAAGCTCCTTCCGAATGGCCACGCAACACGGTCAATTACCACCAGGTAAATCAGATCGGGATTCTGTTCCACCTCAGTCCGGAAGACGACTCCGAACCGCTGGCCAATTTTATCCGCAAACTGGAGCAGGATCATAAAAAGCTAAAGATCCTCACCTATTTTGAGCATGCCCACAGCCATCCGTATAAGTTTTACATCGATTACTTCCTGAAGTCCGACATTTCTTTGATGGGCGATATTCATTCTCCAAAAATGAATGCCTTTCTGGATACGCAGTTCGATTACCTCTTTTGCATCGAATCGGAACACCAGCCCATTTTCGACATCATCCTGAGCAAAACCAAAGCCAACTGCCGCGTGGGTTTGTTCAGTGAAAAGCGAACCAATCTCTTTGAACTGATGGTCGAAAATCCAGACTGGCACAATGTGGAACACACACTGAAGCAAATGCTGAAATATACCAAACTACTTATTTACAATGATTAATCTTCACGGAACCGGCGTAGCTCTGGTCACCCCTTTTCTTGCTGACGGAACAGTCGATACCGCCGGACTGGCCAACATTACAAAACATGTGATGCAGGGTGTGGATTACATCGTTGCTCTCGGAACCACTGGCGAATCGGCCACTCTGACGACCAAAGAAAAGGACCTTGTTCTGGATACCATCCGAACAGAAATGGCCGGAAAGAAACCCCTCGTTCTGGGTCATGGCGGAAACGACACCGCCAAACTGATCAGCCAGATGAAGGACATGGACTTCACCGGAGTGGATGCTGTGTTGTCGGTTTCTCCTTTCTACAACAAACCATCACAGGCCGGAATCCTGACTCACTATCAAACTTTCGCCGATGCCTGTCCGGTTCCCGTGATTTTATACAATGTTCCCGGACGTACAGGAAGCAATATGTCGGCGGCTACCACGCTGGAACTGGCTCGTCATCCCAACATCATCGGAACCAAAGAAGCATCCGGAAATGTGGAGCAATGCATGGCCATTGCGAAAGGAAAGCGGGATGATTTCTGTTTGATTTCGGGTGATGATTTGCTGACACCGGCCCTGATAGCGATTGGAGCCGAAGGTGTGATTTCGGTCCTCGCGAATGCATGGCCAAAAGAATTTAACCAGATGGTGAAGTGGAGTCTGGATAACAAATACGCTGAAGCCTCCTCCATCTGGAAAAAATGGCTGGATCTGAATCCATTGTTGTATGAGGAAGGAAATCCGGTTGGGATCAAAGCCGTGATGAAACAGCTGGGGCTTTGTGGCGATACCGTCCGTCTTCCGTTGCTTTCGGCCAGTGCGGGACTAGCCGAACGAATCCGGAAAGCAATCTAATTAGGAAACAAAAAAAGATCAGGCTTCTTCCTGCAGCATTTTCCAGAGGCTGTCTTTCAGCTCTGGAATCCCTTGTCCGGTCACCGCTGAAAACGGAAGAACCGTTACATCCACTTTCAGTTTCTTAAGCTTCTTCAGGTTTTCATCGGATGCCGTATCCATTTGGGAAATCCCCAGAATGCGCTTTTTCTGAATCAGTTCCGGGTTGTGGCTGGCCAGTTCCTGAAGGAGAAGTTCGTATTCCTTTTTGATGTTTTCGGACGTCACCGGCACCAGGAAAAGCAGAATTGGGTTTCGTTCGATGTGCCGTAGAAAGCGAAGTCCCAGGCCTTTTCCCAGGTGGGCGCCTTCAATAATTCCTGGAATATCGGCCATCACAAAGGACTGAAAATCGCGGTATGAAACCACGCCCAGGTTGGGTGTAATGGTGGTAAACGGATAATCGGCAATGGCAGGTTTGGCGGCAGAAACAGAAGCAAGCAATGTAGATTTTCCAGCATTTGGTAATCCAACGAGGCCTACATCGGCCAGTACTTTCAATTCAAGAATGATCCACTGCTCCTTATAAGGTTCTCCCGGCTGGGCATATTCCGGGGCCTGATTGGTTGATGTTTTGAAATGTTCATTGCCCAGTCCACCACGTCCGCCCGGAACCAGAACATATTGTTCTCCTTCCCGTATGACCTCTGTTATGATCTCACCAGTTTCAGCATCTCGGGCTACTGTTCCAAGTGGAACTTCGACAATGTAGCTTTTTCCTGAAGCCCCGGACATCCGGTTCAACATGCCGGGTTTACCGGATTCTGCTTTGACGTGCTTGGTGTATTTTAAATGAAGGAGGGTCCAGAGTTGAGGGTTGGCCGAAAGGATAATATCACCTCCTTTGCCACCATCACCACCATCAGGGCCACCGTTCGGAACACCTTTTGCTCTGAAAAAATGAGAAGATCCAGGACCACCAGAGCCTGATTTACAGTGGATTTTAACGTAATCTATAAAATTGGAATCGGCCATATTTTCTCAGAAAGGGCCGCGAAGATACAACCCTAAACTTTCTTAAAATCCGATTTTTCTGCCATTGGTTTGTGAATCTTTGGCATACCGGATTGGTTTGGTTTTGTATCCATTATCTGATTTTGCGAAGGGAGAAGCTGAAGTGGCTTCTCTTTATTCGCAGCTCCCAACACCAGCAAAAGAAAAGCTGACGCTACAAAGAGCACAAAACGAAGGTTGTCTTTTGCAGACAGAAAATGACTGTTAACAAATGTTTTCATAAAACTACCAGTGTCTAAAATTGCTGGCTAACAGGCGTTTTTTCGTAGCAGAGTTTTTCAAGGACGCCAAAGGTAAGAAGTCAGGGAGAAACTACACTAAAAAAAAGTAAAATTGTTTTTTGAAACCAGAAATTTTTTTGATTGGTTCGATGCGAAGCGCTGATTTTCAGCTCTGGACGCATTCAAGGATTAAAACATCTTCAATTTTTTCCTGTTTCTTACAAGCGAGATTATTTTGGTGCAAACTTGCATCCCGGAAATATCCTTCTCTTATGTCTTTGATTTCTACGTGGATTCAGGCTGCCCGCCCCCGAACTTTGCCCCTGGCTCTGGCCGCAACCGGGATGGGAAACCTGCTGGTTTATAAAACCCCGAATTTCCAGTATTCCATTTGTTGTCTTTCTATTCTGACCACGCTTTTCCTCCAGATCCTATCCAATTTTGCCAATGACTATGGCGACAGCATTCACGGTGCCGACAGTGATAGCAGGAAGGGTCCTTCCCGGGCTGTTCAAAGTGGGAGAGTCTCCCAATCCGGAATGAAATCCGCCATTTATCTCTTTGTAGCTTTGAGTCTTATAAGTGGTCTCAGTCTGCTTTTCATTAGTTTCCAAACCAATTGGGCTGCTTTTATTCCAGTGCTCATGGTTGGACTTCTGGCCATCGCCGCGGCTTACTATTATACCAACGGAACAAAACCGTATGGCTATATGGCGATGGGTGATGCATCGGTTTTTGTGTTTTTTGGCCTGGTTGCGGTTCTGGCCACTCAATACCTGCACAGTCTTGAGGTACCCGCTTTATTCATTCTTCCCGCTTGTTCTTTGGGTTTCTGGAGCACGGCGGTTTTGAATGTCAACAATATGCGGGATATGGATTCGGACCGAAATGCGGGAAAGCACACCATCCCCCTTCAATTGGGATTGCACAATGCTAAATTGTATCAGACAGGCCTTGTGGCTGGCGGGATTCTTTCAATGGCCACCTTTGGTCTTGTAACTGAATCTGCATTTGCAATCGGCGGCATTCCAGGTGTTCTTTTGATGCTTAAAGCATTGTCTGGTGTCTGGAAAACCTCTGTTCAGGCAGAACTGGATGCTTTCCTGAAACCACAGGCGGTCGGGACGTTCCTGGCCGTTCTTGGAATGGCGATCTTAAAAGCGATTCTCTAAGCTGACTCCTTTTTGTGCCGTCCTTTGGAGGAAGTCCACCAGAAATAAAACGGAATTCCAGTCGCCATTAATAGCAATCCCATGCCTGATTCCTTGGGTCTTTCAAGAATGGAATTCATCACCAATCCCAGACAAAACAGAACAAATAAAGCGGGCACAACCGGATAGCCCGGAACTTTGAAACCTCTTGGTGCGTGTGGTTCCCTGATTCGGAGAACAAAAAGGCCGGCGGCTCCAAGGCCATAAAAGATAAAGGCAGCGAAAATCAGCATGTCGGTGAGCTGGTCGAAGCTTCCGGAGAAAACCAGAACCGATGCCCAAACCGCCTGAAAGAGCAAAGCATAGGTTGGTACATTGTGAACCGGATCGCAGTGGGCTACTTTCTTAAAGAACAATCCGTCTCTGGCCATGGCAAAGTACACCCGGGCAGCCGACATGATCGAGTTGTTGGTGCTGCCAAAAGTAGCGACCATAATCACCAGAATAATGACACTGCTTCCGATCGGTCCAAGGAAAGACTGAACCACTGACACCGCCGCAATGGTATTGCCTTCAGCATGAATTTTCTGAAACGCTTCAACAGGCAATACATACAGGTAAGATGCGTTGATGGCCACATACATCAGCATTACAAATCCAACGCCACCAGCCAATGCGAGGGGAATGTTTTTCTTCGGATTCTTGATTTCACCCGCCAGAAAACCAAGATTGTTCCATCCTTCATATGCCCAGAAGGCCGACATCATGCCTAAAAATAAGGCACCGGGCGCAATGCTTTTCGTTTCTGATAAAGCGATGTGTGTCGCCTCACCTTTGCCGTATGTAAAACATAAAATGGTTATCCCGATGATACAAAGAATAACCAGTGACGTGAGCACATTGCTCAGCCTTTCGCCCTGGTGAACACCCTTCAGATTGATGCCGGTAATTACCCACAAAACCAACACCGTCAGTAATTTGACACTTAGATTTTCTATTCCAAAAAGCGATAAATGAGGGAGTACAAACAAGGAATTCACGGACTCAGAGAACACGTAAGCCACCGAAGCTGCCGTGGCAGATTGTACAACTGTAAAACCTGTCCAGCCATACAAGAAGGCCAGCGGCTTCCCGAAAATTCGCTTGAAATAGACGTACTGTCCGCCCGGCTCGGCAATCTGAGAAGCCACTTCGGCATTGCTCAATGCTCCGAACCAGGATACGATACCGGCCAGAATCCAGCAGGCCAGAATCCAGACGGCTGTGCCTGTGTCGGTCGACATGGGGGCGACTTTTTTAAAGACACCCGACCCGACCATCGAACTGACAACCAATAAGAAAGCGGTTCCAGGCCCAAGTCGTTGGACCAATCCGCTTTCGTGTTTTTCAAAGGTTTGTTTACTCATCCGCTTTTCTTTCGGAGGCAAAAAGCAAAATAATTGGGATTGAGAACTGAATTTGCACAAGGAATTCCAATATTGCTTTCTGAATTATTTGGAATCGACTTCCCATTCTATGAATTGTAACCGCCTTTACACCTATTTACTGATCTCATTTCTGTCCTTTTCATTGGCTGCAAATGGTCAGAAAAAAAACGAGAACTGGTCCAAAGTCCGGATCACATTAGACCGAAACCACACTTTGCAAACTTTGGGACGACTAGGAGTGGAGACAGACCACGGCGATCTGAAACCCGGCAAGTCGTTCACATCAGCCTTTTCGTCAACCGAACTGGTGAGAATCCGCAAGGCAGGATTTGAGACGGAGGTTCTGGTGAAAGACGTAATTGAGGCTTTCCAATTGCGAAATCAGGCAGTTGGTCCGGTAAAGATTCAGGAAGATTTTTTTGCAGATTTCTGCAACAAGGTGAAAACGTATAAATCACCAAAACATTGGCGATTGGGAACGATGGGTGGTCACTTGAAATACGAAGAAATGCTTGCTCACCTGGATTCGATGCGTATTCTCTACCCGAATCTGATTTCTGCCCGTGCCGCCATCGACACCACCAAAACCATTCAGGGACGTACCATCTGGTCGGTTCGGTTGTCAGATAATCCCAATGTTTCGGAACCTTCCGAACCACAGGCTTTGTACACCGCCGTACACCATGCCCGGGAACCAGTTGGGATGCATCAGCTCATTTTTTATATGTGGTATTTACTGGAGAATTACCAGACCAATTCTGAAATCAAGGCACTTGTAAACAACTCTGAACTGTATTTTGTACCCTGCGTTAATCCGGACGGATACATTTACAACCAAACCGAATTTCCTGAAGGTGGGGGAATGTGGCGCAAAAACAGACGGGACAACAACGATGGTAGTTTTGGCACCGACCTGAACCGGAATTATGGGTACAATTGGGGATACGATGATTTTGGTTCAAGTCCGGATCCGCAAATGGATACATACAGGGGATCTTCCGGATTTTCTGAGCCGGAGACAAGAGCCATCAAAGCGTTTTGCGAAAGTCATTCTTTTAAAATTGCACTCAACTATCACACCTACAGCAACCTGATCATTCATCCATGGGGATATGAAAACCTGCAATGCGACGATTCTTTGCTTTACTGGAATCTGACCCGGGAAATGTCGAAGGAAAACAATTATCGGATCGGAACCGGAATGATGGTTCTCAACTACAACAGCAATGGATCTTCTGATGATTTCATGTATTCCACCAATGCTCAGAAACCTAAAATTCTGGCAATGACACCCGAAGTGGGAGACTGGTTCTGGCCGACACAGGATGAAATTCAGGGACTATGTTTTGAAAATGTACACCAGAATCTGACCGTTCTACGAGCCCTGCATCCAATGGTTGAGATCCGTGATTCGACCGGACTGTTCCATTATCCCGGCCTTTCGTCATCACCCGGAACGCCACGGATCCGTTATAAAATTAACCGGATCGGAGCATCAACAGCCAATGCCAACTTTACGGTCACCTTTACCCCATTTGGCGCCAATTCAGCCGGAATCCCGACCCTGACAAAAACATACAACAATCTGGTTCCCAATCAGGTTCTACTCGACAGCATTCAGATTCTCACAGGTTCTTCTGCCATTGAACAATCTGCAAAAATCAACTGGGAAATGACTGTAAACAATGGAATTTTCGTCACACGCGATACCGTCTTTCATTACGGAGGGTACCGGGATATTCCTTCTTCTCTGAAAGAAAACTGTGACAACATCAATCGCTGGTCGGGAAGCTGGCTGGTGCTCAACTCTGGTCAGAATGAAGGGACCGGCTTTTTGAAACCAACCGAAGGCACTTACAGTCCTCTTATGGATGAAACCATGACCCGGATTTCACCTTTCGATCTTCGGTCACCACAAATAAAATCGGCTCAGATGAGTTTTTGGACACGGTTTGAAATCGAGAAAAACTATGATTTCGCCAGTCTGGCTTTCTCCATCGACTCTGGTCAGAACTGGACCAATGTCTGCACCGACAAATCCGTTCTCAGTTCACCGTTTTCTCAACAGGCAGGAGAGAATACCATCATTCCAATCTGGGACGGAAACCAAACAACGTGGAGGAAAGAATACATCAATCTCCAGGATTATTTGGGACAAAAACTCTGGATCCGGTTCCGGTTTGTGTCGGATCAGTTCACGGAATTTGATGGCTTTGGGGTGGATGATATTCAGATCACAACAAACCAACTCTTAACAGGAACAAATCCTTCAGAATTAGTGAAAGAGGATGTGGTGATTTTTCCGAATCCTGGCAGTGGCAAATCGAAAGTTTTGTTCAGCTCCGGCTCGACAAACCAAACCGCTGAGATTGCCATTTTCTCTTCTGTCGGAAAAAAAGTGTACAGTGGAAGTCTGAATGCCGGATACAATCAGATGGAATCTTTCAACCCGGAGGCAGGATGTTATTTTGTGGTTGTTACCACACCTTCCGGTAAGAAAATACAGAAGACCTGGCTGGTGAAAAATTAGTCGAATGGATAAGGACGGCATCAGCCTTTTCCGGCATGCCGTCTTTCGCCAATCTGCTGACGCCACATCGCGGAATAAAGTCCTTTCATTTCCAGGAGTTCGACGTGGTTTCCCTGCTCAAGAATCTGTCCGTGTTCCATTACATAAATGCGGTCGGAATGCATAATGGTTGACAATCGGTGCGCTACCATCACAACCAGATGTTCTTTGCTGCTGCTGATGGCTTTAATGGTTTGGATGATGTCGTCCTCTGTAATCGAATCAAGAGCAGATGTGGCTTCATCAAAAATGAGCATTTTCGGATTCCGAAGCAAGGAACGGGCAATGGCAAGTCGCTGTTTTTCGCCACCGGAGACTTTCACTCCACCTTCGCCAATGTAGGTGTCCAGTCCGTTCTGGGCTCTTTTCATCAAACCATCGCAGGACGATTTTTTCAGGACGGAACGCAGTTCTTCTTCTGTGGCAGACGGATTCACGAACATCAGGTTTTCACGTATTGAACCGGCAAACAGGTGTGTTTCCTGTGTCACCAATCCAAGCTGGGAACGGAGATTCTCCAGATCCAGGTCACTAACCAGTGTGTTATTATAACGGATGGTACCGGCTGAAGGATGATACAACCCGACCAGAAGTTTGATTAAAGTCGATTTTCCGGAACCGGAAGGGCCTACAAATGCCACGGTCTCACCTTTTTTCATTGAAAGGTGAATGTGCTCGATGGCTTCCTGCCCGGTACTGTCATACCGAAAGGCCACATCATCAAAATCGATGGAGGCAATTTCACTGATCTGAACGGCATCTTTCGGAATCCGTTCTCGGGGCGTGTTCATGATGGCCTCGAAATTCTCCAGACTCGCCTGACTTTCCCGGTAAATATTGATGATGTTTCCCATTTCCTGAAGTGGATTGAAAATGGCAAACGAATAGAAAATAAGTGTCATGAACTGGCCGGGTGAGATTTTTCCGTCAAACACCAGAAAGAGCAGACAAAACATGATGCCCGTCCGAAGGAGGTTCACCATGGTGCCCTGGGTAAAACTCAGCATCCGGAGAAACTTCACTTTTTCCAGTTCCAGGTCGAGGATGCGGTCTGTCGTTTGGTTGAGCCGTTGGATTTCCTGCTGGCTGAGTCCCAATGCTTTGATCAGTTCGATGTTACGGAGAGATTCGACTGTAGAACCGGCCAGTTCGGTGGTCTGGGCAACAAGGCGCTTCTGAATTTTCTTGATTTTTCCTCCCAGAAAAAAAACAACGGAACCCAACAGAGGAATGGTGGCCAGGTACAAGGGCACAATCACCCAGTGAACCTTGATGGCATAAAAACAGACAAAAGCAAAAGCGACAGCAGCCGTAAATATGATGTTGATGGTGGCAGTGATCACTCGTTCTACATCCGTACGTACTTTCTGAAGGACGGTGAGTGTAGTGCCGCTTCGTTGGTTTTCAAAAACCTGATATGGAAGTTCAAGTGAATGAGAAAGACCATCGGAGTAGATTTTCGCACCGATCCGCTGGGTGATTACATTGACATAATAGTCCTGAAAATTCTTGGCAATCCGTGAAATAAAAGCAACTCCAACAATTCCCAGTAATAGTTTTCCTGCTCCCCAAAGAAATTCATCGCGGCTGTAACGGCTGAAATTTGTAAGGTACGTATCGATGATTTTCCCAACCAGAAAAGGATCCAGCATGGAAAAAACCTGATTTACAGTGGCCAGCAATAAGGCAATGACAATAAGCCCGCTGTGATTTTTTAAGTAGCTCCAGAGAAGTTTCATGAATTAATGCGGGGCAAATAGCACAATCGCACCGATTCCACTGGCGGGATTTTGCCTGAAATCCCACATGGAAAAAGAACGGGGATAAAACGATGAAACAATTCGGGGATGCCATGAACAGGACAGAACTTTTCTTGATCGGTGAATGAAATTTTTCAAAATCCGGATGGTATTTACGGCTTTGAATCAAATATAAATCACTGATTTTCATTTTAATAAGTATAAAACGGACAGAATAACCGTTTGAACGGTTTGGTACAGCTCATTAGGTTGCTTACTTTGCATCATCTTTGTGTATTAAAACCACAACGGAGACTTCCGACCCCTTCATGAAACGAATAACCAATTCAGCCGCATTACTGATTCTTTCCATTTTCATTCTTTTCTCCCGGGTGAGTTTTGCCCAGGTAGAAGGAATCAGCATTGTGTCAGCGGAAAACTACTTTCTGGACAAAGATTACCGGAATGCATTGATCGGGTTTGAAGACTATCTTCAGGGAATTCAGTTTAACCGTGATGTAGCGTTTAAAGCGGGTATCTGTGCTACGCGTCTTGGAATCGGGAAAAAAGCGATTTACCACATCACAAATGCTAAATCGGCTGGTAAGACAGATAATTATCTTCCGTTCTGGCTGGGTCGTTCGTACCATCTGGACGAACAATGGGATTCAGCCTCAAAGTATCTCGAACAATACCTCGATGTTTTTCCGATTGATAAATCCTTTAAGCGTGAAGCGGACTTGTATTTGAAACAAATCGAACAAGCCAAAAGTATGATGCCAACCACGCTGCAGCCGGTTGTGATTGAAGATATGGGAAGTGGTATCAATTCGGTGTATTCAGAATTTCATCCTATGCTTACACAAGACGGCAAAATGCTGGTGTATTCAAGCCGGAAAAAAGGATACATAGATGAAAAATTGATGGACGATGGGGAATACAAAGAGAAGATTTTTATCTCCCGTAAACAAGATGATGGGACCTGGACCAAAGGCAGTCCCATCCGTTTGGTGGAAGGAAGGAATAAGGATTTGGATTATCTTCCGATTCAGCTCCTTGATAACGATACAAAGTTACTGTTGTCCAAAGTTCAGAATAATGAAGTGAAGATTTTTATCTCTGAGTATGTCAATGAAAGCTGGAAATTGCCGTATCAGGTACCAATGGAACAGGATCCCCGGTTTTTTACAGGTGACATTGTTTTCTCAAACGATCTGAAAAAAGTGGTGTTCACTACGGATGGCAACACCAATAAATTCCAGAATGACTTATACACAAGCACCTTTGATCCCAAGACAGAAAAATGGACTGAACCTGCTTTTCTGGGTAAGAATGTAGACTCAAACAAGGACGAAGCCGCTCCGTTTTTTATCGATGAGAAAACGCTCGTTTTCAGTTCCAAATCGGAAAACGGACTTGGGGATTATGACCTTTATAAAACAGAATGGGATGAGGAAAAGATGACCTGGAAAGTACCCGTCAACATGGGATTCCCTTATAATACTCCCAACAACGATTTTTATTTCTTTACCCAGGCTGGTAAAACGGATGTGCAGTATTTTTCTTCCGTTCGGGGATCTACCCGTGGGCAGACCGATATTTATAAAGTGATGAGAACGGCCATTGTGGATGGTAGTGGACTGATTAAAGATGAAACCGGAAAACCGTTGGCATCAGCAAACCTCATGTTTGACGATCCGGAGAATTACCAGAACATCGCAATTACAACCAATGCGGATGGACGTTTCTCAGGTAAGCTCGTTGCGGGCCAAACGTATCTTGTCCATTATGAGAAAAATAAGGTGATCTTCGAGGGTACGCTGAAGATTGCATTTCCAGTAGATCCGGCTCAGCTTGGAAATCTGGACGTTCAGCTGATTCCAAAAACGACTATGAAATCCGAATCCGGCATCAATAGCGGAGAATAATCAGGAAGTTTTTTGCAGAAGTTTCTGCATGTATTTGCCCAGAATATCGAATTCCAGGTTGACACCATCCCCGGCTTTCAGATGACGGAAGGTGGTATTTTCCCAGGTATAGGGAATGATGGCCACTGAAAAGGAATTGTCCCCGGAATCCACCACAGTCAGGCTCACTCCATTCACACAGACGGAACCTTTTTGAACCGTAACGAAACCGTCCGCCATCGGGTATTCAAAATAATAGCGCCAGGAACCCTGATCTTCGACCACTTTCACGCAGGTTCCTTTTACGTCGACATGTCCTTGTACAATGTGTCCATCGAACCGTCCGCTGGCAGGCATGCAACGCTCCAGATTGACGGTATCGCCAATTTTCCAGTCGCCCAGATTGGTTTTCTGAAGCGTTTCTGAAATGGCGGTGACCCAGTAACGGTCGTTTTCAATGCGGGTAACGGTTAGGCAGACGCCGTTGTGACTCAGGCTCTGGTCTACTTTAAGTTCAGCTGTGAACGGACAACTCAGTTCAAAATGAACATTTCCTTTTTCCTGAACTATTCCATGAAGGGTTCCGACCGCTTCTACGATTCCGGTAAACATAGTTTTTCAAATAAAGTAATGGTTTGAACGGCTTCTTTCACGTCGTGAACCCGCAGTATATGTGCGCCTTTCTGAAGGGCAGCCATGTGCAAAGCGGTTGTCCCGTTCAGGGCTTCTTCCGCTGAACAATCCAGCGTTTTATAAATCATCGATTTGCGGGAAATGCCCACCAGCAAAGGACAATCCAGCATGGAGAATTCTTCCAGACTGGCAAAGAGTTCAAAGTTCTGATCCACATTTTTGCTGAACCCAAATCCCGGATCGGCAATCACATCGCGGACACCGGCTTCATGGGCAGTTTTGATGGCGTTCTGCAATTCGGTGATCACATCGGTAACCAAATGTGTATACGATTGTGGCTGGTGCATGGCGGAAAATGATCCCCGGCTGTGCATCAGAATGTACGGAACCGTCTGTTCGGCAAGCAGTTGAAGCAATTTCAGATCGCATCCACCCCGAATGTCGTTGATCAAATCGGCTCCTTCTGAAAGGACGGCATCGGCCACTTCATGCCGGTAGGTATCGATGGATAAAACCGCATCCGGAAATTCCTTTCGGATATTTTTAATGGCGGGAATGAGGTGTTTGATTTCTTCTTCGGTGGTCAGTTCTGAGGCACCGGGTCTGCTCGACATTCCACCCAAATCCAGGATGGTGGCACCATTCTCGACCATTTTACCCGCTGCTTGTATCAGTTGGGTACTGTCCGGAATCCGGCTGCCGGCGTAAAAGGAATCCTGACTCAGATTGAGGATGCCCATCACTTTGGGGCGTGACAAATCCAGAAGCCGGGACCCGATCCGGATGGAAAAAGGCCGGGGAAGTGAATATGGTTTTCTGAAAAAATCAGACATCCAGCGAAAACGGACGAAGAGCCGGGAATGATGTTGCGGTTTCAGCAGCGACCGGAGCGGCGGGACTCTTTCTGGCTAAAGGCGACTGGTGTTTATTGACACCCACCATCAGCAGATCGCCCGAAGCAAACCGGGATTGAAGTGCTGTCTTTCTTTCCGCAACCATCGACTGAAATTCGCCACTTTCGATCCAGGAAACAAATGGCTTTTCGTTCCATTCCACAAACAGATTCCAGGCAGCATTGGCCAGTTCGTGTGTGAGCTTTTCCACTATATAACTGCCGGTTGCCGGATCCAGAACATCATCCAGATGAGATTCTTTGGTTGCAAGTAACCCGATGTTCACCGCCTGGCGACAGGCTTCCAGTCCCATCGACGGATCGAGCGTATGCGGATGAACCAATATTGAATCGGCACCGGCGATGAGAGCCGACATCACCTCAGATGTATGACGAAGCAAATTTCCGTCCGGATCTGTGTGGCTCCAGTACACATGAGACGTTTCCACTTCGATTTGTCCGGCTTGTTTTCCGGCATTATTGAGGGAACAGAAATTCATCCACAACAACCGCATAGCCCGGATTTTCCCGATTTCCAGCCAGTAAGAAGGACTTGCCGCCAGATGGAGAACCCAGCGATTGCATTGATTGTTGAATTCTTCCGACGAAACAGATTGCCGGTATTGCTCAGCAACCAGCAGACAGAACGCCAGTTCCTGAACGGCCGAACCTCCGGCATTGTGCACATCGGAAGCATGAATATGAAAAGGTCTGTTGTAAGACGATGAATTGAGTTGCCGGAAAGACGGTGCCCATTCGCCGAGACGAAGACTGTCCATCACCGGATCGAAACAGATTCCGGATGATGCATCCGATGGGTTTTCATTTCCCAAACGGTGTTCAACCGGAAGAGAATGGCCAGACAACGAGGTTCCGTCCGTTGAAACCCAGGCCTGAAATCCATAGGTTTCGGCCGTGGCTACGTTTGACGGATTCACATTCGATGCAGATACCTTGAAGGCGGGTTTCCAGTCAGGTTTTTGTTGTTTCCAGGTTTCGTGAAATTCAGTCAGATATTTTCCTTCTCCTTCCGGGAAAGACGAATCGTAAAGGGCATCCAGAGAAAAATACTCCGACACATGCCACTCCAGATCAGAGAGTGAAAGAGGCGATTTCAATTCCTTCTGAAGTCTTTCTCTCCATTGGGCAATGTCTTTGGCTGGTTTTTCTTTTTCGGCAGAAAGCATGATGTCTGGTGTAAAACGGTGACGCAAATTACGCCAAAACTACCTTGCTTTGGAAACTGATCTGCTCATAAAATGCTTCGTATTTCGGAAGGATATTATGAATATCAAATTCCTGGGCACGAGCCAGAGAGGCTGCTTTGAAATGAGGCAGATTCTCTTCCTGAAGAATGAACAATGCATTTTTTGCCATGTCTTCCAGATCCCCCACATTGCTCATGAATCCCGTTTTTCCCTGAATCACCAGTTCCGGCAAACCACCTGTGTTGCTGGAAATCACCGGAACTTCGCAAGCCATCGCTTCGAGAGCAGCCAGACCAAAACTCTCTTTTTCTGACGGCATGATGAACAAATCGCACACTGAAAGAAGTTCTTCCACCGCATCCAGCTTTCCCAGAAAACGGACGTCGTCGCATAAATCGTATTCCCGGCATAAGTTTTCCATGCGTTGTCGTTCCGGTCCATCACCCACCAAAAGAAGTTTGGCTCCGGTTTGTTTTCGGACGATGGCAAACATTCCGATCACATCTTCAATCCGTTTTACCTTCCGGAAATTGGATGTGTGAACCAGCAGCTTTTCACCGTTGGGACAAATGGCCATTTTGAAATGCTCTTTTGGCTGTTTCCGGAACCGCGACAAGTCGATGAAATTCGGAATCACTTCGATGTGCCGCGAAATCCGGAAGGTATCGTAGGTTTCCTGTGCCAGATCGGCCGAAACAGCCGTGACTCCGTCAGATTGATTGATGCTGAAGGTAACAACGGGTTCATAACTGGCATCTTTTCCAACCAGCGTGATATCGGTTCCGTGCAATGTGGTGATCACCGGAATGTGAATGCCTTGTGAAGCCAGAATTTGTTTGGCCATATAGGCAGCCGACGCATGCGGAATGGCATAGTGGACATGCAAAAGGTCGAGTTTCTCGTACTTCACCACATCCACCATTTTGCTGGCAAGAGCGGTTTCGTATGGTGGATACTCAAATAATGGATAATGCTGAAAACGCACTTCATGGAAGAAGACATTTTCGTTGAGGAAATCGAGTCGCTGAGGTTGATTATATGTAATGAAATGAACCTGATGGCCTTTGTCGGCCAGGCCTTTACCCAATTCTGTGGCGACAACGCCAGATCCGCCAAAGGTCGGATAACAAACAATGCCAATGCGCATTTTTACGATTTTGAAAACAGTGAATTGCCCAGAAATCCTTTTCCTTTTTCCTCTTCTTCGAGGTCACGGAGCTGGATATTCAAAGCTTTTGTGGAAATGATGGTTTCGTATGTGGAGATTATCAAAGACCCTGCCAAAAGTAGGATGCTGAGAGCAAAAACAACTTTGGCCTCGGTTTGAAACTGATAAAAAATGAGGGCCATACAGATCACGCAACACGTCAGGCTCAACACGCCCAGTACCTGCATGTCGCGGATCAGACGGAGACGGTGCTTCAGATTTTTGATCTGTCTCAGCATATCTGCTGTATTTTCCTTCTGGTACTCCTTGTACAGGTTGCGTATCAGCGAACCCAACGCCAGAAACCGGTTGGTGTACGCCAGCATGATCAGCGTAAGTGCCGGAAATAGAAGAGCAGGCGTGTTGATGGTGAGTTCCAATGTGAGGGACAGTCTGTGGTTGCCAATATCAACCGGATTGCTGGAATAAAGTTAAAAAAAGGCCAAAAAAAAGCCACGCACCGGGCGTGGCTCCTTTGTCAGTTGACAATATTATTTTACAGTAGCCATGTAACCGATGAGATCAACCAGCTTGCTGCTGTAACCCCACTCATTGTCGTACCAGCTTACCACTTTCACGAAAGTCGGGCTCAACTGGATTCCGGCTTTGGCATCGAAAATAGAAGTACGGGCATCGCCTAGGAAATCGTTTGATACCACATCGTCTTCGGTATAACCGAGGATTCCTTTCATATCACCTTCAGAGGCGGCTTTCATTGCTTTTTTGATGTCTTCGTAGCTGGTTTCTTTCACCAAACGAACGGTAAGATCGACAACGGAAACATCCGGAGTCGGAACGCGGAATGACATACCGGTCAGTTTACCTTTCAATTCCGGAATCACCAGACCTACTGCTTTGGCAGCACCAGTTGATGAAGGAATGATGTTCTGATAGGCGCCACGTCCACCTCTCCAGTCTTTGGCAGAAGGACCGTCTACTGTTTTCTGAGTTGCCGTTACCGCATGAACGGTTGTCATCAGACCTTCCAGAATTCCGAAATTGTCGTTCAGAACTTTGGCAATCGGAGCCAGACAGTTGGTGGTACAGCTTGCGTTTGATACCACGGTCATAGAAGCATCGTATTTATTTTGGTTTACACCCATTACGAAGGTCGGTACATCGTCGCTTTTTGCCGGAGCAGAAATCACGACACGTTTAGCACCCGCCGCAATGTGTTTGGAAGCAGATTCTTTATCGAGAAATAAACCGGTTGATTCAACCACGTATTCCGCTCCTACATCACCCCATTTCAGGTTGGAAGGATCTTTTTCAGCTGTTACGCGGATGGTTTTGCCATTGACAACCAATGAACCGTCTTTCACTTCAACAGTTCCTTTGAAAATTCCATGGGTTGAATCGTATTTCAACATGTAGGCCATATAGTCTACTTCGATCAGGTCATTGATCCCTACAACTTCGATGTTGGGGTTCTGAGAAGCAGCACGAAAAACGAGGCGGCCAATCCGGCCAAATCCATTAATACCAATTTTGATTGTCGACATTATGTTTTGAAAGAAAGGATTAGAATTCAAAATCTGCCGCAAAATTAAAGAAAGAGAATCCTAAAAACAACCAAAGTGAAAAAGTAAATACAGCTGGCTTACAGGTACTTGTGATTTTTTTTCAAAATTTATTGCATTGAAAAACTTTTCCCATACTTTTGCGGTCCCATTCAGAAAAATGGTCCGTTCGTCTAGGGGTTAGGACACGTCCCTTTCACGGATGAAACACGGGTTCGATTCCCGTACGGACTACAGAAGGTACATTCAAATGGGATACTAACCCCCGAAAAAGCCCCGCCAAAAGCGGGGCTTTTTTATTTCGCTTCATTGGTTTTTTGTGGGAGCTTAAAAGCAGATTTTCAAAATCCTCTTTCTGTACATCTTCTTTATCGCTTCATTCTCAACTTTTCACCCTAACAGGTGGTTTTTTGCTTGCAATCGTATATGTTGCAAGGCCGAAACAGCATCGCTTGTTTCCGTCTTTTAATTCCACCAGATCTTACCAATATGCGCCTGTTCGATAATCTCCATACCTACCAGAAACGATTTCCGGGAAAAGTGCTGTTTCAGTACAAAGCCAAAGGCACATGGCACGACATTCCCGTGGAAGAATTCATTGCGATTTCCCGGCAACTATCAAAAGCTCTTTACGCTGCGGGTATCCGGAAAGACGACAAAGTGGGGATCATCTCCAACAATCGTCCGGAATGGAATATGGTCGATTATGCCTGTCAGTATCTGGGTGCGGTATCGGTTCCGATTTATTCGACCCTGCTGGAAGAAGACATCGCCTACATTTTTCAGGATGCCGGTGTAAAAATGGTCTTTGCCACTGGAGATGAGTTGTGTGAGAAAGCAAACCGCTCTTCTATTGGAATGGCTGACTTCAAAGGAGTCTATTCATTTGATCCATCCACCACCTTCGGATTCTGGAAAGATTTTTCTCAGACGGGTTCGCATGTTTCCGATTCCACCATCGACGAAATGATGGCCCATGTTGATACGGAAGACCTCCTCACATTAATCTATACGTCTGGTACGACAGGAAAGCCAAAAGGCGTGATGCTGACACACCAGAATTTGTTCAGCAATGTGAAATCCTGTACGCCTTGTTTTCCACTTACGCCCGACAGCAAAGCCCTCAGCTTTTTGCCGCTCTGCCATATTTATGAGCGGATGCTGAGTTATTTATACATCAGCATCGGCATTACGGTGGCCTACGCCGAATCGATGGATACGATTGGGGAAAACATGAAAGAGGTGCACCCGAATCTGTTTTGTACAGTACCTCGACTTCTCGAAAAAGTGTACGACAAGATCGTGGCGAAAGGGCAGGAGCTTACCGGAATCAAACGAGCCCTGTTTTTCTGGGCACTGAAACTGGGTCAGCAATATGAGTTGAACACAGACATGGGTTTCTGGTATCGTTTTCAGTTGAATCTGGCCAACAAAATCATATTTAATAAATGGAGGGAAGCCCTCGGTGGTGAGGTGAAATTCATTGTGTCGGGTGGAGCCGCGTTGCAGCCCCGTCTGGCCCGGGTTTTTTCGGCGGCACAGATTGTGGTGATGGAAGGATACGGTCTAACAGAAACCAGTCCCGTTATTTCGGTGAACCGCTATGAAGAATCCAAACGTAAAATCGGAAGCGTGGGTCTGGTGATTGACGGAGTCGAAGCAAAAATTGCAGCAGACGGCGAAATTCTCAGTCGCGGACCGCATATTATGAAAGGATACTACAATCGCCCTGATCTCACAGCCGAATGCATTGATGCCGACGGATGGTTTCATACAGGCGACATCGGCGAGTTTCAGGACGGGAAGTTTTTGAAAATCACCGACCGTAAAAAGGAAATGTTCAAAACCTCCGGCGGAAAATACGTGGCGCCACAGGGCATCGAAAACAAATTGAAGGAAAGTATGGTGATTGAGCAGGCGATGGTGATTGGCGACGGAGAAAAGTTCCCGGCGGCATTGATCGTTCCGTCCTTCGACGGGCTTAAAAGCTGGTGCAAAATCAAGGAGATTCCTTGGACCGACAATGCCTCGATGCTGAAGGAAAAAGCGATTCAGGATAAGTTCCTGCATGAGCTTGACAAAACCAACGAAGGACTGGCCCAGTACGAAAAGATTAAGAAGATTAAAGTGGTGGAAGGTCCGTGGACGGTCGATACCGGTGATATGACCCCAAGCCTGAAGCTGAAGCGGAAAATCCTGATGGCCAAATACGCCAAAGAAGTGGAGGCGATTTACAGAGAGTAGGAGAGAGGCGCAGGGAGGATCGGATTTTGATTTTATCCCCAATTCCGCAATAGAAAAAGCTTTGAGTTCATAAATGATTGATTTTCACCTTAAGTCCTCTACATTGGAGAGCTTGTCCCGAGCCTGCCTCGGGAACCTGTCCCGAACTAGCTTCGGGAGGATTTAGGTGAGGTTCTAAAGCATAGAAAA
>CAMCXM010000057.1 GCA_945883425.1 Spirosoma fluviale
ATTTCAAAAAGAGGGTGAGTGTGTATTTCAAGTAAGCCGCTGCAAGAATGACGGTTTCGTTGATCAATTCTATTTTGTCCATTCTGAATAAGCAAACCAGAATAATTTCAGACCAAATCCAATGAGGCAGATGCCGCTTACAATCCGGAAAATTTTCAGGATCAATGGACTCAGATACCGAATAATGAACTGAGCCGCCCAGGCTTTCAGGGTATCGGTCAGAAATACGGTGAGGGCCGCTGCCATAAAGAACAGAAACGCTGCTGTACTGCTCGTTTTTCCTACTCCGGATGCCACCATCGAAGAAGTAGACAGCCAGAACATCCAGGGAAAAGGATTGAATGTATTGATGCTGAACCCTTTCCGGAAAAGTGGCCAGAGATCCCGGATGGTAATTTTTACGGAGACGGCAGCAGGAGGGGGGCGGAGAATTCCGGAGATACCCGTGCCCACAAGCACAGTTCCACCCACCAATCCCAGAATTTCGTTGAAGTTGGGAATCTGCTTAAGTTGCGTGAGTAAAGTGTAGGTGGCCGCCATCAGGCAGGAATCGCTGACCACAACGCCCAATGCCAAAGCCACAGATACACCAAATCCACGATCAATGCTGGCCTGAAGCAGGGCAAAAAACGCCGGACCAATAAGAAACGCGAGTCCGAAACCGAGTACTACGCCCTGGCCTATGGCTTCAAGAAAAAGTGAATTCAATATCTGGCTCTAATATTCTGCAAAAGACCACAAAAACTTCAGTTCTTCCTAAACCCAAATTCCACATTAGAAATCCTACTCCGAGCCAAAATTGCTTCAAATAACGCCAAGGCGTCACAAGTCAGAAGCTACGCCACCTTTTCTTCTGTATCCGTAGCGTTGCTACGAATTTCGAATAAAAGGCGCTGATTTATTGCACTTTAGCCTCTCGTTACGAATTTCCAATATGGAATCTGGTCTAAAAGGAAAAAGTCCCCTTTTGGGGGACTCTTTCTCATTATTCATATCACCTTTTCTATATTATTTCTTACCGGCTATTGCGCCATTATCATAAATTCTGTTCTCCGGTTCAATGCTCTTCCGTTTTCTGTTGAATCGGTTCCCGGAGCTGGTTTTTTTTCTCCGTAACCCATTGCACGAAGACGACCTTTGTCAATTCCTTTTGATGTGAGATAGGCCACTACTTTCTCCGCCCGTTTCTTCGACAAATCGTTGTTGTATTCATCTTCTCCCAGGAAATCTGCGTGACCGGATACTTCAATTATCAGCTTGTCATTTTCTGTCAGCATCTTATAAAGCATATCCAGTTCATGGTTCGAGCGGTCTGATATTTCAGCCTGATCGAAGTCGAAATAGACATTACGAAGAATTCTGGGCTTGTTTAGAGTATGACGCTTCAATTCGATGTTGCGGGTTACGAAGATAGAACGACTTTTCGATGCAGCTGGCACGTTGACCATTATGTTTTTGAAATGGAATCCTTCTTTTTCAATCGACACCATGTAGTCCTTGGCCGTTGTGTTGGCAATCAGAATTTCATATACACCATTTCGAACACGGGCAGGAGTGATTTTCTCTTTGGTGTCCTGATCAATGAATACCACGTCACCGTCCAACGGAATCCGCGAATCTGTATCGAGAACCAGAATTCTGACGGCTGTTTCTTTTCGTCCTGATGTGGCTACCTGCAAATCTTTCATCGGATCGTACATGTAGTACCCTTGTCCGTTTGCTGTGGAAGCTGAAGGATCTTCTTCCAGAACTTTCACTTCAAAGTTGCCTTTGGTTGCAGATTCCGAAGAAGCCACTGCGCTGTTCTGGATGGCTTCTTTTTTCGCGATTCGATCCGCTTCCATTGCTGCGGTGGCGCTGCTGTCTTCAGACAGGTTATTAACCTGATTTTCCATCAGAGGCTCGTTCGCTTTCGCCAGTTCTTTGAATTCCTCCCGATCTTTCTTCACAGAATCCGGAACCGGAGCGCCCTGAAGAATCTGATAGATGTCGAGATCCCCTACGCCATTTTCCTTAAATGAGGAATAATAAGCCAGACTTTTGTCTTTTTCTGGTGAAGAAACATAGGTATTGTCATCATCCACCGAATTGATTGGGAATCCAAGATTCTCCGGACTTTTGAAAACTTGATTGCCGGCATCCCATGTGGCTTTGAATACATCGAAACCACCCATTGCTTTGTGTCCTTTTGAACTGAAATACAACGCGTTTCCTTCTTTATTCAGTGATGGCGCATCTTCATCATAAATGGTGTTGACTTTTGGACCCAGGTTTACAGCAGAGCCCCAGTTGCCATTGCTTCTTCTTTCAGAATAGTAGATATCGGTTCCACCAAACCCACCGGAGCGGTCGCTGATGAAGAATATTTTATTTCCTTTTGCCGTAACATAAGCAGCCGTTTCGCGGGAAGAGGTATTGATGTTTTTACCCATGGATTCCGGTGTTCCCCAGGTTCCGTCATTTTTCTTGCTGGTCATGAAAAGGTCTCCGTTTCCGTCTCCTTTCGAAATCACCATGGTTTTGCCATCCGGTGAAATACACAAAACGGATTCGTGTCCAGGTGTGCTGATTTCAGTTACCATTCGGGGATTGCTCCAGTTGCCTGCACTGTCCCGGGTTGCTACGTATATGTCCTCAAAAAAGTGTAGGTCATCATCGACTTCAGAAGAAGCACCACCCGATCTTCTTGAGGTAAAATACATTTGCTTTCCATCCGGGGTGAAAACCGGGCCATAATCCGGATAAGGACTGTTTACACCTTTAATGTTTACATACCGTGAATCCAATGGTTTTTTCTGGAGGTCTTCTGCCACCAGGCATTCGAAAATTTTTCGGTCTGCAGTCCGGATGGCAGCTCCTTTATTAATCTGCGAGTAGCGGCTTCCATTACCTGATTCAACCGATTCTTTAAAAAAGCCAAAATACTGGTTCGCCATTGTGTAGTTTTCACCCACCTGGTAGGCTTTGGCAATCAGAAACCGGAGATCCGGAAATAAATCCAGGCCCAGTTTGATTTCCGGTACAAAATCCGGCTCAATGTCGTGTGCCTTCAGAAAGTAATTGAGAGACCTTGATTTCTGTGATGTCTGCAGATAGCACAATCCAACCATATAATTCGCCCTTACGTTTTCAGGTTGGATTTCAATTGCGGCTTTGTACTTCTCCAGAGCTTCACGTTTGCTCCCTTTGTTTTTGTATAAAACATCGCCTTGTTCTACCAGGGCATCTGCCTTGGAGTTTTCGTTCTGGCCGTATGTAGCGTTGGCCGAAAAGAAAAAGACCATCAATAGGGAAATGGCAATTACTCTCATAATGTTTCTTTTTTTAACTTCGGTAGGCCTCTTTTGTTGATGGCCTGCCACGGATATGAATAGAATTCGAAACTGCCGGATGGTTCTTCCACCCAACACTACAAAAGTGCTGGCTCGCAGGTGATTTTTGGTTCCGCAAAAATGTTATTTCTTACAAATGCAATGGAACGGTTTACAAGCCGCATCTTTGCATTCCTTATACCATGAAATATCAGTTCATCAAATCCAGCACCGATTGGAAAATGTGCCCGGAACCCCGCTTTCCGGAAGTGGCATTTATTGGCCGGTCCAATGTCGGAAAATCGTCTCTCATCAATGCACTTCTTCAGAATAAAGGGGCCGCAAAAATTTCATCCACCCCTGGTAAAACTCAGGTAATCAATCACTTTCTTGTGAATGACAAATGGTATATGGTGGATCTTCCCGGATATGGGTATGCCAAAGTTTCTCAGACAGAACGAGTAAAATGGGAGAAAATGGTGAAGAACTACCTGATAAACCGCACCAGTCTGATGGGGCTACTCCTGTTGGTCGACAGCCGGATACCACCTCAGAAGTCAGATCTGGAATTTGCTTCATTTGCAGGTAAGAATCGTCTGCCATTGTACATCGTTTTTACAAAAGCTGACAAGCAATCACCTGCCAAAACAAAGGCAAAGGTCGAAGCATTCAGTGAAGAAATGCTCAAAGAATGGGAAGCCTTACCTCCAATGGTCATCAGTTCCGCCATCTCCGGCCTTGGAAGGGATGAAGTTTTTGAAAAGATTGAAGAGGCCCTCAATGCCTTTGAATCAAATGAGAAATGAGAATGGCAGCAGATAAACGGAATACACTGATCACGGTTTTTGATCCTTTATGCGGATGGTGTTATGGTTTTGGTCCCGTGTTGATCGAACTTCAAAAAGTTTACGGCAGCCAGCTAAAGTTTGATGTAATCTCCGGCGGTATGATTACCGGCAACCGGATCGGTCCCTTGTCGAACATGGCGGGTTTTATTTCCAATGCCTATAAAACGGTGGAACAGCACACTGCCATAAAGTTTGGCGAAACATTCATCAACAAAACACTGAAAGAAGGAACGGCCACTTTCAGTTCACTGGAACCCGCCAAAGTACTGACGGTCTACAAAAATTTTCATCCTGAAAAAGTAGTAGCCTTCAGTCATGCCATTCAAAAACGAATTTATGGTGATGGCATCGATCCGGTTCAATACCAGGAGTACCTTCCTTTATTTGAAGCCGAAGTAATTCCTGAGAAAGAAGTCTTGCCTTTGCTGGCATCCAAAGACCTGGAGCAGGAAACCATCAACGAATTCAGCCAGGCCCAACGGTGGAAAATCAATGGATTTCCTGCTTGTGTCATCCAGCAAGCCGACGGCAGAGCCATTGGACTCAGTAGTGGATATCTCCCATATGCTGAACTGGAGAAACGAATTCAGGCTTTTCTTGTAGGCTGATAACTTCGCAGATCAGGCCTGGCTGAAACAACGGTTCAGCACAACCCGGTAACGGACAGAGAAATTGGCGAAGCACCATTCTTTCAATTGAGGAATTTCAGGTTCCAGAAGCCGGCTGATGGCTTTTCGTAATTCCTTTTCAAAGAGTGAACGATCGAAGCTCACTTTTCGCAAAATCATTTTGAAGTATTCCAGCATAGTCGTCATAATCGGTAAATGAGTTTAAAATAGGGTGGTAGTGTTTGTAAATATAAAGATTGAAGAAAACCGTTTGCAAGTGTTTTTTGAAATTTTTTAGAAAGGATTTTTCAATTTAGCGGCTGATGATGCAATTGAAATCCTCAATTTTCCTTTTGAATCTTGATTTTGTTCAAAAACACTGTACTCTGCCAAAATTGTTGATGTCGATCCGGTCCTTCCTGCTTTTTTTCGTTTTTCTCGCACCCGGGATAAACGGTGCATTGGGGCAAAAAATTAAAATTGTTTTGGGCCCGTCTAAAATTGGGGCAAACGAGATTTACACCATCACCCTCACGGCACAAGATCAGGCATTGGACGATTACAGCAACTTTCCCAACATCCCCGGATTTTCCAAAGCTGGAACATCTTCCTCTTCTTCCATGAGAAGTATGAACGGACAGGTAACCAACGAAGCCAGTATCATTCAGAACTACATGCCGGAAAAGGAAGGGACGTTCAAACTTCCGCCATTTTCCATGAAGGTGAACAGCAATACGGTGAAGTCACCCGGGGCTACCATCGTTGTGGGTCCGCCGGTTGATAAACAGGCAAATGACCCGTTTGGGGCCAACCCGTTTGCCTATGATCCCTTCGAAGATTTTTATAAAAAGGGAAGAGATCTGCCAGAAGGGAAGGCCGATGCCATGTTCAGCATTCAGGCAGATAAAACAGATATCTGGGCAGGGGAAGGTGTGAATATCATCATTTCGTTTCTCGTATCGGATGAAAACCAGGCCGATCTTATGTTTTACGACATAGGCAATCAACTGGCATCCATTGTTAAGAAAATCAAGCCGCAAAACTGTTGGGAGGAGAATTTCGGGATTGAGGAAATCAATGCACGAAAAGTAAAAGTTGGTAAAAAGAACTACACGGAATACCGGATTTATCAGGCCACGTTGTTTCCGCTTGTGGCGAAATCATTCACGATTCCGTCCTTAAAACTCAACATGCTGAAGTCAAAGGGTTCTGCTTCCTTTTTTGGTGCTCCGGCAGGTGAAGAAATAAAACCGTTTTATTCCAAACCCGTCACCATCACGGTCAAAGATTTGCCAGACCATCCGTTGAAAGGAAATGTATCGGTTGGGGTTTATTCGATTGAGGAGAAATTGTTGAAGAAACGGGTGAACATTAACGAAGGCGTGGCCTTTGAAATGGGGATAAAAGGAGAAGGAAACATTAGTTACATTCAATCGCCTCTGACCACTAAATCTGAAATGCTGGATATGTATCCTCCCAATACACAGCAAACCATTCAGCGGGCAGGCGGAAGGGTGACAGGACAGAAAACGTTTTCTTACCTGTTGGTGCCCAAGGAAAAAGGGAATTTTCAGGTGCGCAATGCCATTTACTGGGTGTATTTCAATTCGAAATCAGGGCAATACGACACCTTGTTTCCAACTTCGGTCATTCGGGTAGTGGAAGGAAAATCAGCGTCTGCGGGCGCATCGGCCAAAGCAGAAGACTCATTTTATGCCTGGATTGAAAAAGCAGACCCGTCCGAAATAGATCTGGTAGCCAGAAAAAACAATTCCCTTTTCTGGATCAACATTGCCATGGCGGTAATGGCGGCGATCACACTGGTCGTCAGTTTCCTTCGCCGGTAAACTGTTCGCTTCTGGGCCCCAGTTCCATCGCCCGTACTTCCACGGGTTTTCCGTTTTCAAAAGCAATTTTCAGTGCCGTCCGAACTTTGTGAAATCCATGGCGTCCGGCAGCGCCCGGATTGGTATATAAAATGCCGTCCTCTTTTACCACACGGCAGATATGAGAATGGCCACAGACGATCATTCTCGGTTTCAGTTCCCGGATCAGTTTACGGCCCAGATCGCTGTAGCGGGGATACTTACCCGCAATGTGAAGCATGAGAACCGGAAAGCCCTGCACATCAAAAAACTGGTATTCCGGAAAATACTGCCGCACATCGGTTCCGTCGATGTTGCCGTACACCGCCCTCAGATTTCCCTGCTTGAACCAGGGATCCACCACCGACATATTGCCCAGATCGCCCGCATGCCAGACTTCTTTGCAGTCTTTAAAGTCCTTGATCAATCCTTCGTCCAGCCAGCCATGTGTGTCGCTGTAAATGCCAATCTGAATCCGTTCTTCCATTGTTAATTCGACAAAACAGGAAACCGTCCGGTACTTTTCGGATCAATATTAAAACGATCGAGATGAAAGGACGGAGCCAGACGTTCGCGTTTCCACTGACTACGTTTCCACAAGGAGATAAACCGATCAACCTGCAATTCCAGATACTCGCCTTTTTCCTCACGGGTTTCTTTCAGACGGACAATCGTTTCTTCCCGGCTCATCCGGTTGCCGATCCAGCAGACTTCAATCTGTTCCAGTAAATCGTAGGGCATAAGATCGGCTTCGTCGGTTTGCTTTTGTTCAGAAGGACGGAGCTCAGCGGTTGGTTGCTGTGCAATGATCAGGTCCAGAACCGGATAATGAAGATGATCCCGGGCCCAGACCAGCCATTGCCGGATGAAATGCTTTGACACACCGGCGATGGGGGCCAGGCTTCCTGCCGTGTCGCCGTCCATGGTACAGTAGCCAACATCTCCTTCGCTTCGGTTGCTGGTGGTGAGAAGCAGGAAGTTCCGGGTATTGGCCAGCATCCAGATGCCGGGTGCCCTTGTTCTGGCCTGAATGTTTTGAAGGACCAGATCGTCGGTTCCCCAGGAAAGCGGACGACCAATGCTCTGTTCGGTGAGTTTTGTGTATTCAGACACGAGATGGTCGATCTGCCAATGGTGAAATTCGGCTCCAAGGAAATTCGCCAGTTCCGACGCCGCTTTGAATGTAACCTCACCGGAATTAGCAGTCGATTGATACACGCAAACCAGAATCTGACCGAGCCATTCTTTCGAGGTCTTTCCTTTTAATTTGAATCCCAGTTTTCGCTCCAGTTCTGCCTTTCCCAATTTAATCTCGGCACGTTTCAGCATTTCGGCCACCAGGATGGCACAGGCGCCTGAATCGGCTCCACCCGAAAGTGAAAGGGCAAATCCTTTACTTCCGGATTTTCGGAGATAGTCGAGCAGACCGAGACCAGCTGCCGTTGTAAATTCTTCAAAATCGTTTCGTTCGGCGGCCTTTTCAAACGATTGTTCCGGTTCTTCCAGATCAAAGACGGCCACTTCCACATCCCGCATCGAGAGCATGGCAGAAGACGACAAGACGACACCGTCAGAACCAAACATGATTTCCCCGTCGAAAATCAGCTTGCCCGATTCGTTGCCGACAAGGTTGGTATAGAGATAATATCCTTCATGCACGCCGGCCAGACTTTCAATCACGGCATGGCGTTCTTCTCGTTTTCCCCGTCCATAATTAGAAGCCGAAGCATTCAGGATCAGGTCGGCGTGTTGTGCCGCACCAATTTTAGCCGGGCGACTTGTCGGGTGCCATCCGTCTTCGCAGATTTCAAATCCTACCCGAATTCCATTCCATGAAACGGTAAAGTCGCCGAATAAACAGGTGCCGGACGGTGTCTCGATTGTTTCGTTTGAAAGAGGTGTCCAGGGTTCAAACCATCGGGATTCATAGAAAACTCCCGTTTTGGCCAGAATTTGTTTGGCATACAATCCTTCCAGTTTTCCGTCCTGGCAAATGGCGAGGCAATTGTACAGTATGCCTTGACGCGAATAGGGCATTCCAACAGCAAGAAAGATTCCTTTTGATGCCGGAACAATATGAGCATGAAGGTTCTCCAGCGCTTTTTGATGAACCCATGACATGAAAAAGTAGTCTTCACAGCCATAACCTGTCAGTGCCAGTTCCGGAAATAAAACCAGTCCGGCACCGGCCTTTCGGGCCTTTTCGGTTGCCTGTAAAATTCGTTCAATGTTCCCCGTCCAGTCGAGTGGTGTCTGGTTCAGAGCGCAGGCCGCTATTTTCATGGTGTCTTGTAATCTGGGTGCAAATTCAGCAATCCTTTTCAGAATGGGTATTTTCGTTTGAAAATATCGCCAATCACGGTAAATGACTTTAATTTGCCGCGGCTTAATACACCATTTTACACATGAAAAAAGAAACCATTCTGGTTACAGGAGCCTGTGGACAGTTGGGTACCGAGTTAGTCGGTGAACTACGCAAAATATACGGAGAAGGTCAGGTTCTGGCAACCGACGTAATGGATCCGAAATCGCCGTCTCTCCAAAGCGGACCGTTTGAGAAACTGGACGTACTGAACAAGCAGGCACTGGGCGAAGTCGTAGAACGGCTCAAACCCACGCAGATGTATCACCTGGCCGCCATTCTTTCGGCTGCGGCAGAACGGAATCCGACGCTGGCCTGGGATGTAAACATTGCCGGATTTATGAATGTTCTGGATGTGGCCAAATCAGCTTCCCAGAAAGTTCACAAAGTCTATGCGCCCAGTTCCATCGCGGTTTTCGGACCCAACACTCCAAGAGTAGGGACGCCGCAAAACACCATCACCGATCCAACCACGGTTTACGGCATCACCAAACTGGTGGATGAGCGCCTGGCCGATTATTATTTTCTGAATTACAATCTCGATATCCGCAGCATTCGCTATCCCGGACTGATCAGCTACAAAACACCTCCGGGTGGCGGAACAACCGACTATGCAGTCGACATATTTTATAAGGTAGTGAAAGAGAAAGCCTATACTTCATTTCTCGGACCCGACACCGCTTTGCCGATGATGTATATGCCCGATGCACTACGCGGAACGCTCGAACTGATGGATGCCGAGGCCTCGAAAATCAGTGTTCGGTCGGCATACAATCTCACCGCTATGAGTTTTACACCTGCCCAGTTGGCGGAGGAAATCAAAAAGCAGTTTGGGGAATTTGAAATGAACTACGCACCAGACTTCCGTCAGCAGATTGCCGATTCATGGCCGGACAGCCTCGATGATACGCAAGCCAGAGAAGACTGGGGCTGGAAACCATCGTTCGGTTTAACGGAGATGGTGGAAGACATGCTCAAAAACACGCCTCGCTAATCTTCTACTTCAAAAGGCTGAAACAGGCCTGAGCTGCCCGCTGAGCGGAAATTTTTTTGATCGGATACCGGTCTTCAAAATGAAAAGGAATTCCGTTCACCGGATGCAGACCTGATACATGACGGAATCCCGAAGGGTAGGGGAAGAAGCGACCATATTTATTTCCATTGCAAATGGCCACCAATGGCGTCTGAAACATGGCCGCCATATGCGCAGCTGAAGTGTCATTGGAAACCAGCAAACGGGCATGTTTGATCAGAAAAAGCAATTGTGGTAAAGTCGTTTTTCCGGTCAGGTTAAGAATGGTTTCCGGAAACCGGGTTTCTGCTATGATGGTCAGGGCAAACTCTTTGTCAGACGGAGCACCGGCCAGAATAATCCGGATGCCGGAAGGTTGGAGCAAATCGGCCAGTGCGGCAAAATGGGAGGGAGGCCATCGTTTACTGCCGGCAGAAGCACCGGGGAAAAAGATGAGGTAAGATTCGGCAGGAAGTTCCATTTGAAATGCGGTACCGTCTGGAAGAAATGCAGATTCAGTTGATTCGACGGAATCCCGGTTCTTTTCTCCGAGGAAAAGGTCCGTTGTAGATCGGTTGAATTCCAGTTCATGGATGTTTTTGGAGCTCACATGCAGAATCTGGTATCGGAGTTTCTCCACGAAACGCTTCTCTTCTATCGTTGGGTAATGGCAAAAATCATGGCCGCTGGTGAAAACCGGAATGCCGGAAAAAGCTGAAGCCAGACTGTCTTCCAGAAAAAAGTGCCGTGTCCGGGCTGGAATCCAGACAACAGACGGAGACTCATTCTCCAGTTTATCAAGAAAGGTATTCCGATATCCGGCATCTTCGAACCATGGTTTTTTATTTAGCCAGATCCAGTTGTCGGCAAAGTCACCGTCCAGTTCAAGGGCGAGTTCTTTCCAGATCTGGTTGCCCAAAACGGTGATTTTCCAGACTTTGTATGTTGGGTGTTTCCGGATCCGTTCCAAAGCCGGACGGAACAATAGGTAATCGCCAATATCATCGGGACGAATAATCAGCAAATGTTGGTTTCCAGGTTTGCAAACAGACAATTCCGGTAAAGAGGAAAGCCAGTTTTTTACTTTTCTTTCGTATTTGGATCGCTGAAAAAGGGGTTTCAGACGGGTCCGCCAGAACGATTGAAAGGGAAAAATCAAATCTGAAATCATCAAACTAAATCCGGGAACCCGTTACTCCATTTTTTTGCCATCGGGATACAAGAGCTCAAACTCAACCCGCCGGTTAAGCTGACGGTCCTGCTCGGTTTTCTCTTCCGGAATGATCGGTTTTGTATCGCCATAACCAATTGGTTCTACCCTTGATTCTTCAACAAAGCCACTTTTAATCAGGTAGGCTTTGATGGCATCGGCCCGGTCCTGACTCAGTTTCAGATTGGCTTTGGAATTGCCGTGCCGGTCGGTATGTCCTGAAATACGCAGGCGGAATTCAGGATGATCCACCAGAAAGTTGAGCACATTGTTCAGGTCGGCATGCATGGCATCCAGGATTTTAGATGAGTTGTCCTCAAACTCAATCATCGTAAACCGGATTTTCTGTTTCTTAAAACTGGTGGCCTGTGTGTTGATGGTGGTGTCGCCCGTCATGTAAAACATCTTCTCGATCCGGAAAAACTCATCCCCCTGAATCACCAGAAGATAATTGTTGTTCTTGATCAGATTGAAATCGAAACTGCCGTCGTCACGAATGTTTTTGGGAAACACCTCAATTCCATTGTCCAGATCGATTACCGACACAATCCCTTTCATCGGATTGCCGGCCGAATCCGTCAGGGATCCGGCAAACATACTGGTGCTCAGTGGCTGAGCTTCCATTGGAAGAGGAAAGGAATAAAGATCGAGGTTCTTCAGATCGGCTTCTTCCGATCGGGCGTAGTAGAGATTCTTACTCTGTCCGTCGATGCTGAAATAGTATTCCGAACCCTTTCCGTTCACAAGCGGACCGACATTCAATGGCTCGATCCACTGTCCTTTTTTAATGTAGGTTTTGTAGATATCAAAGTCTCCGAAATTCATCAGTTGTCCGTTCGAACTGAAATATAAAATATTGTAATGCGGGTGAATAAAAGGTGAAACCTCATTTCCTCTCGAGTTTACAACGGGCCCAAGATTGTAAGCCCTTGACCAGCTTCCATCGGGTTGTTTGATGGAATAATAGATGTCACTCAATCCGAATCCACCGTTCCGGTTGCTGGCAAAATAAAGTGTGTCTTCGGAAAGCGAAAGGGCGGGCTGACTGTCCCAGGCCACTGAATTAACACCAGCGCCCAGATTGCGCACCTCACTCCAGGTGCCCGACGGTGTCTGATCGGCCACATAAATATCGCAATCGCCATACCCGCCCGGTGCATTGCAACGCACAAAAAACAGGGTCTTCCCGTTTCGGGTCATAATGGCAGAGCCTTCATTGTATTGGGTGTTCACATCCCGCATCGGAGTGGCTTCGTCCCAGTAACCATCAATGCCCTGACTCAAATACAAATCTTCATTTGCCGTAGCTGGAGTAAGCACCGAACTTTCTTTTCTTCGGGTCCGTCTCGATGTAAAAATGAGGGTGTCTTCGTTGTGTGCTACGGCCGGACCATAATCGGGATACCGGCTGTTTATTTCCGGACCCATGCTCAGTAAAACGCCGGTTGGAGGACGGAGCGTATCGATGTTCCGTCTGAATTCCACCAGTTTATAGTAGTAATCGAGTGGGATGTAGATGTCTTTGTCGTCCCGTTCCAGGGCACGGTAATAATGAAGGACGGTATCCTGATTGATGTTGTTGCGGTGGTGTTTGATGCAGAGGCGGTACATGGCTTTGGCCTTTCCCTTTTCGCCCATCAGTTCATACAATTGCGCCAGCCGCCAGAGATAACGGGTGTCTTTGTAGAAATTCTGGACGCCAAAGCTCATTACATATTCTTCCATCAGAGGAAGGACCTTGTCGTATTTTTTCTGCCTTTCCCACTTCTGGATTTTCCGCATCAGGTCCTGATCGGAGAAATAGGGTTTTTGATTCAGGTTGGGGAATTCAAACGTAACACCCGAAAAAAACTTGCTGTCGGTGATGCTGCCCCGCATTCCGGTTACTTTGTATGACTCATCGGTCTCCTTTTTCTGTCCGAAAGAAAAAAGAGGCGGCGCCATCAGCAGGAGCAGAATGATGGTTGTTTTGAATTGGTGTTTTATATGAGTTGGCAGCGGACGCATTAAAATTCCCGATGAACGGAGCTTTTGGGACCGCAAATTAAACGGATTAATAACACAGCGAAGTGAAAAATCCGGCGGGCGGTTTCAGGCAAAGTAATGAATGCCGCTGATTTTGCCTTTTTTTGAAACCGATACGGTCTCATGGGCGGAAAATTGACTTCTTTGCATTGAATCCGCAATAATGTCACTTTGCCTTGGTTGGCACAGGTATTGCAAAGCGGAAAGTCCGGTTTTGGTGTAGAAACAGCTCTGAAACCGGATTCATTTAAACCAGAAAGGAATTGAAAATAGTGTTGAGCGAAATTGACAATCTGGAAGACATGGGGGATTCGTTTCCTATTTTTTCAACTGAAGATGAGGAGGGCTTAAAGAAGGAAGATTTCCCTGAGATACTTCCGATTCTGCCTGTAAAAAACACAGTACTGTTTCCAGGCGTGGTAATGCCTATTACCGTTGGGAGGCAGCGCTCCGTAAAACTGGTAAAAAAGGCATACAAAGGCAATCGAATCATTGGCGTTCTTACCCAAACCAACGAAGCGGAAGAGCCAACGTTCGACGATATGTTTCCGGTAGGAGTAGTGGCGGTGATTCTGAAAATGATCGTGATGCCAGACGGAAGTACCACCATTATTATTCAGGGACGGAAGAAATTTGAGATTGTGGAGCGGATCCAGGTCGATCCCTACATGTCGGCGAAAGTGGTGTACCTCAACGATTCCTTTCCAAGCAGAACGAAGAAAGAAGTGAAGGCCATCATCCAGGCATTGCGGGATAATTCCAGGAAGATTCTTCAGATGAACCCGGAAATTCCAAGGGATGCTCAGATTGCCATCGACAACATCGGCAGTCCCAATTTCCTCACTCATTTCCTTGCTTCCAATCTCAGCAGTTCCACCATTGAAGAAAAGCAGGACCTGCTCATTACACTCGATGGTTTGGAGAGAGCACACAAAGTGCTTGCCTTCCTGATGAAGGAACTGCAGATGCTGGAGCTGAAACACGAAATCCAGAGCAAAGCCCATAACGACATCGACGCCCAGCAGCGGGATTATTTCCTCAGACAGCAGATCAAAGTGCTGCAGGACGAGCTGGGAATGGAAAATACTGAAAAGGACATTGAGAAACTTCGTCTTCGTGGTCTGCAAAAAAAGTGGCCGGAAGATGTCGCCAAACACTTCAATAAAGAACTCGATAAACTTAGCCGGATCAATCCGATGAGTGCTGAGTATCCGGTGCAAATGAACTTTGTGGAGTTTCTGGTGGATCTTCCCTGGAACGACTACACCAAGGACAACTTCAATCTCAAGCGGGCCAAAAAGATTCTGGATGCCGACCATTCCGGACTCGAAAAGGTAAAAGACCGGATTCTGGAATACCTGGCCGTCCTGAAAATGAAGAACAATATGAAGGCCCCGATCCTTTGTTTGTATGGTCCTCCGGGTGTGGGAAAAACCTCTCTCGGACGCTCCATCGCCAAATGCCTGGGCCGGAAATATGTGCGTCTGTCTTTGGGTGGATTGCACGACGAGGCAGAGATCCGTGGACACCGGAAGACCTACATCGGTGCCATGCCCGGTAAAATCATTCAGCAGATTAAGAAAGTAGAATCCAGCAACCCGGTGTTTGTGCTCGATGAAATCGATAAGATCGGACGGGACTTCCGCGGCGATCCATCCTCCGCTTTGCTGGAGGTTCTCGATCCCGAGCAGAACAGCAACTTTGCCGACAACTACCTCGAAGTGGATTACGACCTGTCCAAAATCCTGTTTCTGGCCACATCCAATTCACTCGACACCATCCAACCTGCCCTTCGTGACCGGATGGAGATCATCGAAATCAACGGATATACACTTGAAGAAAAGGTGCAGATCGCCAAAAAGCACCTGATCCCGAAACAGCTGGTCGAACATGGCCTGGCCGACAACCAGATTGCCTTTGATATGAAGGCCATCGAAAAACTGATCGACGGCTACACCCGCGAAAGTGGCGTTCGTTCACTGGAGCGAAAAATTGGCGAGGTGGTTCGTAAAGTGGTGAAAAAAATCGCCATGGAAGAAGAAGCACCGGACAAAATCAACGCCGCCGATGTAGAAAAACTGATCGGCGCACCGCATTTTGAGAAAGAAACGTATATCGAAGAAAACACCGCCGGTGTCGTTACCGGACTTGCGTGGACATCCGTAGGAGGGGAGATTCTCTTCATCGAATCCAGCCTGAACAAAGGAAAAGGCCGCATGATTTTGTCGGGCCAGTTGGGCGACGTCATGAAGGAATCTGCCACGGCAGCCCTCAGTTATCTGAAGGCGCATGCAGCGGAATACGGCATCGACTATCGCATTTTCGACCAGTTTGATCTCCATATCCATGTGCCGGCCGGCGCTGTTCCAAAGGACGGTCCGTCTGCAGGTATTACGATGCTCACCTCACTGGCATCTGTTTTCACCCAACGCAAAGTAAAACCGAAACTGGCCATGACCGGCGAGATTACGCTCCGTGGCAAGGTCCTTCCGGTGGGTGGTATCCAGGAAAAGGTACTGGCCGCCAAACGTGCCGGCATCAAAAACATCATGATGTGCGTCCAGAACAAAAAGGACGTCGACGAAATGCAGGCCGACTACCGCAAAGGACTTGATTTTCATTTCGTCAGCTCCGCCGAAGAAGTGCTGGAATACGCATTACTCAAGGAAAAAGTGAAGAAGCCGGTGGACTTAACTATTGAGAGAGAAGAGTTAAAAGTGAAGGGTTAAGAGTGAAGGGTTATTGGTTATAAGTTATTGGTTAAGGGTTATTGGTGATTGGTTGGGATGAGCCATTCTGGTCGATACCGTACTACTGAGCCCCCTAACCCCCGAAGGGGGAGCAAATACATGATTGGATAAGAGATTCATAACTTTTTACCAATCATGTAGCATCCCGGTTTGACCTGCGTAGTTTTCAACTACGTCCCCCAACTCGGCCCCCTAACCCCCGAAGGGGGAACAAATACATGATTGGATAAGAGACGCATAACTTTTTACCAATCATGAACCTATACGGTAGCAATCGATTCGTAAAAAGCAATAAAAATTCTACCCCCTAAAAAGGAATATTCCCCCTTCGGAGCCTGTCCCGATTTTACATCGGGAGGCTTTGGGGGCCACATTCCCCCTTCGGGGGCTAGGGGGCCCTGTACCCCAACATCTTTTTCAATCTCTCACTGCTGATAATCTTATATTCACAAACAGACGGTTCTGTAAACTCAGGCTCAGGCAGACCCAGTTTCAAGGCTTCGTTTGTGTAGAATTCTCTTCGGGTGGGGTGGGTGTCGGCACAGGCGTTCAGGGTTTCCTGCCACAGGTTTTGTTCAATGATCTGGGAAATGATCCCAATGCAATCGTCCTGGTGAATTAAATTGACGAAGCCTTCGGGTTGGTCGATTTTCTTTCCGGCGGGGAAAAACCGGCCCGGTTGTCGGTCGTACCCAAATAAGCCACCAAACCGCAGGATGGTCGTTTGGAAGGTGGTGTTGGACCGAAATAAGGACTCGATCTGCGTTAAGGCCGAATCGATAACATCCGAAGTTTCAGTCACGATGCCATTGGTGTTGGGGTACACAGAGGTGGAACTCACAAACAGCACCTTCTGTACAGTCGACTTTTCAATCTGCTCAATCAGATTCCGGAAAGCCTCCACCTGTTTCGAGGTGACGGCGATGATCAACACATCGGTTTGCAGGAAACCAGACAGATCATCGTTCGGTTGGTGGAGATCGATGACATAAGGCAAAATCCCCCCTTTGCTCATTGCATCAAATTTGGCAACCGACCGACTGGAGCCTTTTACGTCAAATCCTTTTTGAACAAGAGCCAAAGCCAATGGCATTCCCAGCCATCCGCATCCGAGTATGCTGATTTGTTGTGTCAATTCCATTGTAGTGGTTTCGTATCTGTCTCCTGTATAATCGCCCAATGCATTATTCCTTTTGTGTATTGCCCGGCAGGAGAATCGGGACAATAGTAAACAATATTGTCTGAACCTCTCACGAACGAAAGGTTTGCAAGATTTTAGCCAGGGTCCTTGTCCTCATCCAGCCACTGCTGGATCAATTCCATTTCCACGTTGATGAGGCCCATCTTCTTTTCCAGTTTGCGGTGTTCATTGAGGGTGACGGTGAGAGGGATTCCATTTCCATCGTGCGAGGCTCTCTGCCTCGTTCGTACTATTTTTTGGCCTCAGGCCAGTTTACGGCTTGCTGTTGTGAATAAAGGCGGGGTGGCTTACGATAAACCGAAGGAGGTATAGTCACGCCCGATTTGAGCTTTCGGCAATAGTGGAGTTTCAAAAAGGCCACGCCCTGTAACAGTTGCATAGTAATCACTATGCCCAGCCCCTTCTAGTTTCCTTTTTGGAGCCTGCTCGGTTTTGCATCAGAAGGTCGGGGGACCGAGTTGATTGTAAGCGGAAAAAGCCAGGCTCGAGGTTCTCAACCCAAACACATTTTCCAAACCACAAATACCAACGCAATGGGCATGCTGAAAAGGAATACTACACTGAGCATGCAACCCCGGCTGGTTTGGTTGTACACCTTATTATACATGGCCTTTTTGGGATTGGTGATCCAGCCCATTCCCCGGGGTGCTTTGAAGCCGAGGTTGTGAGCGATGATACGCTTAACCGATGTGCGGGCAGCAATTCGCTTTTTGATGGAGGGTATGCGGAATCCGAATTTCATGTATTCCTGGTTTTTATTCTGTCTTGTTATTGGTCAATGGAAAAACGATTTGCGAATCTAACGTTTGGTATCATTCAGGAGGTATGGTTAAAAACTATGTCCAATGAAAGGTCGCAGGCATAAACAGCTGGTTCCCTTTCTCACTGGTCGTCCATTTGGTGTCGCAGATATTCTTCCTTGGTAATGTAAGCATCGAGGTTGCTACTGAAACCGGGACATCTCTTTTTTTTCGCCGAAGGACTGGAGAAGAAAAAAAACGAAGAGACAAAAAGAAAAAGACAGCTGTTGCAATGGCTATAAAAGAAGCAAATACAGGAGGAATAAATAAACCCCCAATGGAACCAGCACACAGATCAGTACGGAGGAAAGCACATAGCCCATTCCAAAGCGACGGAAAGAAAGAAGAAATACTACAGAACGATCAAACAGCCAGTCAGAAAAGCAGGCAAAATCCCGGCAACCGAAGGCAAAACCCAGAGTAAAAAGGGCAAAGCCCATCTTCAGGAAATGGAATCCCAGTATGCCATCCAGAATGCAAAGCCAGGAAAAAGGAATCAGGAAATACCAGACCAGAATGTTGATTTCGTTGTAGCTAATACGCAGGAAGCGGGCAGTCTTATGGAGGCCAGAAGCTGTGGCATTAAACAAGAATTTGGTCATTGGTGTAAATAAAATAGGATCAGTTTGTGGCCGGGCATTCGGGCGGAAATACAAAGATGTGGATCATTTTTAATAATCAGACAACCACCTATTCGGCGAAGTCAAAGAAGATCTTCGTTATCAACTTTCATTCCGGACAGCCGGTAAAGCCGGCACTCTGAATGCATGAGGGCCCAGTTGGGTTATTCGCAGGACATTACTCTTTTGAATTTTCCCTTATAATCCGGATGATTTTCAAAATATGTTGCTCCTCAATCAAAATGGAGTCTTTTTTTAGCTCGTCAATAATTTGGGCAGAAACTTCCTTAGTATCAACATAGCAATCAAATCCAGTTTGAAAAAACAGTTCAACATGATGAACTCTGTCGAACACATTTTTTTCATAATCTGCAGCGATTTCATCGTATAGGTATACAATATTATCTATTGCATCAATCGATATGATTTCCTTCTCAGATTCACTAAGTTGATATTGTATTCGTGTGCTGATGTCAGACAACATGTTATGAAATGCTCTTAGAGGTTCTTTTTTAAGTTGTGGAAACACCGAATCTGTTCGTTACTGCACGAATGATCGATTTGCTGGATGATCCTTTTGTCTTGTTGAGCGTAGTCAATGATTACGCCCAACAAGAGGAGAGTGAACTTTTATTCGTCAGGTTCCGCGATCACAGAACCCAATCGGGCGACCGTTTTATTCCTTCGTTTCCTCAGATTTATAAAAATCCTCATTTGTTTCTTTGTTGAACCGAATGTTTTGGCTGTATTTTGAACGTGCCATTTTTTCGGATTCGAACATCTTGAACATATCGGCCTCATTTTTACTAAACGTCATTGTGTTGGTAATGGAAAGTGATAAGGCGATTTTTTCAACATCATGTTCAGTGCCAATATACGTGAAGGTCCAACGATTAAGCTTTAGCTCTTCAATGAGTTTTTTAATTTCGTTTCCAGAATACTCCTTTGATGCGTTCTCTTCACCATCGGTCAAAATGGTGACAAGAACATTGTAGTCTGTTTCATTGGCTAAATGTTTTTTCAGTTTGTTTAGGCCGAACCCCATTGCATCAAAGAGAGGTGTTGATGCCGTTGGATCATACCGCTCATCATCTATTTGGTTAAGGTTTTGTACAGGATCGACAAAGTGGAGTAATTTTTGCCCGATGCCGTTAAACGTTATCAAAGAAATAAAATGCTCCTGATCAATAAATTCCTTTTCTATTCCTTTAACAGTCTGTACAATTTCGTTGAAGCCTTGGATAATCGTTGTTTTAATCGATTCCATAGAACCACTTTCATCGAGAATAATGAGGTTGTGTACCTGGTGTTTTTTTTCCATAATGTATTATTTAAAGTTATTTTCTTAATGGGTTCGGAAAATGGCATAACCTATTTTACCATACAAGTAATGGTTAAAAAAGAATGAAAGGACCCATTATAATTCACTGGGTAGAGTCCTTATCAATCAGCGGTTGGTTTACTGTTTATCTAACATTGTTCCTCTGTAACTCGTATCGTTGGCGTATCTTCACTCTAAACAAAGGATACAACAAATAGTACAGAACAACCAGATTTCGACTGCCGTTTTCGACTATGCAAATCTACTAACTCTATCCAAAATCTGATTTATTTTTCAGTATTTATTCAAGTTACATGGCGCCTTAAGATCCTTTTTTGATCATATTCGGTACTAAAAACCTTGTGATGCCTTGTGTTTTGCGTAGTTGATGGTGGGTATCGCTTTGAAGAAATTTTCATTCCGTTCTTTGAAAACGGTATCGAGTGGCTCACAACTTGTAATTGGGCAGCCTGCCCATTCAATATTTCGTACCTAAAGGCACTCCAGCTCATAGTTGCTGCTTGCTTCTACCAATAGCGGGCACCCAGGGGCGCCAAAATGCAATCCCTTTGAACCTTAAACTTGCTACTTTGAACTCTCACCCCACCCGGCTGACCTTCGGTGCCGATGGGATGGGTTGCGATCTGAATGCCTCAAGGGAAGGCTTCTCTTCGAGCGAAGCCTTCCCTTGACATCCACCAGCGGGCCTGCATTCATCCTGCTAATCCTAAAATCCTAAAAATCCTGCTTGCCAAGCTTTAGCATGGATTCAGACAACCACGGGCAGCCAGCCGAATCCATATTTCGTACCTAAGGGCACTCCAGCTCATTGTTGTTGTTTGTTTCTACCAATAGCGGGCACCCAAGGGCGCCAAATTGCATTTCCTTTGAACCTTGAACTTGCCACTTTGAAATTATCTGCTTCTCCCCACACTCACCCCGTCTGACCTTCGATGCCGACGCGATGGTGTGCTTAATCTTGTCAAAGAAGGTTAGAATTAATGAATGGCTTCACTCTCCAGGTAAAGTGTGTCGGGGTCAAAATCAATCATTTCATCCCAAGCAACGGTTCCATTGATACAATGGGCTTTTTCAGCAAACACCACATTCCCAAGTTTATTGTACACCGGATATTGGATGTACGGCAGAAAGGAAAACCTCTTCCGTTCATTGTTGGAAAACGTAATCAGCAGAAAATGCGGTTGTTGAAAGGTGACTTCTTTTACTCTCGGGTTCATAACATTATTTCAGGGGATCAATTGGAAATATAGGATTACCAGTTACCGCAAGATGCCAGTTTGCCATAAGTTCATCCTTATGAAGTTCAATCCAGGCAACAGCAAGTTTGAGTTTGTTTTTAGGTAAACTACCTTCTAGTAATTCACCTTCTGGAATGGTGAAAATTGCTTCATCTTCTCCAAATCGGATATGGATATGAGGAAGTTTGTGTTTCTTATTGTCCATGAAATACATTGAAACAATAAG
>CAMCXM010000058.1 GCA_945883425.1 Spirosoma fluviale
TACGATTTAATTGCGTTTGAAGTAAATGAGCACCGTCTTGTTTGGCGAAACAAAGGCGATTGAATTGGAATTCAGCTTTCATCTTCCAGTAGGTGAGCTGCCAGTTTTTGTCCTTTGATGATGTGTTCATCCACGATCTGATCCAGCATTTCCAGGTTCAGATTTCCGTAAAAGGTGCCTTCCGGATAAATGGCAAGGGCAGGTCCTTGCTGGCAGACGTCCAGGCATCCTGCCTTCTGAACCCGAATTTTCAGTGGGAGTTTTGCCTCTTTTACTTTCTGGCGAAGTTTAGCAACAGCCTCGTTACCAAAAGTTTCGGTGCAACATTTCTTGCCCTCGGCTTTCTGATTGGCGCATACAAATACGTGTACGTCGTATTTCATTTAGAATTGGAATAGGAAGGCAAAGAAAGAAAGGGCGTTTGGTATTTTGGCGATTCCGGTGAAAAATCCTGTAATCCTTACAAATTATAAGGAGAATGATTTCAACCCTGATTGGAAGATGATGAATTTAGACATTCAACCTTTTGGATTGTATTCTATTTCAAAACCTCCTCAGTTCGAATTTATTCAGGCAATATTTTCAAAAATTGTTTCAGACTCAAGGAAATATTCGGTTACCTGTTCAGGTCTGCACATTAGAAATTATTTCCGATTCAGGCAGGAAGTTACATGGATGCTTTTCCGTTTCATGGTGAAAATACAAAATACGTAAGGCAGGATACTTTTGTAACGTAATCGAAGACTCTATGAAATCCATCATATCCATTGCAATCCTGCTTTTACTCCTGACTTCAGGAATACAGGCAACCGCAACCGACCGTTCCGGAAAATATAAGATGACCGTCAGCCTGGAAACGCGGGTTGATGTGGCGGGAGTCTCATTGATTCTCCACGATGATCAGATTGGTGTTTATCATCATTTCATTCTGGAGAAAAGTCTGGATGGGAAGGCATTTTTTGAAGTAGCCCGGGCTGATGAAGAAAAGGAAATGCAGGGAAGCCGGGAAATTTTGTTTAAGGATTTTCCTTTTGAGCGAAACTCCATTCAATGTGTGTTTTACAGAATCCGGGCAGTGGATGATCTGGGTTGGTTTGATTTTACCAATACGGTAACGGTCATGAAGAAGGAGGATCTGGCAAGAAAGCAACTGCCTCAGATTGCCGGAGAACCTTTGCAGGGAACTTTTTAGAATTTCATTTCAAAGATACCATTTGTGGCTTGTCAGTTTCTGGCAGGCCATTTTATTATCCTTTGCTGAATTTTACAAGAGGTAGATTGGATTGAATCGGTCTACGCCCTCATCAGGATTCCGGTTCCAGCACATAATCGGCCAGATACTGATAACGAGGCATCAGTTGACCATCTTTGGCCAGAGTTGCTTTATCGATGGAAACGTGCTGTCCTGAAAGAAGTTCCGGTATAATGGTTTCTTTCAACATATCACCAAATGATTTCGAGGCATCCCATGGAAGCTCGCAAGGGAGATTATCTACAGCACAAACCGTAATGTTTCGTTCACCTGAAAATGGAGCAGCCTCCGATTGGGTAGCCGGATTATAGTCATAAAACGGATCATCAATTGTGCTGGTCCGGATGGTTGTTGGTACTGAACCTTCGAGGTCACAGGTAACATCGGAAATCACTTTGATCTTAAAGTGTGGAGAACGGGTTTCATCTGCGGTGAACAAAACAGGGGCTTTTGGATTCCAGTAGTGGCAAGGAATCAGAATGTCGGTGCAATATGCAAAAGCCAGAAAGTGCCGTTCAAAATCCACCGGGTTTTCCCTGTAGTTTTTCTCATCCCACGTTTCCTGATTCGGATTTCGTAAATAATGACGGGAACTCAGCCAGGTAAACACGGGTTCATCGTATTGGTTGGTGAGGTAGTCATCGGGTTCCACTTGCCGTATTCCCAGATTTTTAAGGACTTCAACTGCACCTTTACCCACTCTTCCACTGCCGGTTACTGCGATTTTAACGGGTTCGATTACGCCTGTATGATGGCGGGCATAGTCCAGCATCTCTTCCATGTCTCCACACTCACTGGCTGATTTCATGTGGATTTCATGAAACCGCAACATCCACATGCGAAATGCATTGTAGGCTCCAACGATTCCGGCAAAACGTCCGAATGCGACGGTTCGGTTTCCCAGTTCGTCCACCAGACATTCATAGTCAATCATGGTAATGTTCCTGGCCAGAATTTCCTGTAGGAGTTTGCGATTGTGCGCCTGCTTTTTAATGGTATGGGAAAAGAAGAAATAGGACTTTCCTGGTTGCAAAGCCCATACCGGTACTTCTTTAATTCCAAACAAAACATCGCAATGGCTGACGTCATCGGTCACTTCTATTCCCGATGCCATATACATTTCATCCTTAACACAACGGATTTCACTGTGTTCAACAAAAAACTGAATCTGTGGAAACTGATGTTGAATGGCGGAACATTGTTCCGGTAAAAAGGCAACTCTGCGATCGGGCGGGTTCTTCCGTTCCCTGATCAAACCTATATTAATCTTCAAAGACTGTCTGGTGTATAAAGTACGTAATGCAGCGGCAAAAAAAGCCAAAAACAGTCTGAAGTCCTACAAGACTTTTCGCGAAGTAATTCAAACGGAATCTACAAACATTCTGTAAGGAAACCTCCGCAATTAAATGGAAGCGTGGTTATAAGAGGAAATACAGGCATTTTAGACGAATCCATTTTTCTTGTTTTATATAATTATTTTAATAATTATTTTAATTTTTTGAATAAATGAGCCAATCAATTTCTACATTTGCATTCAATAATCGTAAGTCGGTTTAATCAAATCAGTTTAATGGATAGAGTAAGGTTATAGGCTGATCTTAATTTTTTAGCCGCATGGTCTACCTCTATGTTTGAATGTTTGGATAAGCAGACTGGTCTCTGCTCGGTCTGACTGTTTGGTATTCAATTCTCACACACCTGAAAACCAGAATGTTGACCGACAAAAAGGACTATTCAGACCAGAAATTATATGATGAAAAAATACCTGTTTATTAGCCTGATCGCCGTATTGGGTTTTGTTGGCCGGACGAATGCACAATGCCGGATAGAGATTGGGATTTTGCCCCCTACTCTTTGTGTTGGAAATACACTCTGTGCTCCGTACGAGATAATTCAACCCGGTTGTATTCCCACAAACTGTATACGGATTGAACTTTCGCAACCCCTCTCAAGTCCGGGTAGCCCTTGTAATTTTGCCAATCCAGCACCTCCAGCCCCTCAAAATTTATCGGGTGATGGTAATTGTATTAGCATTCCCCTCACGTTTGCGAAAGGCAGGTATTGTGTTCGATTGCGATGTGGTAACATAGTTTCCGATGTTCGGTCTTTCGATATTGATACCATCGATGTAACACCTCCTCCAACTGTATCCGTAACTCAACTTCCGCCTATTCGTCCGAGTTATTGCTTTGGGGATACCGTCCGATTTAAAGTTGACAGCATCAAAAATGCTGGTGTTGGTTATACCATTCAGTGGGTTCAAAATGGCACAACCTTAATTGGAGCCAGCGACTCTGTTTTTTCATTCACTGGTCTGGTCGATCAGGACAATGTTTCCGTTCGTATCACCAAACAAAATAAATGCGCATTAAACGCAACCGGGCAGTCGGATACAATTTCCATAAAGGTCAATAAAAATCCAAAAATCAAACTGGTTCTGGCTCCTGGTTTTACGGGTTGTGAACAAACGCTTAATTCATTTATAGCCAAACTCGATAGTGCCGGAGTTGATCCACTTGTGATCTGGACCCGCGTCACAAACGGACGGATCGATACATTATCACAGGGCATTAACGATACTTTATTTACACTATCTCCGGCAGATAGTGCCCTTTTTGGAGATCAGGTTTGTGCTGAAGTCGTTTCAGGAAGATGTAAACTGAAAGCCAGCGACTGCTTCTCAATCAGAGCATGCGGACAGGTTTTCATTGATCCACCGCTTGATTCAGTGGCATGTGCCGGTTCCGTCATCAGGGTTCCATATAAAATAATTGGAAATTTCAGTCCCACCAACGTATTCCGTGTTCAGTTGTCGGATGCATCTGGTAACTTCGGAAGCCCTCTTCAGATTGGAACTTTGTTTTCAAGATTAGCCGATACGATTCAGGCATTGATCCCACAGAACTCTCCGGAGGGAAGTTGTTACAGAGTCCGGATTATCAGTTCTTCCCCGGTTGATACCAGTGATACCAGTGCCTGTATTAAAGTATATCCAAAACCGGTTGCTCCACTCACGCTTGGAGATTCGGTTTGTAAATCTGGAATCGTTACACTTTCTGCCAGCTCCTCAGAAGCAGGCGTCACTTTTAACTGGTATTCGGCGCCTTTTGGTGGAACGCCGGTTTTCAATGGCAATTCACAATCCATCTTTATCCAGAGAGATACCGTCTTTTATATTTCAGCCCTTTCACCAAACGGTTGTGAAAGTGAGAGAGTGGCTGTAAATGGCATAATCAATCCATCACCAAATGTGGAGGCAGGCCCAGACCGGAGCTTTTGTGAAGGGCCGTCAACTGTCACTCTTACACCTTTTCCAGTGAATGGAGTTTGGACAGGTGCTTTACCAGTCCTGAATAATGTAGTTGATCTGACAGGCGTAATCTCAGGCACTTACAAATTATTTTATGATGTCACCAATTCGTTGGGATGTTCAACAACCGATTCATTTACCATCACAGTAAAACCAATCCCAACCGTAAATGCTGGGCCCGACACATCAATATGTACCAATAACCAACCGTTTGTTTTAACCGGTACACCGGCAGGTGGTATCTGGTCTGGAAACAATGTTCAGTCGGACGGTACCTACCAGCCCTCTATTGCAACCCCAGGAATCGATGTTCTGGTGTATAGTTTTTCTCAGGATGGTTGTGCCGGAACTGACACAGTGAACGTCGAAGTAAAAGCAGCTCCTCCCATTTTTACCATCACGACAACAAATCCATCCGCCTGTAACATAGACGACGGAACCGCCACCCTTACTGGTATCACAACCGGACCAGGGTTTATTGTGAAATGGTCAGTATTGACTGCCGATTCAGCCAGCGATCCAACCATTACAAATCTGGGAGCAGGGGCATATTCAGTTCGAGTTACTGAAATTGCCACCGGATGTTCACGGAGGGGTTCTTTTGGCTTGTCTGATCCGTTGGCTCCGCCTCCGGTTATTTCAGGTTTGTCTGCGAATTACTGTTCAGCTGATCCTTGTGTGACTCTGACTGTCACACCAAATTCACCTTCCGGAACCTGGAGTGGTACCGGTGTGATTTCAGGTCCGAACGGTACAGCACAATTCTGTCCTGATCAGGCCAACCTTGGACCTAATGAAGTGGTTTATTCATACGATACCACTGGTGGCTGTACAGGAACTACGTCCATTATTGCCAGGGTAAATCCTTCACCAGTGGTAAACGCCGGTGGTCCGGCAGACACAGTTTGTAGCGATGGTGGTGCATTCCAGTTGACTGGATTTTCACCACTGGCACCACCCGCCACCTGGGCTCCTCAACCATTGGTTTCATTAACGGGTCTTGTTAATCCGGCGTTTGCTTCAATTGGAAACAATGTTCTGACGATTTCGAGATCACTGGCAGGCTGTTCTGCTACTGGTACTCGTAATCTGTTTGTGTATGAAAAACCGGCGCCCACCATCACGCGTAATCCGGCAACCGATGTTTGTATCGGTCAAACCGTTACACTGACCGCGAATATTTCAAGTTCAGCCACTGCCATCCGTTATGAATGGTTCAAGGATAGCAACATTATTCCTAACGAAAACAATGGCTCACTAACTATTTCAGAACCAGGAAGCTATTCTGTTGTGGTTGTCGGTCAGGGAAATTGTCCAGGAACATCCAGCCCAATAGTCATAGGCTTTAATGCGTTGCCAACCAACGGTGTAACACCTTCCGGCATTCTGACTCCTTGCTCCAATGTTCCAACGGTACTCACCGCTGATTCAGCAGCTGGTTACACTTATCAATGGTTTGCGCTCGGGGATCCAATTGTTGGAGCAACCAACCGTCGCTTCACACCAACCATTTCAGGGCAATACAGAGTACGAATCGAAAATGCAGATGGCTGCAGCGATTTTTCAGCCGTCGTGAGTGTTGATATTCTTCCGGCTCCACAAGCACCTATTATCTCACCGCCATTTGCAGATACCTGCCTTCAAAGCGGACAGCCCATCTCCATAACAGTAGGTGCATCTGGTTCAGGATTGTCTTTTCAATGGTTTAAAGTTGGAACTCCCGATGAGGCAATTTCAGGTGAAACAGATCCGGTTCTGGATACCATCAAAGTTTCCGGTAGTTACTATGTGAATGTGCTGGCTTCCAATGGATGCTCGACCCGTTCTGATACAATTAACATTCTTCAGACTGTAAATATCACGGTGGTGGACACCATTATTCAGAAGTGTTTGGGAGATAATGCGTTTGTGGTGTCTGGTTTTTCGCCAAATAACTGCGATCTCTTTTACAACAATACCATTCTGCCTGGAAGACTTTGGGATCCCAATACAGCGGGAGACTTTGATTTATCATATCAATGCACCAACTCAAACGGATGTGTTTCCAGAAAGAAAATTACGATTCGGGTAATTCCACTTCCTGCCGCCAACCTGGTGGTGCTCGGGCCTACAAATGTTTGCCAGGGTGATTCGGTAACGCTTGTGATTAACAATGGAACAGAAACGGGTTGTGCGTATCAATTATTGCGAAATGGTGTCGATTTCGGAACTCCATTCACAACTCCGTTTGTTACGGTTACAGCAACCGGAAATTACTCGGTATTGGTAACATGCAGCCGTTGTTCAACCGTTTCCAATGTGGTACCTGTTAATTTTAAAAAGAAACCAAGAGCAGTAGCAGGCTCCAATATCCGGGCTTGTTCTCCTTTGACAGCCAACCTGAACAGCAATACAGGAGTTGTTACACCGGGAACCTGGTCAGGATCGCCAAGAGTTGTCACATCCGGTGCGTACAATTCTGCCGGGTTTATTGGATGTGAAGTGCTGACCATAACCGTCGATTCCAGCAATGGTTGTTCGAATACAGATACCATGACGATTTGTGTTGATACACTGCCAACTCAATCAACGACCGTGATAAACGCAACCGGTTGCCAGACAACAGATGGTTCTGCCCGGGTGCTTCCTTTAATTCCAGGATACTCATATGAATGGACACGTGTTGGAAATACAACAGTTTTATCTACAAACGATTCTATTTCCAATGTTCAACCAGGAGCGTATCAGGTGAAAATCACTGATGCGGTGACGGGTTGTAACATCATTCGAAACGCATTGATCAACAGTCCGAATAACCTGGAAGTATTTGTAGCTGGTTTGCCAGATTCGTTGTGTGCGAACGCAAATCCTATTTCGCTCACGGGTATTCCGGCCGATTCAGGTGTTTTCACCTCTTTTGGAAACAGAATCATTGCGGGAAATAAATTCAATCCTGCTCTGCCTGGGCCATCAGTTGATACCGTCTACTACACAGCCACACTGAACGGATGCGTAGGAACCGGAAAGAAATCAATTAAAATCAACGCCATTCCGGTTGTGGATGCGGGTGTTGATGAAGAGGTCTGCCTTGGAGAAACACTTGTTCTTCAAGCAGTTCAGCCTTCGGGAGTGAATCTGATCTGGGTTGGACCTCAGGTAGAAGATGATTCCAACTATGTGGCCAACGATCCGGGAATTGTAAATTCTGTTGTGACTGTTGGGTACACATTGAATGGCTGTTCCAATACCGATTCAAAAAATATTAAGGTGAATCCGCTACCGGAATACAATGTCGTTCCATCCAATGTCAGCAGTTGTGGTTCATGCGACGGTGGTGCCACCAGAGAAATTGTGAACTCTGCACTGTACCAAACGATCTGGAGAAATCTTGCTTCAGGTTCTGTAATTGGTACTGGGGGCTCGATTACGAATCGCTGCGTGGGTGTTTATTCTGCTGAAGTGATTCAAATTACCACCGGTTGTAAAAAACTTGTGTCATTTGGAATCTCAGGGCCGACCAACATCGATCCGTTTGTCTGTCTTCAGAATGTTCCGGTCTCCATTTGCCAGAATGAGCCAAAGGTTGTAATCGGAAAATGTAAGCCAAACTCAATTATTTACATAGGAGGAATCCAAACAGATACATTGGATCCTGTAGCCTATATTCCGGACAATGTCGCAGTATTGCTCTCTTACACAGATACGAACGGATGTACCGGTGTAGAGCAGAAAGTTGTTGAAGTGAAGGAAGTTCCGACCGTTAACGTTTCCGGAGTAGGCCCGTTCTTTGTATGTACAGGACAAACCAGTGTTCAATTGACAGGCTTTTTCCCTGCATATAATTCAACTGTCCCTGAAAACGGATGGACCGTGGTGGGTACTGCACCTGCGGGTTTTATCACCAAGTCTGGTTTGATTAACCCATCGGTGGTAACCAATGATGCGGTGTTTACTTTGAAGTACACAGCAAAAAATCCGGATCCGAACGGATGCTCATCCAGTAAAAATATTCTCATTCGGGTGTATAAGACACCGGTTGCATCCATCGTGCCATCTGTTCCTTCGCTCACCATCTGCAACGGAACATCCACACCTCTTTCAAGTCTGAATACAGAGACAGGCCTCACCTACAAATGGTTCCTGGGTAATCTTCCAAATCCGGTTGCCATTGGTTTCGGACCTTCATATTCTGCTTCATTGCCAGGATTTTACAGTTTGCAGCTCAACAATAATGGTTGTTTGTCTCAACCGTCCGGCTTGTTGTTATTGAATACAACACCTGCTCCGATCATTGCCAATATTGGTGGGGATCTGACCGTTTGCCAGGGAAATCCATTTTTGCTGGAGCCTCCAACGGTGGTTGGGACGACCACTACTCAATGCTGGGAGCCTGTAACGACAGTACCAGATGGTTTCATTACCTGTGCCGGTTTGGTTACACCTTCATTGGTTACACCTGGTTCCTACACAGTTAAATATGTAGCCAGCAACGGTACCTGCAGTGATACTGCCACCCGGGTGATCACCATCCTTCAGAACATTGATTCTCCGATTACAACTGTAAACCCTGATCAGGTTCAGGAGATTTGCCAGGGACAATCCATTGTCCTGACGGCCACAGCTACAGGTACCGGATACAGTTATCAGTGGCTCAATGGAGGAGTTCCGATTCCGGATTCCACGAACGCAACTATTTCAGTGAATGCCGCCGGTGAATACAGGGTGAAAATTCTCATTAACGGAAATGGAACCTGTGCAAACGCATCCACTGATTTTGTTTTGGTCACTGTTAAACCTTCACCAGTTGTGACAATTGCAGGAGATCCAAATCTCAAGGTTTGTTTCCCGGGTGCTCCGTTTGATCTGAATCTAATTCGACCATATACACCAGCTGATGGAATCTGGTCAGGTTCAAATAACATAGTGACGCAAAGCGGATTGGTAAGGCCAGATAATATTCCGTCTGATGGGAACTATGTTTTGACTCTGACCAAAACCATAGGCAACTGTACCGATTCGAAAACAATTACGCTGAATGCGAATAAGATTCCTTCTGCTGTCTTTACTTCGTCGGCTCAGGCCATTTGTGATGGACAGAGCATTACACTCAAATATTCAAATCCGTCAAACTATAACCTGACCTGGCTACGAAACAATGCCGTTCAGTCATTGAATGTGGATTCACTGGTTTTGACAACGGCGGGTTCATATAAACTGATTGTTGACAACAATGGTTGTACAGCAGAATCCAGTGCTGACTTTGATGTGAGGCCGATACCAACATTTGGTTTGGGTTCAGACATCGAGTCTTGTAAAAATGGTGAAGTCCTTCAGTTCTTCCCGATCAACCCATCTCCAGGATTGGGTGCCTGGGCTGGTCCGGGGGTGAATTCTACAGGTGGATGGGATCCTGCTTCTGTGGATGTTCCGGCTTCAGGACCGATTACGATTTCTTATACCCGTACATCGGCCGATGGATGTTCTCTCACGAAGTCTTTCCAAATTCAGGTAAATCCGGTTCCGGATGTCAACGTGACAACTGATAAGGATACCATTGAAATCTATGGACCGGCCACACTTACAGCAACTGGTGGAAATGCCTTTACATGGACACCAGCAGGAACGTTGAGTGCTGCGACAGGGCCTCAGGTTCTGGCCAAACCAACTGAAACAACGGAGTATACCGTAAGCGTTACGACCGATAAAGGTTGTAAGGGTCAGAAATCAATTCTCATCATAGTAGATCAGGAGTTCAAAATCTATGATGCCCTTTCGCCAAATGGAGATCAGAAAAACGATGTCTGGTATATCAAAAACATCCAGCGGTACCCAAGTGCTCAGGTCCGGATATTTAACCGATGGGGCAACAAGGTTTTTGAGTCGGATAAAGGATATCCAAAGCCGTGGGATGGTACATTCGAAGGAAATCCAGTTCCGCCGGGAGCCTATTATTACATTGTTGATCTGGGTCAGGGTTTGACGCCAAAATCAGGATCTATAACCGTCGTACGTTAAACCCTATTAGAAAGAAAACATGAAAAAGATATTTGTTTCCGTCGTTGCCATTCTTGTTACAGGTTTGGCCGTACAGGCTCAGCAACAAGGACTTTACAGCAATTTTCTGCTGAACAGTTATGTCTTTAATCCGGCAATTGCCGGAGTGGAAGATCACATGGATTTGAAAACCAGTTTCCGTCGACAGTGGCTGGATCTGCCAGGCTCTCCAACCACGATGTATGCTTCTTTGCATGGTGCCGTCAACCAGCGGGACCTCAACAAAGAAGAACTGGGTTCATTGCCAATGCGTGGAGCTTCCACCATTAAATTTAAGAATGTGGCGCCGATGAAAATCCGTCATGGAGTCGGTGGTTTTTTTCTCAATGACCAGGCGGGTTTGATCAATCATAACTTGATCAGCCTTGGTTATTCGATCCACCTTCCGTTAAGTCATAAGTATTATCTGGCCATCGGTGCAAATCTCGGTGCTCATATTTTCAATCTCAATAACCCCAATCTTCGTGATCAGGGAGACGATGCCTTTGCAGGCAGTCAGAGATTTGGAACACTGCCGGATGCTCAGTTTGGATTTTATCTTTATTCAGACAGACTCCAGATCGGATTGAGCGGAACCCAGTTGGTTGCCAACCGAATGAGTTTTGCAGCCAACAACAAGAGCGTTTCATACAACAATCTGACCCGCCATTTTTACGGTACCTTCTCGTATCGTATTTCGTTGGATCCTGATTTTGATTTATTGCCAGTAGCCATTGCCCGTTATACAGATAACTCTCCACTTTCGATTGAGGCAGGAGGAAAAATCAGATATCGGAACACATTCTGGGCAGGCGGTACTTATCGAATCGGAGATGCTGCCACTGGAATGGTGGGCCTTTCGCTCTACCGTTTTCTGGATCTGAGTTATGCTTTTGATTTTACAACTACACAGGTTCAGAAAAGCAGCATCGGGACCCATGAGATTGTTTTAGGGCTGCGTTTTAACAACAAGAAACCAAATTCTTCGCTTAAGGTATGGTAATGCGAATCCTGTTTAATAATACAATGAGAACAAAGAAAGGATGGCTTAGTTGTGGAATGTTCCTGTTGCTGACCGCAATTATCACCGAGGCACAGCCGGAGAAGAATTATGCTTTGCATAAACTTGATACCACCATCAACAACGATTTTGAAGAGATTCAGCCTATTCTTACAAGAGATGGGCAGACTATGTATTTTGTACGGTCTCTCAATCCTAAGAATGAAGGTGGCCGGGATTCAGGTCAGGATATCTGGGTAGCAAAGAAGACCGGAGATACGACCTGGGCACAGCCTGAAAATGTTGGATTTCCAATCAATAACCGTGAGAACAACGGAATTATCGGAATCAGTGCAGATGGTAAAACCATGCTGATTTCCAATGTGTATTTCAAGAAGAAAATGGATCCGGGCGTTTCCATCTCAACAAAAGGTGATGATGGAAAATGGTCTGCACCCGTTCCTTTTCAGATAAAGGACTTTACTATACAGAAAGGGTATCTCGGTGGATATTGGCTGCGGGATGAAAAAACTCTCCTTCTGACTATGAAATCCGATGCTGCTGTCGGTCGTGAAGACTTGTATGTCACGTTCAAAGATCAGGACGGTGCATGGTCTAAGCCATTGAATCTCGGCAATACTGTAAACACAGTGGGATTTGAGATTTCTCCTTTTTATATGGAAGAGGATTCTATGCTGTATTTTGCCAGTAACGGACACGAAGGCTCCGGAGATGCGGATATCTTCCGGTCCCGCCGGTTGGATGCCACCTGGACAAAGTGGAGCAAACCTGAAAATCTTGGGTCGTTTTTCAATGGTGAAGGCTTTGATGCTTATTTCTTTATTAACAAAGTGGATTCTACCATTTACCTGGCGAAAGAGAATCCGGAGAATAACTACACCGATCTTTACTATACACACCTGAAAAATCTGGAAGAGTCCTTAAAAAACCAGGCAAAGAAAAAGAAGAAGGGTGATCTTATCACTGACAAAGGACCTGCTACTCCTTCAGGTGCTGCGGGTGCCGCTGCTCTGGAAGCAGAACAACAACGGAAAGCAGAAGAAGAGCTGGATCGCCGGGAACGTAAATCCATTGATGATTTTGCCAACGTATTGTTTGACTTTGCCAAATATGATCTCCGTCCGGAAGGAAGAGGCCGCCTTGATAAGTTGTATGACTACATGCAAACCAACCCAACGGTCGGTGTCGAATTGATCGGGCACGCAGATAGTATCGATACGGAGCTTGTCAACCTGATACTATCTGTCAAACGTTCTGCAGAATGCAAGCAATACCTGATTAACAAAGGTGTTTCCAAACGCAGGATTCTGACACACGGTTTTGGTAAACAGTTGCCAACCAGTACAAACCTAACCGAAGCTGGCCGCCAGTTGAACCGTCGTTGCGAGATCAATATTCTGATCGACAATCGGGCAAAACTTAAAATGGAGTTTAAACCTACCGGGTTGGGTGATGAAACTGGTGCCAAAAAACCAGCACCCACCAAACCAGGTAAGGCACCGAAAACACCAGCCAAAAAATAGATTGGTTCTGAAAGGATCAGCAAAAGTAAAGGTGGGATTTTCTCACCTTTTTTTTGGACTCAGAATTGATGATCCAGGAAACATCAGTTCTTTATTCCGGATTTTGTATTGGAAAGCGAATGCTCTCATTTTCAATAGTTATTCCGAATAAACCCAGATTATGCAATAGGATGTAAATGATTGATTTTCTATGCTTTAGAACCTCACCTAAATCCTCTCCAATGTAGAGGACTTAAGGTGAAAATCAATCATTTATGAACTCAAAGCTTTTTCTATTGCGGAATTTGGTATAAATCTATGGATTAGGCTGAGAATCCAATGACACCATACCTACTCTAAATCTGATTGCATAATTCCAGTTCATGAAGAATCAGTGTAATGGACCAGAACAGGAAAATCGGAGCATAGGCCTGTTTTCAGAACAAGAAATACCAGGTTATGGAATTTCTTTTCGGTGAGTTGCGAATTATTTTTTTTAACAATTGCCATAAGGAATCCAAGCATTTTCCGGGTCAAATTGGCAGAAACAGGAGGCTGGTATCGGTTTTCGTTTAATCATGGCAGGGCATCAAGCATAATTACCATTGTCGCTCAATTTTTGTTGAACAATCAGGTACCGTCGTTGATTGGTTTGTTTAGCAAAATTTCAAAAACATTAAACAAATTCCGATTCACTGGGTATTAGTAGAAATGAGAATATCGGTTTTTAGAAAGGAACATTTCAATGCGGCTCACCGGCTTCACAATTCAGCCTGGTCTGACGAACGGAATCGACAGGTTTTCGGGAAGTGTAACAATCCTTTTTATCATGGACACAACTACGAAGTGGTGGCCGAAGTAACCGGCGAAATCGATCCAGAAACAGGGTTTGTTATCGACACAAAAGAGTTGAGCGACCTGATGAAGGAATTCGTTCTCGATGTATTTGATCACAGAAATCTCAATGAGGAAGTAAAAGAATTCCAATTTTTGAACCCCACTGCCGAGAACATTGCCGTTGTAATCTGGAATATTCTCAGAGATAAAATTGACACGAAACTTGATTTAGTTATCACTTTATATGAAACGGAACGAAACTTTGTACGATACCCAGCAAATGGATAAGATACAGGAGGTGAACCCTCTGGAAGGATTTACAATGGACGAAATTGGCGATGCCCATCTTTTTACATCTTTCGATACACCCATGAGGGAAGGTGCATTCGATCTGGACGATGAAACCAAAATTGAACTCATCGAAAAGAAGTTTGCAGAAATCATGAACGTATTAGGCCTTGATCTCAATGACGATAGCCTCAAAGGCACTCCGCACAGAGTGGCCAAAATGTATGTAACCGAAATTTTCAAAGGACTTAATCCGGCCAATGCACCGAAAGTGGCCTTGTTTGAAAATAAATACCAGTATGATCAAATGCTGATCGAGCGTGACATCACCTTGTACAGCAATTGTGAACATCACTTTGTTCCCATCGTAGGGAAGGCCCATGTGGGCTACATCAGCAACGGAAAGGTGATCGGTCTGAGCAAAATTAACCGGATTGTGGAGTTCTTCTCCAAACGACCACAGGTTCAGGAACGCCTGACCGTTCAGATTGCCAATTATCTGAAAGAAGTTCTGTCAACAGAAGATGTGGCCGTTGTGATCGATGCACGACATTTGTGCGTAAGCTCCCGCGGTGTGGAAGATACCTCGAGCTCTACCCTGACAGCAACCTACTTTGGGAAGTTTAAAGAAATTTCGACACGGGAAGAATTTCTGAGACACATTTATCAGAAAGGATAATCCTTAAAATCTATCCGAATACATGCGACAAAAAAACATTCTCCTGATTGGGGCCAGTTCTGGAATTGGTCAGAAATTATTTGAAATGCTGCAGGCAGACGGTTCAAATATCTTTACCGCCGGAAGGAAGCCAGTTGAATCTGCGGGTCATTTGACCTGGGATGCAGCAGGTGCAGAGTCTTTCACAATTCCGTCTGACTGGCCCGATGTCTTCGATGGTTTGGTCTACTTGCCCGGAACCATCCTCTTAAAGCCTTTTCATCGCTTGTCGGCAACTGATTTTCAACAGGATTTTCAGGTGAATGTCCTTGGTTTTGTGCAATGCATGCAGGCGATGCTTCCCCGTTTGAAAAAAGCCGACGGTAGCTCAGTGGTAGTTTTCAGCACAGTGGCCGCCAAAATCGGGTTGGGTTTTCATGCCAGTATTTCTTCGGCCAAAGGTGCATTGGAAGGTTTGGCTTTGTCGCTGGCATCAGAACTGGCGCCGTCCAAAATCCGGGTGAATGTAGTGGCGCCGTCACTCACTGATACCCCACTCGCAGCTTCTTTGCTGAATACACCTGAGAAAGCTGAAGCTTCTGCCAAACGGCATCCATTGCAAAGGATAGGTTCTGTCGACGATATGGCTTCGGCCGCCCGCTTCTTTTTGTCGGACGGTGCTTCCTGGATTACGGGACAGAGTCTTACAGTAGACGGCGGAATGTCGAAACTGAAATAGAGTAAGAGAAGCCCTTTTAGGTTGGATTGAATTATAAACCCATTTTATGCAATAGATGTGGAACTTTTTGATTTTCACATCTATCGTTTCTCCTCCGGAGAAACTACGGAAGAGGTTGCAAAAAAAAGAAAATCAAAAAGTTAGCATCCGGTGTAAGTTTCTATTGCATAAAATTGAATAAAAAAACCCACGCTTTCTACGTGGGTTTTTTAATTATTAGGTTAACTACTTGAGTTTGCCAGTGGCTGCTTCTTCGATCACTTCGACATCAGCTAGAACTCTTCCACAGTGTTCACAAACAATGATTTTCTTTTTCTCCCGGATGTCGGCCTGTCGCTGAGGCGGAACCTGGTTGAAACAACCTCCACATGCTCCACGTCTAACCTTTACCACTGCCAGACCATTGATGGAATTCTGACGGATCCGGTTGTAGCTGTACATGAGGCGATCTTCGATTTTTCCAACGGCTTCTACCCGAACATCCCGAAGCTTTTTCTCATCTTCCGTGCTTTCAGCAATAATGGAATCCAGCTCTGATTTCTTAGCTTCCAGATCACCTTTCCGTCCGTTCATGCGGGCTTCGATGTCGGCAATCTCAATGTTTTTCTTTTCGATTTTGAACAACGTTTCCTTGTTCTTTTTCTCAAATAACTGAATATCCAGTTCCTGAGATTCGATTTCTTTCGAAATCGCTTCAAACTCCCGGTTGTTCCGGACGTTGTTCTGCTGCTCCTGATACTTCTTGATCAGCTTTTCTGCTTCCTTGATTCCAGCTTTTCCTTTGGCTACTTCCTGAACCAATTCGTCGATTTCGGATTTGAATTTTCCGATACGGGTCTCGTAACCGGCAAGCTCATCTTCCAGATCCCGAACTTCTTCGGGGAGATCTCCTCTGATTTTGATTAGTTCGTCTATTTGAGAGTCGATCTTCTGGAGAGCCAGAAGGGCGTCAAGTTTCTGAGAAACAGTACTTTCCATGAATGTAATTTAAGCGTAGAAAACTGGATTTGTCTTCGTTTCCGATAAAAGGACCGCAATATTAGGAAATTGTATTGACAATTTTTCGATTATCAACGAAGAAGTGAATTGTTCTGATTCAAAATGGCCAACATCCATCAATTGAATCTGGTCTTCGGCATCAAAAAACTCGTGATATTTCACGTCAGCGGTCACGAAAACATCGGCACCGGCGGCTTTGGCATCACCCAAAAGAAAAAAACCGGACCCGCCGCAAACAGCGACCGTCTCAATCTGATCGGTCAACGGCCGGGTATATTTCACCACTGAAACTGAAAGTTGTCTCTTCAAAAATGCCAGCCAATCGTTCTGACTCATTGGCTGAGGCAGTTTTCCGATCATGCCTGCACCCGCGTCCTGCCAGCTGTTTTCCACGTTGGATGCCATGTAGGCCACTTCCTCGTAAGGATGTGCCTCTTTTAATGCGCTCATAACCGTACTGAAAATGAGTTTGGGAAATATGATTTCTACTTTCAATTCTTCTGTTTCTTCGGGTTGCCCAACTTTACCTGAAAAAGGGTTAGCGCCTTCATTTGGCGTAAACCGGCCTTTACCGACGGTCGAAAAGCTGCATTCAGAATAATGACCAATATTTCCTGCACCCGCTGCATGAACACTTGCCAGCACCGCTTCGTGGTGGGAATGGGGAATGAAATACTCCAGTTTCATTAACTGATTTTTTATCGGACGGAGCACCCGGGTTTCAATAAGACCCAGCCTTTCAGCGATCTGGTGATTTACTCCTGTCAGGATATGGTCGAGGTTGGTGTGTACTGCAACCAGCGCTACTCCGTTCCGGATGGCTTTTTCGACACATCGGGCTACGTAATTCTGTCCGTTCAGTTTTTTCAGTCCTTTGAACAGAATTGGATGATGACTCACCACCACATTGCAGTTTCGGGCAATTGCTTCATCCACCACATCTTCGGTGGCATCCAATGAAACCAGAACGCCGTTGATTTCAGTTTCTGGTTTTCCGACCAGAAGGCCTACGTTGTCGTAATCTTCTGCCAGTTGAAACGGAGCCCATTGGTTGAAAAACGAAAGCAATTCCCGGATTTGCATAATGTTTGTGTGAAAGTTGGCAAAGTTAGAATTCCGGGCGGTAAACTTTTGTCCTCAGCTGTTTTTTCTTCGGCTGAAAAACCAGGTTCCCTGAAGCGTGAAAAAAGGAAGAAACCGCCTTTCTCTGGATGCCAGTTGCTGTTCTGTAAAGTTGTTGCCCAGGTAAATCTTGTCGGATTTGGAGTACGAATAAAACTGCTGTGACCATTGCAACCAGATTTCTCCCTGAACCTGAATGCGCTCGTCTTTGCGGAACAGGAATCGAATCTGAGGACCCTGTTGGACAAAATAACTCCTCAGGTAAATGAGTTTGGCCCCGGAACTGGGATCGCTGATGCTCGCTCTTGATTTTCGGATTTGCCAGAATGCCCGGTAGCCTGCCTGAACCGACCACTGTCCGTTGAACTCAGAAGCTGACTGATACTGCGTTCTTGCGGCCAGATCGTACACAATGACGGTGTCGATCGGACTTTCCGAGAATCGTCCCCAGTTGAGCTGACTCAGGCGGTTTTCTCGTCTCAGAAGTTCCGACAAAATCCGCCACCGGCCCGACAACCGGTAATCGATCTGGTGATTGAAAATGAGCACACGGTTCGACCGGTTTTTGTCCTGCTGACTTTCAAAATCCCGCACCTGATAGGTTGCCCAGATACCCATTTGTCCCGTCCATGAGAACCGGGACGTGGACCAGCGAAGAGACGGTTCCCAGCGAAGGATCCGGTCGATGTAGTTTTCAGAACTCTGACTGGCCTCGATGTACACCAGATGCCGAAAGTTGCCTGAGATTTTGTTGGTGAGGCGGAAGCCAAACGGAAGCCACCATTCGTGGGCCAGCTCACCAGCATATAGAATTTCATCCCTGTCCTGGTTATTGAGATCGGAACGGGTATCGACCCGCAGCAATTGTGCTACATAGTTCAGCTTCAGTGTTTGTCGCGAATTGATGCGCCACCGGCCGTCGGATGTGTAGGTGGTGTATTGTTCCCGGATGTCTTTGATCCGCTCGTCACTCAGTTTCTGGTTGTAGGTGATCAGATCCAGATTGTAGGTAGGATCGAGTCGGGATAGTCGGTTGATGATGTCGTATGTCCGGTTCCGAAGTTTGCTTTCAAACGAAACCTGCAACTGGAACTTTTTCCGGAACCATTTCAGTGTGTTCAGACTTTGGTATTCATCCTGAAAATACCGGACGTTCCGGCTTTCTTTTCCCGTCTCTTTGTTTCGATAGAGAAAAGAACGGTTGGGTGTCTGAAATTCATTATCCGAAGAAAAAACCAACGATGGACTCAACGGTATCCGGAGCCTGGCTTTTGTAAATACGGTGTCGCTGTTGATAGTTTGAATGTCCTGATTGAGGTAATCCTCTACTTTACTTTTGAGAACGCCACCATACAATGAAAGAAGACCGTTTCCGGGGAAATCCTTCGAAATGCCAACCGATGAAAGCAGCTTCTGATTCTGGCGGGGTGCGAGATTGCTGACGGATGCGAAAACCAGCACCTGAGTTGTCAAACTTGAATCGCCGGAATAGCCATAAAACTCGGACTGTACTTCGCCTTTCAAACCCGAATTGTCGTTGTTGAGACGTTTGTCATTGACCAGTCCGCCACCCGCTTGAAGGTACACGCTGTAGTTTGGTGATTGAAGAAAATGATACCGGATGCGGCTCATGTATTGGGCAATCCGCGTCTGATTGGCTGTGAACGAATATTGCCAGGCTTCATTCTGCCAGTTCCACTTATTGTTCCAGGAAATGCGGTGGCTGGCGGATGACCAGAAATTATTGGTGATGAATCGTTTGGAGGGAAGGGCCCGGTTGTAAATCAGGTATTGACCACTCTGGATTTCCAGTTTCTGGTGATTTGAAAACGACGTCCTCCAATCGCCTGCCGTGCCAACGGAAAAGGTGTTGATGCCTTGCCGTTGACTCTGGTGGTTGATGGCAGCTGTATCGGTTTGGATCTGGGAAAACGACGAATGACAGGCCAGCAAAATCAGAAACAGAAGGAATCCCCCGGAAGCAAATTTCCGGGCCATATCCGAACGTGTTGGATCACAACCTCTTCTATTTTTTATGTGTCTGATTTGAAACAAAGACCCGGGATTTTGCCCCAAATTGAAAAAGAAATTTCATCTTGGTGCAGGATTTTGATGGCAAATACGCAGTGGAGCGCTTTTTAAAATACGGTACCGTTTATCTGGTGAGCATGTTCAAGTTTGTGATCGGCCCCACCACAGGAATTTTTGCCGGACTTTCCATCGTTGAAACTGCCATTCTGACCACTCTGGGTATGATGACTTCGGTCACCATGTTTTCGTTCGGAGGTGTGGCCGTCCGTGACTGGTGGTTCGCCACGTTTCGTCATGATCGTAAACTTTTCTCACCCCGCAACCGGAAAGTTGTGAAGTTCTGGCTGAAATATGGAATCAGGGGACTGTCCTTTCTCACGCCGGTGGTGTTCAGTCCGATTGTGGGAACCTTACTTGCGGTTTCATTCGGGGAGGAGCGCACGAGGATCGTCCGCTTTATGTTTTTGTCCTCTCTCTTCTGGGCATTTGTTCTCTCCGGCGTTCTTTTTCTGGTACACAAGGTGATTTACTGATTCCGGATTATTCTGAACCCGGCGTACCGTCCTGAAGCCAGGCAGTAAGCTTGCTTTGACGGATGAACCGAAGCCTGGATTTCCAGTTAAAATCATCGGATACCACCATTCGTATATCAAATCCGGAGTCCAGCAACGAATCCAATTCGTCTGAAGAGAGTTTCTCGGCGACATAAAAATACGATTGCTTCCGGTGGAATAGGCGGTTTTGCATCGACTTCTCCCAGGTTTCCGGATTGGTCGGAAACCAGGTGGCGCCGTACAAAAGAAGCGTTGGTTTTTCAGGATGCCTTCGCTGTGCCAGTTCGTATTGGCGTGTCATTTCGGTTCGATGAGTAAGCGCAGAAGGAAGTTGAAAGGAGAATTTCGTTTTCATGTTCCAGGATAGAAATGATCCAGCCAGAATACCGGCCGGAACAAGCCAGTTTAGCCGCGGAGTAACGGACGGAATCTGTCCCGCCAAACCGAGTAAAAGAGCGGGAAACGCATAGGCCCATTCAAAAGGGAACACACAAAAAAGGAGGAGATTGCCCATTCCCAGACGGTACAAAACTGGTTCAGAAGTTTTCAATTGCCCGATGCCGGTGAAGAGCCAGCAAAATAAAAGAATGAGGATTCCGGCCTGACCGATCAAAAACCAGATCCGTCCTCCATAAAACCGGAGGCCGCCGGAAAGATCCGTGAACGGGGAGGGGTTTTGTCCCCAGGCCCAGAAAAGATACAACGTCCATGCTGCCAGCAGCAGAAAAAAAGGAAGCCGTAATTTTTTAGGATCTGAATGAGGATCCGTCAGATTCTGGCGTAGTGCAAAGGCCAGGAGAGGTAGAAATTCCAGTCGGGTGAAAATGGCCAGAGTAGCGAAACAGAAAAAGGCACCAAGCCGTTTTGCTTTCCAGGCAAGGAGAGTTTCGAGGAGAAGCCACCAGGCCAGCATGTATTCCATGGACGAAGTAGCGGCTTCCATAAAAACCGGAAGTGCCATCACACTCAATTGGAGAATGAGTGATTGACGGACGGAAAGGAATGGAAAAAGAAGAGGGAGGCGCCAAACGAAAAAAATACTCAGAAAAAGATTGACAAGATTGCTCGACGTC
>CAMCXM010000059.1 GCA_945883425.1 Spirosoma fluviale
CTAAGATGATTTGGGTAATGGCTCGTGCGGACCGCATTGATGTTCAGTTCCTTCATTTTCAGAATGTCTTTGCGCATGGAAGCTTCTGAAATCACATGACCTTCGTCCGGATCATGCTCGTGGCGGTTTACGCCTTTGATTTTGATGGGCTGCCCGTTGAGCAGAAAGATTCCGTCCTTGATTTCGGAGGTTCGAAACCCAACTTTCTGTCGCACCACCTGCTGGATTTCGCCCTTTTCATTTTTCAGACGGAGTTCAAGTTGATAGAGATTCGGTGTTTCGGCGTTCCATGCCTGAATTTTGGGAAGTTGAGTCTTAAAAAAAGTACCTTCTGTTATTTGATTGGCCTTTGAAATGACGGATTTGCCATCTTTCCAGATCAGTTTTCCCTGCGCATTTTTCAGGTCGGCCTCCAGTGTCAGATTTTTGTTGGATGATAAATAAGATTTAAGGCTTGTGTTGATTTCCAGTGTTCCGTCCTTGTAATCGTTGCTGAGTCCGGCATGAACAAAGAAATCCTGTAGCCAGATGCGGTCGGTGGCGAAGAGAAAAACATCCCGTTCGATTCCGGAAACCTGCCAGAAATTCTGGTCTTCCAGATACGAGGCATCGGAGTAGCGATGCACTTTTACAGTTAGGTGGTTGCTGCCATCGCGAAGAAAAGAGGTGATGTCAAACTCAGCGGGCAGTTTGCTGTCTTCGCTATAGCCGACATAGGTTCCGTTGCACCAGAGATAAAAAGCCGATTTTACAGCACCGAAATGAATGAAGACTTTTTTGTCCTTCCAATGTTCAGGCAAAAGGAAACTGCGACGGTATAATCCGACCGGATTGTCTGTTTCCGGAACCTGGAGGTAGGCAGGATTCTCTCTTTTTTCATCGGTGGCTGAATTAGCACGGCCTAAAAGTTGACTCTTTCCGAAAAAGGGAGTGCCATAATTTTTGAATTCCCAGTTTGCCGGAACCTGGAAGTTGTCCCACTCAAAATCTTCGTGGAGAATTTCTTTGAAACCGGGTGGAATTCCGGCCGGACTGGTCACCCAACGAAACTTCCAGAGACCGTTCAGACTTTCAAAATTCCGGGCTTTTTCCACGCCCTTGTCCGCATCCTCCACCGAAGCAAACGGAAAAAATGTCGCCCGCATCGGTTCCCTATTCACCGAACTCACTTCCGGATTCTTCCATTCCGGAACCTGAGCCAACAAGTTGAAGGACAATACAGTGAATACGAATAGAAAGGTATTAGCCACTTTTTTTAATTAGGAATTAGGAATTAGGAATTAGGAATTAGGAATTAGGAATTAGGAATTAGGAATTAGGAATTAGGAATTAAGTTCCGTACCAACAACTCGCATCTGCAATACTCTACCTATCACCATTAACCAACTACAAATCACTAGTTTTTGGGATAAAAACGACACTGTGCACCTCTTCCATCGGAATGACGATGGCTTTATGTTTGGAGGTGTCTTCTTTTACCACGATCACTTCCCCGATTTTACCGATCCAGGTAAACTGTTTGGTTTGCTGGCCTTCGTTGGCCGTTTTGAGTACGACTTCAACTTTTTGTGCTTTGATTCCGGTGTTGTTCTTGACAACTACGGCCACATAAATCTCAATAAAGAGGTTGGAGTAAATTACTGGGATGAGGAAAAGGCTCACTAAACTGAATCTTTCTCTGGCTTTACCAGCTGGATTGATTCCAAATGAAAAACGATGGTACCAGTTGGGTCGGTTTTCCATGAGCCAGTCATCGAACTCCATCAGGCCAACGAAAAGAACTATGGTAAACAGGAAAAACAGGATGATCAGGGGACGACGGATTGGGGCGATCAGGCAATCGGTGAGGTCGCTGAATGCAAAGACATCCACACGGTAAAAGTCGTAATAATGAAAGTTGAACAGAATCCCCAGGCAGATCAGAATCACGTACGCAACAGTGAGCGTGAGGCCGACATCGGCTTTTGCTGCATCCAGAGTTCGTCTTAAAATGTAGAGTCGTTTTTTCTCCATTGGCTTCCGTTCAAATTCAACGGTCGGTTAAAAAAGGGAAGGAATTCGGTGATCTCAAAATCAATCGGCTCAAACCTACTCAATGATCTCCCTTCAGGCATATTTTTTCCTACTTTTGCCCCATGCTCGGGAAAATTGAAGAAGTGAAAAAAGCCATCGAGGCTTTCCAAATCGAAAATCAGCAAAAACTGGAAGAATTCCGTCTGGCCTTTCTGGCCAAAAAAGGAGTGATCACCGACCTGATGGCCGGACTCAAAGAAGCGGCTCCGGATCAACGGAAAGCCATCGGACAGGCGCTCAACGACCTAAAGAATTTTGCCTGGGAGAAATTTGACGGTATCCAGTCAACCATGGTGTCGGCTTCCGACTCGGTGGATGCTCCTGATATGAATCTTCCGGTGCAGTCTCTTCCGCTTGGATCACGTCATCCGCTTTCGATTGTTCGCCAGCAGATGATCGAGATTTTTGAGCAGATGGGCTTTGCGATGAGCGACGGTCCGGAAATCGAAGACGACTGGCATAATTTCTCGGCTCTCAACTTCCCCGAAAATCACCCGGCCCGGGATATGCAGGATACATTTTTCGTGTCCAAAGATCCGGATGTATTATTACGGACCCACACCAGTACCGTTCAGGTGCGGCTGATGGAAAAGCAGAAACCGCCGATTCGTGCCATCATGCCCGGACGTGTGTACCGAAATGAAGCCATTTCGGCCCGTGCCCATTGCCTGTTTCATCAGATCGAAGGTTTGTACATCGATCGCAATGTGGGCTTCAAAGACCTGAAACAAACGCTTTATCATTTTGTGAAAGAGATGTTCGGACCTGATCAGAAAATCCGGTTCCGTCCTTCTTTCTTTCCTTTTACCGAACCCTCAGCCGAGATTGATATTTCCTGCCTCATCTGCAACGGAGCTGGTTGCAACATCTGTAAGTACACCGGCTGGGTGGAAATCGGTGGTTCCGGAATGGTGGATACGAATGTGTTGAAAGCCAACGGAATCGATCCGGAAGAATTCACCGGTTTTGCTTTTGGAATGGGAATTGAACGCACCACCATGTTGCGATATGGAATCCGCGACCTGCGTCTTTTCACCGAAAACGACGTTCGGTTTGTGAGCCAGTTTGCCGGATTGAGTTAAATCCGGATTCCGTCCTTTTTAAAGCCTGTTTGATTTAGCGGATTCCTTTCAGCGTAAGGATCCACTCGCCACCATGTTTCGGATTTCCGGAAAGTGTCTGAGTAGAAGGATTCACGACCAGGTCCATGGCTTCCATCGGAATGGCACCCAAAAGTGGTTCACTATCGCCCGGAAGGATCAGTGCTTCTGAAATGGAAAAACGTTCGTCGAACCCAATCCGGACCGGACCAACCATCTGTAACATGACCCGTTCGCCGGTTGCCGTTGTGCTTTTTTTGTATCCAAGAACCGGGAGATTTAAAATTTCCTGAATGGATTCATTCAGACAAAGCATAATGGCCCCGGTATCCACCAGCATATTCCATTCACAAGTCCTGATTTCATCTTCTCCGATCATATGCCTTTTGGCATCAAGGAGATCCTGCTCATTTGTGAGCGAAACATTTGCATAGGTTAATCCCATTTTCAATAGAAAGAAAAGTTATGTATTAGTTAAACAAAACTAAAGGGATCATTTTGAAAAAGCAAGTGAGTATAAGAATTCTCAATCATCACCGTGGTAGAGAAAAAGAATTCAGATTTGCTGAATTGAGGCTTATTCAGCTCCGTCTGTTTTCGCCCGTTCGATGGCTTTCAGTCCGATGTTCTGTCCCATCTGCATACCAACTTCAATATCGCTTCGGTAATGAATGGCACCATACAAACGGCTCAGACTCGCCTCTTTTGCCATGGCGTCGTAATCGTTGGCCCGACCGGGATTGATATGTCCCAGAATGATGGAAGCGGCTCCACTGAAGGTACTGTGGCCACTCGAAAATGCCGGGAAATTCGGAAGTCCGGTCAGTGTCTTGATCTTTGAATTGACCTGACTTGGCCGCGGATTGAAATACGCATATTTGGTATCCCAGCAGCAGATCGCCGCATCGAACATGCTCATGTTCAGCAATGCCAGATTTCGTGCCCAGCGCACTTCACTATAACGTAGTTTTACAAAATCCTCACAGGCAATGGCATTCCAATGTCCTGGTGGTGTGTACGTTGCCACACCATCTCCCCAGAAATGCGTAATCCGCATTCTTTCTCTTGTAGGGTGTTCGCTGTACCAGAGAACTTCGTCCAGTTCTTTTTTGAATTGTTCGGACTTTGTGGAAGGTGGTCCGGCCGGGCGACTGGCAACCACCATGTTCGTATCCAAAAGAAATCCCAGCGTTTTACCAAACAAAGGTAGCATCGGTGGACGTTTCGGACTTTCCTGACTGATCCAGGGTGTTTCACCGGTTGCCGCACATTTTGCTTCAAGATTGGCCCAGTCTGCAGGTGTTCCAACGGCTTTTCCGGCTCTGTCTGTCCTGGCTCTGGCAATGAATTTGGAGGCAACCGATTTGCCCAAAGCCACACCAGCGTCAACATCGCTGCGCACATTCACGCCTGCCATGATCCGATAGTTTTTACATTCGGTGAGTTTCTGCTGGATGAAATCCTGCTCACCCGGAAACATCAACGTCAGGATGGCTGCTGATGCACCTGCCGCTACGGCTTCTTCACAAGGATAAGCAAAATCGGCAGTGGCGGGAATCAGTTGTTTGATGGAAACATCCGTTACAGCAGGACGGGCCCTTTTGAATGTCGCTTTGTAATGACTTGACGCAATCAGAGCATCGTATTGTGCAACTGATAAATAGGCATAAGCTCGAGCTGCATACGGAGGATTTGAAAAAGGGAAAAACGGGTAAGCCAGTGGATTCGCTGAATTTGGAATCGGATAGGTTCCGTCTTCATTCTGGTAAGGCGGCAGATTGTATTTGGCCACAAGTTCCCGCATAATTTCATTCCAGCGCAACACCACACCAGCACTCCAGTAGTTCATCTGGTCACGTTCGGCTTGTGTCATTTTGTTTTGCCAGCTTTTGATTTCCAGCATTTCCAGTTTGTAGTCAGCCGATGTTACCGCGATTGGGTTGGCAACCGGAAATTCATCCGGACTCGCCAGTAAAACAGGTTTCCAGAAACGTGCACCTGAATCTGCATTTGCAGGATTAAGGGCTTCAAATTCGGAACTACGGGAGATAATTTCGCGTTCACAACCGGCGATTCCCCAGATCGCCAGAACAAGGACGGTAAGTGCAATTTTAACGGATTTCATTATTTGGATTCTTTGGGGTGAAACATGGCCTGATACACAAAACCTGCGGTGAACATATTGGCTTTCCCCATATTTCTACCGGCGAGGGTTGTCATGGCAGAGCCCATAAAACTCAATCCATTGGTACTGGGAATCGGAAGTTTACAGTTGATTCCTATGCGGCTTGCATTCATGGTGTTGCTAAGAAACGGCATTTCATTTTTCCGCATGTCAAAGCCACCCAGCGTGTTCATCTGATCATAAACCATTTCAACAATGAGATCGGCATCTTTCCGCCATCCGGCCCTGATGTTGTAGGTGAAAACATCAGGCAAGGCAACCTGATTGCTGTAAATCATTTCGGTTGTGTAATAAGCCGTACGATCAATTCGGGTATTGCTTCTCACAATGTATTGAGCAGATGCTGTTCCGTACCAATTCCCTTTCTGTGCGTCAACTAAAATTCTCCCAAATCCATTTTTACTTTGAAGTCCCAGTGAAAGTGGCAGGTAATCAGCAACATAATTTGTTAAAGGCAAAGAACCCCCAAACAACCCGATCGCCGATACATCCATACCCAGAATGGTTCGGGACAGAAATTGATACTTCACTAGAACGGAAAGATCCTGGATCCCCGATTGACCAATCAGTGTTCCGGCTGAAACTTTATTGGAAATCCAAGGGGCCATGGCAATCACATTGAAACGGTCGGTGATTCCATAATTGGCCATTGCCATTACGGAATGAGAGGAAAAAGTCCCGATGTTTTCGTTTTTACGAAGGGCTGTGCCTTCCCAGTATTGGCTCCAGTTGGTGTAGCCGTAAATAAATCCTCCGCAAAGATTCCGTTTGGCCATCATCAGGCCGTCCGTGTCGGTTTGGGCAAAGCTGGTTTTGGTGAAGGCGAGAATCAGGAGAAGAATGGGTAGGTGTCTTTTCATTCTTTGCGTTTTTTTTCAGAGGCAAAACTCCCGCATATCTAATCAATTTTACAGTCAAAAAATGAAATTTTAATCTGGTAAGTTGAAGACCAGGGCTGCTTTAACATACTGGTCCTGACTATTCTGATGCGATTGTTTTCGTTTCAGATTCGTTTTTATGCAATAGGAAGAGTGAAATAGCCATTCGCATCTTTCTGGAACCCGATCTTTTTAAAGTAATCTTTGTTAAGGGCCGTGGTTCCCCGAACACAAATATGTTCGATGCCTGCTTTCTGCAAATCCGGTTTTAGCCGGTTGTACAGGTACTGTCCGTTTTTGAAATCCCGGTATTCCGGAATGACGTAATCCAGACCGACAACCAATGTGTTCATTCCTTCTTTGTGTGCCAGAAAAAGCCCGGCCACCTGCATATTCCGAAGAATGAAATAGCTGAAACTGTTTATGGCGGGGTTGTACTTAAATTCTGGGTTGATTTTATGAATTTCATCTTTGTGAAAATCCAGAAACCGTAGAAGATAGTCGCTTCCTGATTTGATTTCCAGGATTTCGAAGACTTCCTTCTTTGTGTAAATATTCCAGAGATAATAAATGTCGATGCAGACAATCAGCCCATTCAGCAGGCCAACCGGGATGGCCCCAAGCAAAAAACCATAGATGCTAAAACAAATGGCGCCCAGCAGATTCACCCATCGGAAATAAACGATGGAACTCATCGTCATCGACAAAACAATGATTCCCGAAGCGAGATATCCGAACCAAACGAGAAAAGGCAAGTGAATTGAGAATTAAGAATTAAAAATTAGGAATTATGAATGCTGAGCGGAGACCTGGCGACAATGAATGATGAATTAAGATTATGTAAATGGTTGATTATTTGGTTTATTGAACGAATAGCCGGATGAACAATCATGGAGATGAGCCAGCGTATAGTCAATCATCAGATGGTTCAATTGTTCGGGCCGATCTGTGAAAAACGTGAAACGTTTTTCACTAACCACTAACCACTAACCACTAACCACTAACCACTAACCACTAACCACTAACCACTAACCACTAACCACTAACCACTAACCACTAACCACTAACTGGCGCCACGTTCCGCAATAACCACTAATTCTTCCCGATTTCCCAGACGATTTCTTTGGCTTTTCCGCCGACTGTGAGAACCAAACGGGCAGGGGAGGGTACAAGGACAAGTCTGGCAGTTTTGTCAGGGTATTTGTCGGCTTCCACAATCACGCCTTCTTTCGAGGTGATTTCATACAGTGGATCGCCGTCGAGGCTCTCTCCTTTGCGAACGTAGTTTTTAGCAATGTAAGCAGTGGCAATCAGAACGTCGGTTCCAGAGCAGACACGCTCGTGAACATCGTCCAGGATGTTTTCCATTTCATCACCAAATTCCGACAGGAAGGCGTCTTCCGCATTGTGCAAATCGTCTTCGGCCTCATCGTATTTTTCGTCGGCATAATCAAGCTGGTTCAGTTGAATTCGTTTTTCAGCCAGGTCAATCAGAGCGGAGTTAAATTTTTTCTGGTTCATGGAGATGAAAGTATTTGTCTTTTCAGGCCCCAAAGGTTGGAGCCTCCAAACAAAAATCAAAATTTTAACAGGAAATGAGAAGAAAAAACACGGTGAAAAATCGGAATGGCCTAATTTTGCCCGTCTAATCCATCAAATTTCTATGCTAATTGCCTCAGACCAAACCGCTCCATCAACCGATACCGATTTCCTTCCATTGCTGGGAACCGACCACGCTGAGTTTTATGTGGGCAATGCCAAACAATCCGCTTATTACTACCAAACGGCTTTCGGATACAAACTGATTGCGTACGCTGGCCCGGAAACCGGAATGCGGGACAGAGCTTCCTATGTTCTGGAACAAGGCAAAATCCGGTTGGTGCTCACCACCGCCCTACAGCCTGACAGCTACATAGCAGAGCATGTGAAATTGCATGGCGATGGCGTAAAAGTTCTGGCTCTCTGGGTAGATGATGCCACCAAAAGCTATGAGGAAACAACCAAACGCGGTGCCGTTGGTGTGCACAAGCCAACAACTTATACCGATGAACATGGTTCAGTGGTGATGGCGTCGATTCAGACTTATGGCGAAACCATTCACACGTTTGTTGAGAGAAAGAATTACAACGGACCTTTCCTTCCAGGTTTTGCAGCAGTAAATAAACCCGCTCTGGCTGAGCCGGTTGGCCTTCAGTATATTGACCATTGTGTTGGAAATGTTGGCTGGGGAGAAATGAATACCTGGGTGGATTATTATTCCACCGTTATGGGTTTTAAACTCCTGGTTACATTTGACGACAGCGACATTTCAACCGAATACTCGGCTTTGATGTCCAAAGTGGTGTCCAACGGAAACGGCTATGTGAAATTTCCGATCAATGAACCGGCCGAGGGAAAAAAGAAATCCCAGATTGAAGAGTATCTGGATTTTTACAAAGGTCCCGGCGTTCAGCACATGGCCCTGGCCACAGACGATATTTTGCACACCGTAAGTGAGTTGAGAAAAAGAGGAATTGAGTTTCTTCATGTGCCAGAAACATATTACGACGATTTGCTCGATAGGGTAGGAGAGATCAAAGAAGAGATTGAAGCCATCAAGGCTCTGAACATTCTGGTCGATCGTGATGATGAAGGATATCTCCTCCAGATATTCACCAAACCCGTAGAAGATCGCCCGACTCTGTTTTATGAAATCATCCAAAGACGGGGAGCGAAATCCTTTGGAAAAGGAAACTTCAAAGCCCTGTTTGAATCCATCGAACGGGAACAGGAACTGAGGGGAAATTTATAATTCATGGACAAACGCCTGATGCAGAAACGTCAGGCGTTTTTTCTTTTTCAGGTTTCGATATGTTGAATCGATGAATCCAAAACTTCTTGAAATACTCCGATGTCCGGTCGACAGAAAGCCCCTTCGGCTGGAGCTCATCGAAGAAGGGAACAAGATGCTTTCCGGGAAGGAGTCGACTTTTATTAAAACGGCCATCTTATTTTCTGAATCGGGATTTTTCTATCCCGTCATTGCCGGAATCCCAAGGCTGATCGTAGAAGCTTTTTTCGATTATGAGGAATTTTTCCTTCGCCATCTTCCTAACTTTACGATTAGAAAAAAAACACTGGAAGAACGGTACGGTGCGTTGATTCAGCATATTCAAACCAAAAACAGCCACACCAAAAAGAGTTTCGAACAGGAATGGGATCTCTACAATTATGAAACCGATAAAACCTGGAATCTGGATTCTGCCAGATTGCTGGACCGGTTTTGCACCGAAACAGCCGAATCGCGGGAATCACTACATGGAAAATGGATTCTGGATGCTGGTTGCGGAAATGGTCACCTCAACATCGAAATGGCAAAAGCCGGAATGCAGGTGGTTGGTATGGATTTTAGCCTGAGTGTCGTGCGGGCGTTCCACCAAAACGATCAGGAAAATGCTCATTTTATTCAGGCCGATGTCGAGTTTCCGCCGCTTCCTTTCCAATTTTTCGATGTTGTGCACAGTTCGGGCGTCCTCATTCATACACAACGGACGGAACTTTCATTTTCAAGTCTTGACCCTTGTGTGAAACCCGGGGGAAAGTTCAGTATTTGGGCCTACCAGCCAAGGAAGGATGTGATCCATAACCTGATGAACCGTTTTCGTTCGGTTTCATCCCGATTGCCGGTGCGTATTCAATATGTGCTGTATGCCTGCACGTTGTTGCCGGTGAGCTTCATTGTAAAAAAGTTAAAAGGTAATCCTCAGAACATCCGGGAAATGATGGTCGATATTCTGGATTGGTGCTCGCCCAGGTACCGCTGGGAACACGAGAAATCCGAAGTTGAAACCTGGTTCGCCAAACGCAATTATCCGCTGGTTGAATTGACCGATGAGAATATGTGGGGATTTAACATGACCGGTCAAAAGTCTCCGTAATTATAGCCCGCTTCTGATTTGGTTTAACCGATTCAACAAACATATGATTTCTATGGGTTCAGTGAATTTGCTGGTGTCGTTCCTTTTGTTCGAACGGCGAGTGTCATTTCAATCATGTTCCAAAGTCCTTAGTTAATTGGAAAGATTGATACTGAATCCCAAGGAATTCACAGACTTTGGTTTCGAATTGAAAAACTTAGTTTTGATTTGCACCCAGATTTCAAAAAGTAAGAATGACATCACAGGAAAGTTATCCGGAACTTTATACACTCAGATTTTACATCAGACAAAGTGTGAAAGCATTTTTCCGCCAGCCAGGACTGGAAATGCTGACCGATATTTTCCGTGATTATGGCAAATGGAAATCACAGGGCTACGAAAACCTGTTTGGAAATCCCAAACCCTGGATGGCAGCAGGGGCAGTCCGGTTTATCGAAAGTCTTCAAAGTAAAAGTGGGAAAGTGTTTGAATACGGGAGCGGAGCCTCCACCGTTTTTATGGCCACCCGGTTTGAAAAAGTAGTTTCAACGGAACACGAAGAAGGATGGCACTCCATTCTCAAAGGACAGCTTGCCGAAAAAGGCCTCACAAATGTGGAGTATGTATTCCAGGGACCGGAACCGAGAATTCTTGACGGACCTTTAAACCCGGAGAATCCCGACCATTACCATTCTGTTTTCGATGGCTACGATCCGGTCACCTTCCGGAATTACGCCAGTGAAATCGATCGTTTTCCGGATGGGTATTTTGATCTGATCATCGTGGACGGCAGAGTTCGTCCATCTTGTCTGAAACACAGCTGGCCCAAACTCAAAAAGGGAGGATTCATGGTTCTCGATAATTCAGACAGGCCACACTACCAGAAGATGGTGAATGAACTCACAGCGAAATCAGTCTCCAAAACAAGCTTTTATGGTCCTGTAGCACAGAATCCAATGTTTCAGGAGACAACATTCTGGAAGAAATAAAAAATCAGTACAGGCACAGAATCCGCTGCCTTTATTCAGTTGGTTCTGGTTGCAGTTGGGTTCCATATTTATGTAACAGCCAGCGGTTACGCCCAAAATATTCCCTTTCTTTGCCACAGAATGAAATTTGCTGATATTCCTGGAAATGCTGCTCTGAAAATGAGTCTGGTCCAATCGGCGGACAATGGCCATGTGGCCCATGCGCAATTATTTGCTGGTTCGGAAGGAGGAGTTGGATTGATGCTGGCATTGGCCTATGCCCAATACATCAATTGTGAGAATCCGGCTCAGGGTGACAGTTGTGGCGTCTGTTTTTCCTGTATCAAAATCGGTAAGTCGGTGCACCCGGATTTGCATTACTGCTTTCCTTTCGCCAAAACCAAACGGGTGGAAGACGATGAGCTCAATGCTTATCTGCCATTATTCCGTCAGTTTCTGGCAGATTCGCCTTATGGCACCCCGGCTGATTGGGCCGAGCTCGCTGAGTTTGAGAACCGGACGCCCATCATCAACATAAAATCGGTTCGCGAAACCATGCAGGGCCTCCAGTTGAAGGCTTATGAAGCAAAATATAAGGTACAGATCATCTGGCTTCCGGAAACCATGCGGACGGAAGGTTCGAATTCGTTTCTGAAATTGCTGGAAGAGCCACCTCCGTTTACAGTATTTCTTTTGGTGAGCGATCAGCCTGAGCAATTGTTGCCAACCGTTGTTTCAAGAACACAGAGGGTCACCATTCCAAGACTGGATGATGAAACACTGGCTGGATACCTCGTTTCGAAATTCGGTGCCGATCCTTCAAGGTCTCACGCTGTGGCTTCGCTGGCGGCTGGTTCTATTCCGGTTGCTTTGTCGCTGTTGAATGAAGAAGTGGATAATTATCATGCCTTATTCATGGAATGGCAACGGTCCTGTTTCAGGAATGATCTGGACAAACTGATCCGTCATACCGAGAACTTTCAGGGAATGGGCAAGGAACTCCAGAAAACCTATTTGAAATATTGTATGGATAAGGTCCGGAAATCCATGGTACTTTCTGCTGGAGGAATTGATGCCCTGCGTTTGCAGGAGTCGGAAGCACAGGAACTCATCAATCTGGGTAAAATTTTCTCGCTTCCTCTCATCGGTCTCCTGATGGAACAACTCGAAACGGCGTATTACCACATCGACCGGAATGCTTCGGCCCGAATGGTGTTTTTCGACACCAGTATGATTATGGCCAATGGTTACCGGACTCTCAGAAAAAACTAATGTCGATTCAAACCAATCCTCAATTCGCCGTCATTTTTGACATGGACGGTGTGATCATCAACAACAACGACTGGCATCTGAAATCATGGATCATTTTTGCCGAGCGCCTTGGCATGCCACTGAAGCCGGAAGAATTCCACGATCGTGTTTTCGGGAAAACCAATGAACAGATTCTGGCTCTTGAATTTCCGGATGCGAGCGACGGGCAGTTGCTGGCATGGGCCCTTGAAAAAGAAGCCTTGTACCGCGAAATGTACGCACCCGAATTTGCTCTGGCCGATGGGTTGTATTCGTTTCTCGAAACCCTGAAATCGAATAATATCCCGGTTGCCGTTGCCAGCAATGCCCCATTGGTTAATGTGGATTTCGCCCTCGACATGGGTAAAATCCGTCATTTCTTCGATGTCATTATGTATGCCGGCCTGGTTCCGAACCCAAAACCGGCCCCTGATATTTACCTGAAATCGGCAGAGTTGTTGGGTTTCCGTCCAGAAAACTGCTTTGTGGTGGAAGATTCCCCAACCGGACTTCAGGCGGCTGTCGCGGCGGGTTGCAATCCAATTGCGATTACGTCGACATTTACTTCCGGTAATCTCTTGCCATACACTTCATTTATAGTCGATCACTTCGACGAACTTAAACAGCGTTTGTTCGCATAATCAGGACGGTATCGAATCCGGTTTACACAGAAATTCATGAAATTCATTCAATACAACATCTCGGATTCGATCAAAAAAAGCCTGGCGGAACAAGGTTTTGTCAAACCAACCGACATTCAGTACCGTGCCATTCCTTCGATTCTGAAAGGAGAAGATGTGATGGCCATTGCCCAGACCGGCACTGGAAAAACAGGTGCCTTTGCCATTCCGCTGGTGCATAAACTTCTGGTGAGTCACGAGATTCTGGAAAGAGGACAGGTTCGTTGTCTGGTGATGGTGCCAACCCGTGAACTTGCCGTTCAGATCACCGGCGTGTTTGAAAAACTGGCCACCTACACGCCACTCCGTATTGTAAGTACGTTCGGTGGTGTAGATCAGAAACCACAGACCGACCAATTGCTTCGGGGTGCCGATGTGTTGATTTCGACCCCCGGCCGGATGTTCGACCTGCGAAGTCAGGGCTTTCTGGACCTGTCGATGGTCGAAGTGCTGGTTCTGGACGAAGCTGATCTCATGCTGGACATGGGTTTTATCCGTGACATCCGCGATGTACTCCGTCATATTCCAAGGCGACACCAGACCTTGTTTTTCTCAGCTACGATCAACGAAGAAATTAAGGACCTTGCCTATTCGATTGTTCGGAATCCCATCCGGATTCAGATTTCTCCAAAGGACAGAGTCTCGAAAAATGTGGACCATCAGGTGGCATTTATTGAGATGGACGACAAGCGTTTCTTTCTGGAGCGAATGATCAAACAAAATCCGGAACAGCGTTTTCTGGTGTTTGTAAGAACCAAAGTGAGGGCCGAAAGAGTGTTTGCTGCCATGAAAAGAGTGGGTATCGATTCGCTTACTATGCATGGCGATAAAGCCCAGGAAGACAGGCTCGATGTGATGGAAAAGTTCCGTGCCTCGCAGGTGCGGGTTCTGGTTGCTACCGATGTCAGTGCCCGTGGGATTGATATTCCCGGCGTGCAGTTTGTGGTCAACTACGATCTTCCCGACGAAGCCGAAAACTATGTACACCGTGTCGGACGGACGGGGCGTGGAATGGAAAAGGGGGTTGCCATTTCCTTTTGTTCGCCGGAAGAAAAAAAGACTCTGGACGAGATTCAGACCTTTCTGGGAAAGCCCATTCTGGAACTTGCCATCGACAAGGAGTTGTATGAAATGACTCTGGCGATGACCGAGGAGCCCAACACCAACTGGCGAAAACTCATCGCCGATGCCGAAGCGGAAATGGGTAAAAAGCGGAAGAAGAAAGGAAAGAAGTAAAAGGAAACGTTGAAGGGCTGTCATTCTGGATCATGAAATCCAACATCACAGCGGGTCATCTTAAAATTGACAAATATCGATTTCAGACCGTTTCAATATGATTATTTCATTTAGGTTTGCAGTATACTGTGAACCAATGCCGTGGATTTTGTCTGGTTTCAAACGACCGATTAAAAACAGTTCCGACTTAAGTTTCACAATCTGGAATACAGGGTTCACCTGGATTCTGAATCGTCTCCCGGCAACCTGAAAACCATGAATCTGAAGAATTTCCGTCCGTTTTATTGTATCTCCATTTTAGTTCTGCTGGTGCAGATGTTGGGATTCAACGAGGTGAATGCTCAAATGCTGGATCTCACTCCCAGAGAACGGGACCAGCTCAAAAGTCAGTCCATTGCGCTGGTGAAAGAATTTGAGCAGCTGCTCAATGTACTGTCGCACAAGGCCACCACCACATCCGATGCACAGGATATTGTGGTTCTGGCCACAGCGGATAACCAGACCCGAATTTTTGCCGATCCCAAAGTAGTTCTGGAAGATGATTTGTATTCCATTCAGGCAGATTCCGTCGAGCCTAAAGATGTGTCCATTCAGAAATATCTCAATGATTGGGACTTGTTTTACACAAAGGGTTTTGAGGAAACCGTCAGTTTTAGCGACCTGCGAATCAGTGATTTTGCCTTCAAAGAATATTTGTATCTGAAGGTGTATTATGTGTCGCAGTTCAAAAACAAGCACAAGTATTTTGATAAAAACTACGTCACCAAACGACGGGTCGCTACCATCCGGTTCGATAAGAAAAACGGAAAATATGTAGGCTACATCAACGGGATTTCGTTTTTCCGGTCAAAAAGAGCCAGTGGGAATGGAACGGTTCTGGCATCACCAGACGATGAGTTCAAGCCGTTTGTGAAGGAAATCAAAATGAAGCTGAATCATTTTACCGATTCCACCATCACCGAAAGTCAGATTTCACTTCAGAAGAAAAGCGACTCATTGTATGCCGAAGCGGTGAAGTCACAGATGCAGAAATCAGAAGACGAGCAGCGCCGCGATTTGTTTTACAGCAAGGCCATCAGCAAAGGAGATTCCATGGTGGCCATCAAAGATTTCGCTTCTGCCATCGAAGCCTACACCGAAGCCAGGGCTTTCAAACCGCTGGAAACCTACCCCCGAACAAAAATTAACGAACTCACCCGAATGCTGGCAGGTGGATTGAATAACAATCCCCGGCAGATGTTTACGCGTCAGATCACAGAAGGGGACGCCTTGTTCAAACAACGGGATTACGAGGCAGCAAGGCAGGCGTACCAATCGGCTTACATCATTTTGCCCGACAATCCGGAGGTGATTCAAAAATTCTACCAAACAGATAAAATCATCCGGAACAAAGCCGACATCAGGAGAAAATACATGGCGGGTAATTTCAAACTGGCGCTGAAAGATTATACCCGGATCATCGCCGAAGACAAGACCAATCCGGATTATTTCTATGAAAGGGCCCGTTGCTACCAGGCTTTAGGTGAAAACAAAAAGGCCATGGCCGATCTCAATTCAGCCATCGGACTCGATCTCGTTTTCGCCGAAGCCTTAAAAATGCGGGCTTCTCTTCACCAGAAAGAAAATGACATTCCCAAAGCCATCGCCGATTTCAATACACTCATTCTGGTGAATCCGAATCTGGCGGAATACCATCAGCAAAAAGGCTTTCTACTGGCCCAGACAAAGGAATTCAATAAAGCGATTGAAGAGTTTAACCTTGCCCTAAAACTGGATTCCAGAGATGTGCAATCGGCCACCGCGAAAGCCGATGCTGAGCGGAAAAGTGCCCGATTGGATGAAGCCCTTGTCTCCGCCGATGCCGCACTGACCATCAATCCGGGTTACAGTTCTGCCCTTTTTATGAAAGGTATGGTCCTGATGCAGAAAGGATACGAAAGCCGGGCCGGTGTAGAATTTGCCAAAGCGTATAAACTGGGACTCAATGTGGATGAAGCCAAAGAACTGGATAAGTACCACGACGACTACCTCAATCTGGCCCGCACCAATGCCAAAAACAATCATCCCGAGGAGGCCATCAAATTTGTCCAGAAAGCGTTGCTTGTGAAACCAATTTCTGTGGAAGCCCTCTATTTTCTGGCCTTTCAGGAAGTCGCCATGGGAAAAACGGCTGATGCCATGCGGGACCTTGACCAGTGCATAGCGCTGAAAGAGAATTTCGTTCCGGCCTACGTGAAAAAAGGACAGATCCTCTGTGGCAAGAAAGATTTTCGGACGGCACTGCCCTTACTTCACACCGCTTTTAACCTGGACAATCGTAATCTGGATGCCTGTCGTGGACTTGGTGATGCATTCGTCGCCCAGAGTCAATATGATTCGGCTCTGGTCTGGTTCAATACAGCTTTCCTTATAAAATCGGCTGATCCACTGACGCTGGTGAAAAGAGCTCGTTGCCATTACAGCATGGAGAATTACCACAAAGCGTTGCTGGATGTAGAAAATGCCATCCGGGAAGACAACAAGCTGGCCGAGGCGCATTTTTACAAAGGAAGAATCAATAAAGCACTTAAACAGGGATTTAACGCCATCGACAACTACAACGAGGCAGCCCGGCTTGGATACAACAAATACGATTGTCTGGTCGAAACCGGCCTTACCTATTCGTTTATGAGCAATCACAAACAAGCCATTAAAGCCTTTGGCGATGCCATTCTTTTACAGCCAGGTTTGTCCGATGCCTATGCTCTGAGGGCCGTCAGTTATAAAGAACGGGACGATTTTAACAACGCCCGGGCAGATTATGAGGCCGCCATCCGCATCGATTCTTTGGGTCCGAATCCCGATTGTTTGTCGGAGTTGGGATTCATTTACATTCGCACTGCCAGTTTTACAGAAGCCCAGCCTCGTTTTGAGAAAGCGCTTATCATCGATCCGAACCATCCGGGCGCTGGTTATGGATTGGGAGTGGTTTTGTTCAATCAAGGGAAGAAGGAAGCAGCTCTTCAAAGTTTTGAACGGGCTTTTCAAACGGGTAAACTGGAATTTAGTCAGATAAAAAAGGATGTCTGGATGAAAGAAATCCTGAAAGACCCCGAATTTATGAAGCTCAAAGGCGCAGGACTGAAGTGATTTATCTCCATCATTATTCTGCGCCTGAAGCTGCATCCTTCATGGTCGAAATGAGCAGATGCCTGGTTTTGAGTCCGGATTCCTGTTTCTGAATATTAAATATCAATGATTTAAAAAGGGTTACTATTGTTATCTCTGATAATTATGATAGCCTTGCACCCTTCAACTAAATAAACACTTATGCGAAACCAATACTTATGGCCGGGTCGGAAGTCCTGGTTATTGTGTCCCGCAATTGTGCTGTCCTGTCTCACAGGTTTTCAAAAGAAAGCCCAGGCGCAGGAAACACAGATCCGGGGCTTTGTGCATTTTGATGCAGCCATGCGAGATGACAAAGTGAATTTCACTCTCGGTGAACAAGACCTTTTCATCACGTCCCAATTGTCGGACCGGATTTCGTTTCTGGGTGAAACGGTTTTCAAATACTCGGCTTCTTCCCCCACCAAGTTTGATATTTCCATCGAGCGGATTGTGATGAAGTACAATTACTACCGCAATCACAACGTCCTTTTCGGGAAACACCACACGCCGGTAAACTTCTGGAACGATACCTACCACCACGGTCGGGTTTTCTTTCCCACCATTTTTCGTCCGATGATGTTTGATCAGGGAATCATTCCGTTGCATACGACGGGCATTCGTTTGCAAGGACAAAACCTTGGAGATATGCGATTTGGGTATGATATTCTGGTTGGTAATGGTGTGGCATCCGATGATCTGACGGACAACAACTCCAGCAAGTCGTTCATGGCCGGATTCAGTTTCAGGCCACTGGATAAACTCAAAATCGGTGCTTCGTATTACTATGATGAAATTCCAAAAGGTGCCACACTACATCATACATCGCTCAAATCGAAAAAGAATGTCACCCAGCAGTTGTTCTCCGGGTCTGTATCGTATTTTGATAACAGTATTGAGGTTTTGGGGGAAAGCACCATGTCGATCAATAAAAATGATTCAACGGGTTCGCCGATCAGTTATGCGAGTTATGTCTATGCCGGTTACCGGTATAAGAAATTTGTGCCATACATAAAAGGTGAATACCTGGGAATGAATGCCAAAGAGGTCTATTTCTCCAATCATTCTCAGACCAACTACCTGGTTGGTTTGCGATATGAAATAAACTATCTCACGGTGATGAAACTGGAATATGCGCATACGGAAACGCATGCTGCTGGTTCTGCCCCTAAGGTGAAGTATAATTCGGTCAATTTTCAATTTGCCATCGGCTTTTAATGAATCAGGATATGAAGAAGTTACAATACCTCACCACCCTCCTCGTTCTGTTTGTCGGTCTGCTCACCATGAGTTTTAAAGATGACGATGTGGCCATTGCCGTTGTGGCAAATGAAAAAGGTGCACCCGCTGCACTTACGATGAAGTTTCTGAAATCGGTTGTGCAGGGCGATAAGCAACGCTGGCCGGATGGAACGAAAATCTCGCTGGCGTTTATGAAAACCAACACCCCTGTTGGCAGTGCAACCGCCAAAAAACTGATGGGCATGAACGGCGATCAGTTTAACAAATACTGGCTCGCTCTTGTGTTTCAGGGAAAGGCAGGTGCCCCGATGTTTTTTAATTCGGTTCAGGAACTGGAAGCCTATGTTTCCACCACGCCGGGCGCCATCGGGATTATTGACGGAAACCAGAATTCAAAACTGAGAAGCATTTCGGTCGACGATAAGAAGTCGTTCTAGGTCCAGGCGACTGTAGACAAGGACAAAAAACAGTGACCTGTTTGTTTTGTTGGAATTTTCCTCAAAGCAGACAGGTCTCTTTGTTATAACAGTCCAGGTGTGACTTTCCCACCAAATTGTTTCAAGGATGATTGGTGATGTTTTTTAATTCTTCACTTCCGGCGATTTTGATTCCAGAATTTCTTTCTCCCGTTTTCTGACAAATTCCATCAGCAGCGGCATGCCACCTTCTGTCATGCCGTGTCCGTAACCATCAAGTTCGAACAGTTGGGTCGCCTTGTGGCCGGAAACCTTCATCATCCGGAACAGATAGGCGTTTTCTTCATAGCGACCCAGCATTTCCAGTTCCCGATCACCGGTGATGAGCAGGAGAGGAGGAGCATCGGCACGCACATGAAACAGCGGTGCGAGTTGGTCGATAACGGGTTGATTTTGCGGAATGCCCCGTTCTTTCCGGATGGCAAAATGCGTGATGGCCTGTCCGCTCATGGGTATGAGTCCTGCGATTTTGTTGGGGTCTGTCTTGTTTGTTGTCAGCCACTTTTTATCCAGACCCAACATCAGCGTGAGGTAGCCTCCGGCCGAATGTCCCGACACAAAAATCAAATTGGTGTCGCCGCCATATTCTCCGATGTGCTTGAAAACCCAGGCCACTGCCGCAGCCGCATCTTCGATGTAGGCGGGAGAATGCACTTTTGGATCAAGGCGATAGCCAACGCCAATCACCCCAAATCCTTGTTCTTTCAGTTGGGAAGGAATCTCTTTTTCACCACCGGTGAGTCCACCTCCATGAAACCAGACGATGGTGCTGAATCCTTTTTTGGTAGCAGGCAGATACAGATCGAGACGGCATCGTTCTTTGAGGTAAGCATCCGATAACATTCGAGCTTCCGGATAGTAAGGAAGGTTTGGAATGGTCTTGTATTCCTGTGCCTGGATCGAAATTCCGGAAAGGAAGAAGAGAGAGGTTAAAAGGAGGATTAGTCGTTTCATTGTTGAGTTGGTCCATTATTCAGTTCATAGCTCACATTTCGTCCGCCTTCATTGGTTTGTATCAGGATGCCTTTTTCAATCAGGTCTTTGATGTCACGCAGGGCAGTATCGCCGGATGTTTTGGTGATCTTCGCCCATTTGGATGTCTGAAGTTTTCCTTCGAGTCCATCGAATAAAAGATTGATCATTTTTCGTTGCCTTAGGTTCAGCGAAGTGTGTTCATGTTCTTTCCAGAATCGTGCTTTCTCCACGATTGAAAGGGTAAATGATTCGGTCGCTTTCATCGCATTTTTCAGGCATTGAAGAAACCAGATCAGCCATTCGGTGATGTCACCTGTACTATGCTGCACCTTTTGTAAGACGTCATAATACTGTTTGCGCTCCACCAGAATCTGGCCTGACATACTATAAAATCGTTCCCCACTATTTTCAGCACGGGCCAAAAGAAGATCGGTTAATGCTCTGGCAATACGGCCATTTCCGTCATCGAACGGGTGGATGATGATAAACCAGAAATGGGCAATCGCTGCTTTCAGAACGGGATCCAGATTTTGGTTCTGATTAAACCAATCCAGAAAACGGTCCATTTCAGTCTTAACTAAATCCGGACTGATTGCTTCAAACCGGATTTTTTCTTTTCCTATGGCCCCCGATACGACCTGCATTTCTCCGGTGCGGTATTTTCCGGTTTCAATGGGGTAGGGGCCGCTGAAGCCGGTCGGAAAAAGAGCGGCATGCCATCCGAATAATCGCTGTTCGGTTAGAGGAAGTTCATAGCGTTGGGTGGCATCGAGCATCATTTCCACAATACCTTCGATGTGCCGGCTGCTGGGAATAAGTCCTGCTGTTTCGATGCCCAGTCGCCGGGCAATGGATGAACGCACCTGATCGTAGGGGAGAATTTCTCCTTCAATTTCGGATGACGTCAACACATCTTGTGTGAGGGCAGCCAGAGTCGCTTCTTCTTTGGCCGAAAATCCAAGGGATTTCATCTGGCCGATGATTTTACCCTGCATCAATCGCACTTCACC
>CAMCXM010000060.1 GCA_945883425.1 Spirosoma fluviale
CGCCAGTAATTTGGAAATCCAGTGCATAGGCGGAAACAAGAATGGTAAAGATCGTTTTTTTTCATGGAAATCACCTTGAAAAATGTCTGATGAATCGTCTGAAAAAATATTTTTCAATCACAGCACCAAACCCGAATTTGAGTCACAGATTTGCGTTTAATTCACCGCTTCTAAGCACCGCAGGCCCCCGTCCTTAATTATCATCTCCTCCTTCATTTCACGCTTTTTTCTATTACCATTTTATGGCAACGCTTCCTGGTTCATGGGCATCCGTAAAACCCTTTCAGTATTATTTATTGGCTCTGGTCGTGGTGGGTTCCGCTGCGGCTTATCTTTCCCGGACAAAAAAGATTGATCCTGCCCTCAACAGCCGGAATCCCGCTTTTTCTGCCTATATCTCCGGTCATTCATCTGGTGTGATCAGTCGCGATGCCGCCATCCGGATTCAACTGGCCTCGGCGTTTCACGATTCCCTGCATCCTCAGGCCATCCCCGAAAATCTTTTCGAAATGGAGCCTGAAATTGATGGCAAAATGCGTTGGACGGATGCAAGTACGCTTGAGTTCGTTCCCGACAAATGGTTGCCAACCGGAACGGAATTTCAGGTGCGGTTTCATCTGGGCAAACTGCTGAAGGTACCGGATGAATTTTCAGATTTTGTGTTCACATTCCAGACTGTTCCACAGTCGTTTGAAATGACGGAACCGCTGATGGAAGCCATCGACCCGACTTCTCTCATTTACCAGCGCATTTCCGGAGAATTCGCCTCAGCCGATGTGGAATTACCCCAAACCATTGAATCCATCTTTTCAGCAACCCATGAAGGCAAAAACATCCGGGTGAAGTGGGAACACCTGCCCGATAACCGGATCCATCGGTTTACACTCGATAGCCTGGTCCGGAAAGAAACGGAGACCACTGTGAGGATGGCATGGAATGGTGAAAAGGCAGGTGTTGAGAAAAGCGGGGAAAAAGAAATCAAAATACCGGCACTCGGCGATTTTAAAGTGATGGCCGCCCTGGTGGCAGATGGTGAAGATCAACACATTTCCGTCCGTTTTTCCGATCCTCTTCAGCCCAACAAAAATCTGGAAGGCCTGATCTATCTGAACAACATGGGCCAGAATGAATTCCGGTTCACCATCGACCGGAATGAGGTTCGGGTTTATCCCCAAAGCCACATCATCGGAACGCACGTTCTCCGTGTTGAAACCGGGATTCAGAACATCATGGGCTTTAAAATGCCGAAAGAATTTGAAACTCAGCTTTCCTTCGCTGATGTGTTGCCAATGGTGAAGGTTCTGGGAAAAGGTGTCATCATTCCCAACAGTGCCCAGCTGGTTTTGCCTTTCGAAGCCGTCAATCTGAAGGCGGTTGATGTCACCATCATCAAAATTTTTGAAAACAACGTCGATCAGTTTCTCCAGGTAAATACACTCGATGGCAATAATGAACTGAAACGGGTTGGTCGCCCTCTGGCGAGGAAAACCGTCCGGTTGGATGATAATAAATTACTGGATCTTCATCGCCCCAACCGGTTTGCCCTGGATCTGAGTACCATCATTAAAACCGAACCCGGTGCCATTTACAATGTAAAATTCTCTTTCAAACCCGGTTATTCTTTGTACCGTTGTCAGAACGATACCAGCAATGTGTTTGGTAAGGAAGATTCGGAAGGCAGCACACTGCAAAGTCTGGTAGAGGAATACGATGATGCGGCTCAGAACCAGTATGAGTTCGAAGATCAATATTATGGGGATGATTACGATTGGGATCAACAGGACAATCCCTGCTCCAAATCCTATTTCAATTCGAGCCGTTGGGTATCCCGCAATGTGATGGCATCGGATCTGGGCATCATTGCCAAACAGGGAAGCGACGGGGAGTTATTTTTTGCCATTACCGACCTCAGAACGACGGAAACCCAGGGCGAAATCAGTCTCGAAGTATATGATTACCAGAAACAACTGGTGGGTAAGGCGGTGACGACTTCCGATGGAATGGCCCGGATCAAACCGAAACACAAAGCTTTTTTACTTGTAGCTAAAAAAGGAAAACAACGGGGATATCTCCGTCTGGATGATGGTTCTTCACTTTCCCTCAGCCGGTTCGACATTGGCGGAGAAGAAGTGCAGAAAGGAATCAAAGGGTTTATTTACGGAGAACGCGGCGTCTGGCGTCCCGGTGACTCACTTTTCACCATGTTTCTGCTGGATGACCGTATTTCACCTCTTCCGCTGGGCCATCCGGTCACGTTTGAGTTGTACACACCACAAGGACAATTGTTTAAAAAGATGGTGAACAACCGTCAGGTCAACGGATTCTATAATTTTAACACCCTCACCAGCTCCGATGCGCCAACCGGAAGCTGGATTGCCAAAGTGAAAGCGGGAGGTGCCACCTTTACGAAGACCATCCGCATCGAAACTGTACAACCCAACCGGTTGAAGATCAACCTTGGATTTGCCAAAACATCCATCCGGAAAAGTGAGGCACTCAAAGCTACCCTGCGGTCGACCTGGCTGCACGGAGCACCGGCCCGCAATCTGGAGGCAACTGTAGAAGCTTCTTTTACCAAAACCACTGCGACCTTTCCGAAATACGAAAATTATGTGTTTGATGATCCCAGCCGGGATTTCAGTGCCGAAAGCGAGAAGATTTTTGAGGGAACCCTCGATGAAAATGGGACAGCCGAAGTGGAGCATCCCTTTGAAGTAGGAGAGAAGGCACCCGGCATGATTATGGTCAATCTCCTCACCAAAGTGTTCGAAACGGGAGGAAACTACAGCATCGACCGGTTCACGATTCCGTATCACCCGTACAACTCCTACATTGGGATTAAAGCACCGGAATCCAAAGGCTACAGCCAGGAACTGGAAACCGATACCAGTCACAACATTTCCATCGTTGCTCTCGATCCGGACGGAAAACTCGTACCGGAATCGAAATGGGTGAAGGTTACCTTGTATCGGATGGACTGGCGTTTCTGGTGGGATCGCACGTATGACAATTTGAGTTCGTTTTCTGAAGACAGCTACCACCAACCAATACAAACCGCCGATGTGCAACTTATCAACGGCAAGGCAAACTGGAAACTGCGCATCGATTACCCCAACTGGGGACGCTATCTGCTCAAAGTGCAGGATGTCGATGGTGGTCATTCTACGGGTAAGGTCCTTTATATCGACTGGCCATCGTATTACGGACGGGCACCCAAAGAAGGCGCCAATGAGGCCGCTTACCTGAATTTTACTTCCACAAAGCCAGATTATAAGGTGGGGGAAGATGTGGTACTCAACATTCCGAGCGGCAAAGAAGGGCGGGCCCTCATCAGTGTGGAGTCGGGCAGTAAAGTGATCGAGACCTACTGGACCGATGTAACGCAAGGCAGTACAAAGTTCTCATTCAAAGCAACTTCAGCCATGTTGCCCAATGTGTTTGTTCATGTGAGTTTGTTGCAGCCTCATGCACAGACCAACAACAATCTTCCGATCCGGATGTACGGTGTGGTGCCGGTTTTGGTGGAAGATCCTTCCACTGTTTTGCAACCTGTGATTAAGGCTCCGGCCAGTATGAGACCTGAGGAAGTCACAAAAATTCAGGTATCAGAAGCGACGGGTAAACCGATGACCTATACTCTGGCCCTGGTAGATGAAGGTCTGTTGGATCTCACCCGATTCAAAACGCCCGATCCGCACGCCAGTTTCTATGCCCGTGAAGCGTTGGGTGTAAAAACATGGGATTTGTATGATTATGTGATGGGTGCTTTTGGTGTTTCGATGGACCGGATTCTGGCGGTCGGTGGTGATGAAGGAATGAACAAAAAGGGTGGCGCCAAAAAGGCAAACCGCTTCAAGCCGGTGGTGAAATTCCTGGGACCATTTACTCTGGAAAAAGGAGCCTCGGCAACCCACGCCATCAAGCTGCCACCATATGTGGGTTCCGTCCGTTTGATGGTGGTAGCCGCACAACAGGGTGCCTATGGATTTGCGGAGAAAGCGGTTCCGGTGAAAAAGCCGTTGATGGTTCTGGCCACCTTGCCCCGAATGCTGGCCATGCGGGAAGAAGTGAACATTCCGGTGACCGTATTTGCGATGGAGAAATCGATCCGGAATGTGAACGTGCAGATCGAATCAAACAATTTGCTTGAAATATCGGGTGCGGCCACCAAAACCATTTCATTTACTGAAATCGGTGATCAGGTGGTGAATTTCAGACTCAAATCGAAAAACATCAATGGCATAGGAAAGGTAAAAGTGAAAGTGAGCAGCGGTTCCGAAACGTCGTATTACGATGTGGAGCTGGACATCCGCAACCCCAATCCATATGTGACTGAAGTGAAAGAAGGAAGCCTTTCAGCGGGCTCAGTCTGGAATTCCGCCTTCACACCTGTTGGAACACCCGGAACCAACACCGCCACTCTTGAAGTGTCGTCTCTTCCGCCTTTGAATCTGGAAAAACGTTTGGAATACCTCATTCACTATCCATATGGCTGTGTGGAGCAAACCACCTCTTCTGTGTTTCCGCAACTGGCTCTTGGTGATCTGATCGATTTGTCACCATCCCGGATTACCGAAATTGACCGCAACATCAAGGCCGGTATCAATCGCCTGAAAGGATTTCAGCAATCGAACGGGGGCATGAGTTACTGGCCGGGTGGAAACCAGGAAGCCGACGACTGGGGCAGCAGTTACGCCGGGCATTTTATGGTGGAAGCGCAAAACAAGGGTTATGCGTTGCCGCTCAATTTTCTCAGCAACTGGAAAACGTACCAACGTTCACAAGCATCTCAATGGTCTAAAACCGACAATAAAAGCAGCCAGTTGATGCAGGCCTATCGTCTCTACACTCTGGCGTTGGCCCGCGATCCGGAAATGGGTCCGATGAACAGACTGAAGGAACAGAAAAATCTCTCTTCCGCCACCCGATGGACTTTGGCAGCTGCGTACGCAATGGCTGGTCAAAAATCGACGGCCCTCGATCTCACCAAAGGTTTGCCTCTTTCGATGGATCCATATGTGGAATATGGCTACACCTACGGCTCTGATCTGAGGGACGAAGGCTTTATTCTCACGACACTCACTGCAACCGGACAGGATGCACGGGCCCACGAAATGCTGAAACGAATCAGCGGTAAACTTGGATCGGCTCGTTGGTATTCAACCCAAAGTACCGCGATGGCATTGATTTCCGTCGCTCGTTACAGCGGTAAATCACAACGGGACAAAACCCTCGCTTTCGAGTATAAAATTGGTTCCGGTAAAACGCAGAAATTCACAGGCAACCGGAGTGTTTGTCTGATTCCGGTGCCGGTTGGTTCACTGGCTGCCATACCGGTTCAGGTTCGGAATTCGTCAGGGAAACAATTGCTTTACACGCGGATCGTATCACGCGGGCAGCCGGAACAGGGCGACAACAGCAGCCTGAATAACAATGTGAATCTGCAGGTCCGGTATCTGGACAACCAGAAGAAGGAAATCAATGTCAGCAGTCTGGAACAAGGGACAGAGTTTATGGCGGAGGTCACCGTGACACACACGGGCGTTTTTTCTGACGACTATTTGCAGATGGCCATCAATCAGGTTTTCCCCGCTGGTTGGGAAATCCGGAATACCCGAATGGAAGGAAGTATTCTGCCTGCCAATGCCTCGGTTCCGGATTATGAAGATGTGCGTGACGACCGGATCTACACCTTCTTTGATCTGCCGTATCGCAAGTCAAAAACCTTTTATATGCTGCTCCATGCGGCCTACATCGGGAATTACGTTCTGCCTTCGGTTACAACGGAAGCTATGTACAACGGCGATGTGTTTGCCCGAAAAGGTGGATTCCGTGTTTCGGTTACGCCCCGCAAACCCAAAGCCTGACACGCACACAAATGATCCGGAGCATCGGACAGTGGGTTCGCAGACACCGCTATGGAATTACCGTCACCAGTCTTGTTCTGGTGACGGCTTTCTGGTTTTCCCTGCCCCGGAAACTGTTCGACTTGCCCTATTCTTTTGTCATCACGGACCAAAACGGAAGGCTCCTGCAGGCACGGATTTCGGAGGATGGACAATGGCGGTTTCCATTTCAGGACAGCCTACCGCCCCGCTACAAACAGGCCCTCATTTTATTTGAAGATCAGCGGTTTTATCATCATCCGGGGGTTGATTTTCTGGCACTCGGAAGAGCCGTAATCCAGAACGCCAAAGCAGGCAAAGTACTGAGTGGCGCCAGTACTCTCAGCATGCAGGTTGTTCGTTTGTCTCATGGAAAACGAAAGCGGAATCTGCTTTGGAAAATGCTCGAATTCGTGCAGGCCATCCGTCTGGAATGCCGGTATTCCAAAGAAGAAATTCTCAAGCTTTATGCCGGACATGCTCCATTTGGAGGAAATGTGGTTGGAATTGGTGCGGCATCCTGGCGGTATTTTGGCCGGCATCCGCACGAACTTTCCTGGGCTGAGCTGGCCACCCTCGCCGTTTTGCCCAACACGCCTTCGCTCATGCATCCGGGACGGAATCGTTCATCCCTCAAAACCAAACGCGACCGGTTACTCGATAAATTGCAGAATGCCGGTATCATCGACGCCGAAACAAACCGACTTTCCAAACTGGAGAGTATTCCCGACAAGCCCTTGCCTCTTCCGCAACTGGCGCCACATCTGTTGTCATCCCTTAAAGCGCATAAGATTTCGTTTCGTCCAACAGAAAACCAGTCTTTGCAGACCACCCTCAATCTGGACCTGCAAACGCGGGTGGCCGATCTGCTTTTACGCCATCATCAGCACATGAGAGCCAATGGCATCAACAATGCAGCCGCCATGGTAATGGAAGTGGAATCGGGAAATGTGCTGGCTTATGTCGGCAATGTATATCAACCTGACCATCCTGATTTTGACAGCCATGTGGACGTAATAACGGCTCCCCGTAGTCCGGGAAGTACGCTCAAGCCTTTGCTATACGAAGCCATGCTCAGCGACGGCCTCATTCTGCCCAAATCCCTGATACCGGATGTGCCCACTCAGATAGGAGGTTACAATCCCCAGAATTTCGACCTCAGTTACGATGGGGCTGTGCCTGCTTCCAAAGCCTTGTCCCGCTCACTGAACATCCCCGCGGTTCGGATGCTGCAGCAATACCGGACGGAGCGATTTCATGCACGACTGCGGCAAATGGGTGTTTCTACGCTCACCAAACCTTCTGGTCATTACGGATTGTCGCTCATTCTCGGTGGTGGCGAAAATTCGCTTTGGGAATTGGCCGGAATCTACGCCAGCATGGGCCGTGTGCTGGTGAACCACCGTCAGAACAACGGACGGTACAACAAAGCCGACATTCACCCGCCCCGAATTCAAAAAGAGTCCCGTCCTTCTTCGCAAATACCAACGCTTTTCAAAGCCGGTATTTTCAATTCGGCGGCCGTGTATCATACGTTCGAAGCGATGGAAGAAGTGATGCGTCCGGGAGAGGAATTACTCTGGCAGCAATTTGCTTCAGCTCAGCGGATTGCGTGGAAAACAGGAACCAGTTTCGGATTTCGGGATGGTTGGGCAATTGGAGTCACGCCACGTTTTGTGGTAGCGGTGTGGATTGGCAATGCCGATGGCGAAGGTCGGCCAGGATTGGTAGGAGTGGAGACGGCCGCCCCGGTGATGTTTGACATTTTCCGGACGCTGCCTCCGGCTCAGGAATGGTTTCAAATGCCGTTCAGCGAAATGGAAAAAGTGCGGGTCTGCCGGAAAAGCGGTGCCATGGCACACGAACTTTGTCAGCCGGCCGATTCCGTCTGGATACCGAAACAAGGCACGCGTTCGCCTGTTTGCAGCTACCACCAGATGGTGCATCTTGATGCCGAAGGGAAAAACAGGGTCAACAGCGATTGTTACCCGACAGAGAAAATGCAGCACCGTCCGTGGTTTATTCTGCCTCCGGTGATGGAGTGGTATTACAAATCCCGAAACCCAGATTACCAGACACTTCCGGATTATCAGGAAGGATGCAATATGGCCAGTGGCTCTGTGATGATGGAGATGATTTATCCGAAAAAATCAAACCGCATTTTCATTCCGGTGGAGCTGGATGGACAGACGGGCAAGTGTATTTTTGATGTAGCCCATCGAAAACCTGGCGCCCGGATTCACTGGCATCTGGATGGCTCTTTTCTGGGTACCACCACCGAATTTCATCAGATGGCCCTCAGTCCACCACCTGGAAAACACCAGCTCATTCTGGTAGACGATGCCGGTGAACGTCTTGAACAGGGATTTGAAATCGTGGGGAAGTAGAAATGAGGTTAGTGGTGTATGCGGAACGTGGCGCCTCAGCGACAGTGATAGGTTAGTGATTGAAGGTCAATCGATAAACGCAGGAATTATGTGCTTTTGAATATTATACAAATCAAGAATACAAAGTATTATCAATTCCAGCATTCAGAATGCTATGGGTTAACATTCAAAAATGGTTCCTACCTTCGTAGCAATAGTTAAGGCCAGAAATCACCATAAAATACTGACGAAGAAGTTCTCCCTTAACCAAGATCCCGCGATTCCGTTTTGACAAATTCTATGTTGACGGTGGTTTTTTCTCCAAGACCTACATTTTCCCAAGGCAAAAAACCGTCAACATTTTTTAAGTATTGATTAACCACTAACCACAAATCATGCCTACCCAACTCAATCAGCAAAAAGCAATCAAGGCCACCTGGTTCAGTATTGCGGGGAATTTTGTGCTGGCGGTATTGAAGTTTCTGGCTGGGTTTTTCGGAAATTCCTATGCCCTGATCGCCGATGCCATTGAATCTTCGAGTGATGTATTTGCTTCCTTTCTGGTGCTGTTTGGTTTGCATTATGCCCGGAAGCCCGCTGATAAAAATCATCCCTATGGCCATGGCCGGGTCGAACCGTTGATCACCTTCCTTGTCGTCGGCTTTCTGATTTTCTCGGCTCTGGTAATTGCCCATGAAAGCATTCAAAACATTCAGGTTCCCCACAAATTACCCAAACCGTTTACCCTTTGGGTTCTGGGCGCCATTATTTTATGGAAGGAACTGTCCTTTCGTTGGGTTTTCGGGAAAGGAAAGGAAACAAACAGCTCCTCACTCAAAGCCGATGCCTGGCACCACCGGAGCGATGCCATCACTTCAATAGCCGCTTTTGTTGGAATCTCCATTGCCCTCTGGTTTGGTCCGGGTTATGAGTCAGCCGATGACTGGGCTGCCCTTCTGGCTACCGGTTTTATTCTGTACAACGCCTACCTCATTTTCCGGCCGGCCCTGGGCGAAATCATGGATGAACATGTCTACCAGGAGTTGGAAACCCAGATACGGACGGTATCGCTCACCGTTCCGGGCATTCTCGATACGGAGAAGTGCTTCATCCGCAAAGCCGGGATGCAGTATCACGTTGATTTGCATGCCGTGGTGGATGGGAGCATTTCGGTCCGCGAAGGCCACGATGCCGCACACCGTCTGAAAAATACGCTTCAAGATCAATTACCCGATTTGGGGAATGTGCTCATTCATGTGGAACCGAGGGAATTACGAATTGAGAATTAGGAATTAAGAATTAAGCTGAAAGTGGCGCCTATAGCGCCAAGTGAAAAGTGATGGGTTTGAAGAGATGACGTAATGGCAAATGTTGGTCATTTTAGTTCAATTCGTTGGATTTATGGAGGGTATGGCAACGAATTTAGAGTTGGCCTTTACTCTGGCTTCTGCAATTTTGAATGGGTTAAAATATCAAGCTTTGATTTCAGACTCGTGAGAAGCTCTTTATCAAAACCGTCTTCGCCTTCCCAGTTGGCAACAACCCGCCATTTTTTACGATGGATGGAAAAATACCAGGATTCATTCTTTGATCCTTTGTTGGTGGTTGTAAACTGATAACGAAGATTTTCAAAAGGAATGACAACGGATGACGGTGCCGTCAGAAGTCAGAAATAATGAACCGTCAACGTTTTTAGGCATGAACAATCAACTAACTCTACACTCTTAATTCTTAACTCTCAACCCTTAACCCTCAACTCTCAATAAACTCGTTTCCCGCTTTATCTTTTGAATACAGTCGTTCAGATAATCCAGTTCGGCCATTGTATTAAATGCCTGAAATGAAAACCGCATAAAGTTTTTGTCCTGATGGCGCATCACCGGCATTTCAATCTTATACTCCTCGAAAAGTAATTTCTGCAATTCTTCCGGACGAGATGTCTTTACTTCCGCACTGCACAACTGCCCGAAAAACTCGGGTGTCAGCGGTGCGAGTGGTTGGGAATCCAACGCCTCACAAAAGGACGGTGCCGCATTCAAAACATTCTGCTTGCAGGCTTGAGAAACCGTCCGCCAATTGTGCTTCTCCATAAATTCAATCGATTTCGGAATGGTCAGGTATGCCGAAAAATCCCTTGTGCCATTGAACTGGTGATAATCGAAAAACTGTGAACCAGACGGAGCCGCACTTTCGTACCCCCAGGAAATAATGAGTGGGTCGAGTTGCGATTGAAATTCTTTCCGCACAAAAAGGAACGAAGAACCTTTGGGCGTCATCATCCATTTGTGACAGGCGCCTGTGTAAAAATCGGCCTGAAGTGTCGAAAGGTTCAAATCAATATGAGCCGGCACGTGGGCGCCATCGACGAAGGTGATCAATCCACGTTTTTTCGCTTCCTCACAAATTTCATGAACGGGCAAAATCAGTCCTGTGCTGCTGGTGATCTGACTGATGAAGACCATTTTCGTTTTCCTTGAATGGCCTTTCCAGAAGTTTTCCAGAAACACCTCTTTTGAAACCAGAGGCAGATCAATCTTTTGTTGAACGTATTTGACTCCGATTTGCTGGCTATAGTATTTCCAGGTTCGGTCCATGGCGCCGTATTCCAGATCGGTGGTCAGGATTTCATCACCTTTTTCCAGTCGTATGTTCCGGGCAATGATGTTTCCTGCAAAGGTTGGATTGGGCACAAATACCAGATCTCCGGCGTCGCAATGGATGAAATTCGCCAATGACGATAAGGCGTTGCGGACATATTCAACACCATCCTTTGCAATGAACTGTACGGGCTCCCTTTCTAAAAGGGTTTGCCATTGGATGTAATCGTCAAATATTTCTTTTGGACACGCACCGAAAGACCCAAAGTTGAGGTAGGTAATATCGTCACGAAGGAGAAAAAGAGATTTCATTGGAAAGAGGTGTAAATGGCGAAAGTAAGAGATTGAAAAACGAAATCGCAAGATGCCAGGGCAATTGTAATCGGTCGAAAAACTGTTTAAAATCCGGGTCGAAGTATGAGCTTCCGGTCGCGTCAGGAAATTTCATTTATGATCCGGGCAACAGAATGTCGGACACCCGGTGAAAGGGAATTGACATATTTCGGTTCCGCCAGACCAATGGTTTCCGCTGCCAGTTCCGGGAATTTTCTTGAAATCGATACCATGCATCGAAACGCATTGTACCGAACAGAGGGAATGCTGTTCACTTTCATCCAGATCCGGGTACAAATATCGAAAAGGATACCGTCCTGTTCCTCCGTTCGCTCCATCCTTTGAAGTACCATCAGTGTATCTCGTTGGTAGCTTTCATTCCCTGCCGGCAATAGTTCCAGAAACCGCGGAATAAAAGGACGGACCCTCGGGTCGTTGGGTTCCATGCAGCTCCACAACAACCACACTGCCCGCCACGACAGTTTACCTTCTTCTGCAACAGCCAGTTCCACCAGTTCCCCGAATGTGTCCGGATGCGATTGAATAAACGAAATCATACCGTCCTTATGTGCATGGACAAGGATGTGGCGCAATCCTGATTCCGGCTGGTTACCATTTTTCCTTGGGGGCACTGTCCTAATTATTTGGTGGTGGAAGCGCCCATTTGTTTGCCCATTTTCTCGTATTCCTCATCATTGGGTTCCCAAAGTTCCAGATTGTTGCCCTCCGGATCCAGAATGTGAACAAACTTCCCGTAGCTGTATGATGAAATGGTGTCCACCACCGTAACCCCGTTTTTCTTCAGTTCTGCCACCAGACCAGTCAGGTTTTCAACCCTGTAATTGATCATGAAATCTTTGGTGGAAGGCTCAAAGTATTTGGTCTTTTCAGAAAACGGGCTCCATTGCGTAAATCCTTTTTTTGTCGAATCGGCTCCCTGATACCACTCGAAAACTGAACCATAGCTATTGGTGGCAAGTCCAAGATGGGTATGATACCATTCCCTCTGTTTTTTCGGGTCTTTGCATTTAAAGAATATCCCGCCGATTCCGGTCACTTTTTTGGACGGAGTCACAGGTTTCTTCTGATTGGCCAGAATGGAATGAAACACAAAGCCAAGCCCAAAGGAGAGGAGCAGAGCAAACAGAAATACAAAGGGTTTTTTCATACGAGAGGCCGAATGGCCAAATAAAACCGATTGAATGCTGAAATCCTATTGCAGGAAAGGTAATGGAAGAGCAATAAAAAAGGGCAGATGCTGATCTGCCCTTTTTTGTGATGTTGATTTGTACAATCCTTATTTCAGGATTAACCGGCTAACGGCTACCTGTTTTCCTTCTGTTACTTTGATGAGATACACCCCTGATTTTAGGTCGGAAAGATCAAGGGTTGCTTTTCCACCGGACAGATTGCCGGAAAACATTTTGCTTCCCAGGATATTGAATACTTCCACATGTGCCTGGTTGCTGAATCCGGATGCCGTTACCTGCACCATTCCTGTGCTTGGATTCGGTAATACGCTGATCCCATTCTGATTTTGAATGGTTTTTACATTGGAAGTGAGATTGGTGGCTATGAAATTATCAAAGCTTGGGTTCCATCCGGAAGAACCAGGATTGGTGGAAGAAACCACAAATTTCACTTTTACACTGCTGCCGGAATATCCATTCAGCGGCAAACTGAAATCAGCAAATCCAACTCCGGATGCCGGGTAACCGGAAATTAATTCCTGAAGAAAAACAAATGGGCCACCGTCTGCTGATACGTAGGCTGCAACCCGGTCACCAGCAACCGGAATGTGATTGAATAAAGCGATGATTCCGGTGTAACCGTCCACCATCCGGCTTTTGAATGTCAAAGTTGCATTAGCAGCCAACGGTCCGAAGGAAGGTGTTGTAAGGGAATCACTTTTGTGACTATTGAAAATAATGGCTTCGCAAATTTTGATGTTCGTATCTCCACTGACACCCCGTAGTTGAACTTTAAATCCTGCTATGCTGGACGACCAGCCGCCTGTCAATGTAGAGCCGAATCCACCATAACTCTGGAAATCTTCGGAGAGAAGAACCTGAGAAAAGCTGGAGAATGATAGAATGAAGGTCGAAAGAGCGAGTAGAATAATCTTTTTCATAGCATTGTCAATTGGTTGAACAATGGTACGATAACGCAACCATTGTGCCAAAACCGCAAATGTTAAGGATTCTAAAGAATTCTATCAGCGTTCACCCATCGGGCGTGCGGCTGGTTTTTTGAATTTCCGGGGCTTGGATTGATTTCCTCCTTTGGGATTTTTCGATCCACCACCGCGGTTATCATCCCTTCGTTTTCGTTCTCCATACACTGGAAAAGGACCAAACTGAGGAGGTACTGGCAACTGGGTGATTGGCTTTTCAATCAGCTTTTCTACGTTCATCAAACGACCCATGTCCTGTTCATTCACAAAACTGATGCCTACTCCTGTAGCCGACGATCCACGGGCGGTACGGCCAATCCGGTGGACATAATCTTCCGGATCGGGTGGCATATCAAAATTGATCACATGGCTGATACCATCAATGTCAATTCCGCGGCTCATCACATCCGTAGCAACCAGAATGGTAAACTTGCTGTTTTTGAAATCACGCACCATTTGTTCCCGCTGATTCTGATCCAGATCGGAACTGATGCCCTCTGCCGGAAGATTCTCTTTTTTCAGGCTCCGGACAATATCATTGACGGCTGCTTTGGTTGAAGTGAAGATCACCAACGTGGTGAAATCCAGCTTTTTCAGAATCATTGTCAATAACCCAATTTTGCTCCGGTCATTCACCAGAAAGATCCGCTGTGTGATTCGTTCGGCTGGTTTGGATACCTGAATTTTGATTTGAAACGGATCATCGAGCATCTTTCTGGCAAGCTCCTCAATCTTGGGAGGCATGGTAGCCGAAAACATTAAGTTCTGTCGTTTGGCAGGAAGGCTCCGTAGAATTTCCTCGATATCAGGAAGAAATCCCATGTCAAGCATTTTGTCGGCTTCATCCAGAACAAGCATGGTGAGGGTGGAAAAGTCCACATACCCCATTTTCATGTGAGCCATTAAACGGCCTGGTGTGGCAACCACGATATCAACTCCTTCCTGAAGGGCATTTTTCTGTTTGTCCCAGATATCGCCGCCAATTCCTCCACCGTAAATGGTTACAGAACGGGCACCTGAGAAATATCCGAGGCCATCAATCTGTTCGTCAATTTGCTTAACCAATTCTCTGGTCGGAGCCAGAATGAGACATTGGATGCCGGGTGCTTTTGTCCGGACGATGTAGTCCAGTACCGGAAGTAGAAAGGCACCCGTTTTACCGGTTCCTGTCTGGGCATTTCCAATGAGATCACGTCCTTCCTTGATTACAGGAATGGCCTGCATCTGAATAGGAGTGGGGGTTTTATAACCCAGCGACCGAATGCCGTCCATTACTTCTTCGGTCAGTCCAAAACTGTTGAAATCCAATGTTTATATTCTGTGCACAAAGCCCATGAGACGGACTTCATCCTCTTTAAAAATGTAAAAGAAATGCATTTTCACCGGACTCGCCTCAGGAATTCTGAAAAATTACGAAACGGTACTGATTTTAAGCATGTTGACACGTTGCCTTTGCTCAATCGGAATACTGGCCATCGTTATGAATGCTTCACCGCTTTTGATATAGTGGTTATCTTTCAGGATGTTCTCAATATCGGAAATGGTATCGTCTGTGGCTTTGGTCCGCTCATAATAAAAGCAACGCACACCCCAATACAAACTCAACTTTGTGAGAAGTGCTTTCCGGCGACTGAAAATGAAAATATTCGCTTTCGGACGGTGGTGAGAAATAATCGAAGCCGAATATCCACTGCTGGTGAGTGAGCAAATGGCTTTCGCATCGGTATGCTTGGCTAAAACACAACCCGAGTGAATCAGGCTTTTGGCGTAAAATTCTGAGCTGGAGGATTTTGGATCTTCCAGCTTGTGGTAGATTCCATCCACATTGTCTTCGATCGATTTGATAATGCGGGCCATACTTTGAACCGCCAGCATCGGATATTTGCCCGAGGCTGATTCGGCTGAAAGCATCACGGCATCGGCACCATCCATCACCGCATTGGCCACATCGTTGGTCTCAGCACGGGTCGGACGAGGATTTTCGATCATACTTTCCAGCATCTGAGTCGCCACGATGACGGGCTTAGCTGCTTCATTGCACTTACGAACCAGCATTTTCTGGATCACCGGTACATCTTCCATCAGGATTTCAACCCCAAGATCACCACGGGCTACCATGATGGCATCGGTGGCTTCAATAATTCCATCGATGTTGGTGATGGCCTGTGGTTTTTCAATTTTGGCAACGATGCTGACCTTTTTTCCAGATTCGTCGATGATCTGCCGAAGCTGAAGAATATCTTCCTGCGTACGAACAAATGAAAGAGCAACCCAGTCTACATCCTGTTCAAGTCCAAACATTAGGTCGGCATAGTCTTTCTCTGTAAGAGATGGAGCCGAAACGTTTGTATTCGGAAGGTTTATGCCTTTACGGGATTTCAGAATTCCACCATACACAACCACAGCTTCCACTTCTTTTCCATTGGTAGAAGTCACTTTTAGTTCGAGTTTTCCATCATCAATCAGAATCATATCCCCAACCGAAACATCATTCGGAAGTGCCTGATATGACGTGCTGACACGTTTTGAAGTGCCCAATACTTTTTCTGTTGTAATGGTAATGGTGTCTCCTTCTTTAATTTCAACTCCATTGTTTTCCACTTCTTCAACACGAATTTTAGGTCCCTGAAGATCCTGAAGGATACTCACATAGGTTCCCAGTTCTTCACGAAGTTCCTTAATAGCTTGAATCACAGGTCGGTGTGAATCGTGTGTGCCATGAGAAAAATTTAGTCTGAAAACATCCACTCCGCCTGTAATGAGGTTTCGGAGCATTTCTTTTGTGTTAGAGGCTGGCCCAACGGTGGCAACAATTTTTGTTTTGTTGTACGTGATGTTCATGTATCGCAGATTTGTCCCCTGGTTGAAAAGAGTGACCAAGGCGGTCGCAATATAGAGCCAATAATGGAATGAATACCCCGTTTGCTGAAAATCAATCTACCAAATTACAGGGGCATTACTGGCTTTCAGTATTTTGGATGCTGGTTTTCACAATTCTATGGACTGCAGTCACGGGTTTGAAGCATCATTTTGATTCCAGGCACTACCGCACAGTTGATGGAAATTACTACACTGAACTGAGCCATGATGTACTGGAAGGCAGGCAAATGACCATTCCCGGTATCCAAAACAAGGCAGGAAAATCTTTTTCGCCTTATCCACCAGGTTATCCGGTTTTGCTGGCGGCCGTTGAATGCATTCATCCGGATCCCATTGTGCCCAACCACATTTGGTTACATAGTTTTCTTATCATGATGCTGGGATTGATCTGGGTTCGTTTTCTCCCAGCCTGGCCTTTGATTCTGTTTCTTTTTACTGATACCGTCCTCGAACTAGGAACATACAACTGGTCGGAATTCAGTTTTGTCATCAGCCTGATCATCGTTTCGCTTCTCCTGTCCAAAATCAAGATGGATAAGACCAAAACCCAATGTTTCCTTCTGTTGGTGGCATTGGTTGCCTCATCATTGATTCGGTATGCCGCCGTTTTTCAGATTTTGGTACTCTCGCTGCTGGTCGTGGCCTATTTTCAAAAGGACAGAGCCCATTCTCTTTGTTTGTTCCGGGTGTTGCTGGGTTATGGCTTTTTTCTGTTTGTATTTTCGGTTTGGGAATGGTGGATGGCCGGACAGGTAACCGGTGGTGATCGGTACCCAAACACAGACTCAGCTCAGGAACTGTTTCGCTCTCTGGTCACAGAAACCGGAAATCAGCTGATGATCTTCAAGGATTTTACAGGGAGTTCTGCTTTTTCGTTTCGTGCAGGATTAGTCGCTATGGTGATACTGTTGTATGTACTCTACCGTCATTTTCGAAAACAACCAGAAGTAAAACAGACGGAACCCGATTTGAGGTCTTCAACCCTGATAAATTCGATGGCTTTTCATTTGCTTATGATGGGATTGGGTTATCTGTTTTTTATGATTCCCACCCGTTGGTATTTCTATTTTGCAGAATCGTTTGATCTGCGTTTGCTTGGCCCGGGTTTCAGTTTGATCTGGCTTTCATTTTTTACATTTTTATCTGGAAAAAGAAAGAAAACTCCATGGCTTGCGTTGTACCTGTATGTGGGTTTCGCTCTGTTTTTTACATTGCCAAAACAATCGATGTTCGATGCCTATCAGGAAAAATTCTGGTTGCGGACGGGTCCTGTTTTTCCTTCCCGGTAGAGTTTATCCTTACATATGTGGAATCTACTTGCGGTTCCTTCGGAGAAACAGCTTCAAAGCTTTAGTTTTGCCTTCCGGTGTATGATGAAAAGGACGATTGCTTTCATTTTGATTTGTGTTCTGGGGATTATTTCCGGCAGTGGGATCTCGACGTCCTGTGCACAGAAAATAGAGTCGAAAACCGAAAGCAATCAGAATAAAAAGAAGCCGAAACCATCCAAAAGAGTTATCAAATCGAAAAGGAAGAACAATGCTGTTCTGGCCAACGATCAGAAGGGAAATACGGTTACCAAAATCGATAAGGCCTATAATCTAAGAAGCAAGAATTTTCAGAACAGCAATTTCGAACCGCCCATCACCACTTTTCCAGGTGAAAAGAAAAAGCTTGCAAAAAAAAGTAATGAAGTGATCACACAGGATCAGCAGGGTAATTCCGTTTCTCATGTTGACAAAAAATACAATCTGAGAAGTAAGAGTCTTCAGTCTTCTGCTTTCGAACCGGCCACCACAACTCATCCGACTGAAAAAAAGAAACTGGCAGCCAAAGCAAACCGGATTATTACCCAGGATCAGTCGGGTAATTCAGTTTCTCATGTGGATAAAAAATACAATCTGAGAAGTAAAAGCCTTCAATCTTCCGCTTTCGAACCGGCCACGACAACTCATCCGACTGAAAAAAAGAAACTGGCAGCCAAAGCCAACCGGATCATTACACAGGATCAGTCAGGGAATTCAATATCCCACGTAGACAAGAAATACCAGCTCCGAAGTAAAAGTTTCGAAGCGAGTTCCTATGAACCAGGTGATGTAAAACATCCTTTGGTGAAAAAAGCCATGGCGCAGCGGGCCAATGCGATTATTAGTCAACAGTCGATGGGCAATACGATGGGCCGGAAAGAACGTAAGGCCATGCTGAAGGAGAAAAATGAGATTTTCACCAGTGAGTCAAAAGGAAATACCCTCAGCCGGCCGGAACAGAAAGCGATGATGCGGAACAAAAGCAAACAGGCTTCCGGATTTGCGAATAACACAACCATGAGCAGGGGCGATTACAAGGAAATGTTGGAGTCGAAAAACAAACAGATTTCCGGTGTTGGCAACAATACTGTTATGAGCCGCGACGATTATAAAGACATGTTGAAATCGAAAAACAAGCAGATTTCTTCCCGTTCTCAGGGCAACACAATGGACAGAAAATCCCGCCTGGAGATGATGAAAGAGAAAAGTGGTGAAGCCACGCACTCTGCCAATGGCAACACCTTGAACCGGGAAGCGTATAAGGAGATGCTCAAAAATAAAAACAACGAGATCACCAAATCGACAAAAGGCAACACCATGGCCCGCAAAGACCAGCTCGAAATGCGGAAAAACAAAAACGGAGAAATATCAGGAACTATTAAAGGAAACACCATGAACCGGATTGCCTACCGGAAAATGTTAAAGAACAAAAACGAAACAATCTCTTCATCGACCAAAGGAAATACCATTAGCCGGGAAGCACAAAGAGCAATGATGAAAGCCAAATCGGAGAAGACATCCTCCTTTGAGCCCGAAATGGTATTGAGCAGGGAAGAGAAAATCAAGATCATGAAAAAGAAAAGCCAGGCCATCGATTCTTATGAGCCGGGTTACCTTAACACAGCCGCAGAACGAAAAGCAAGGATTCGATCCTTCTTTTTTCCTGGACAGTATCAGGCCAATACACCTGCAGAGAAATTGAAAAAAATGCGCTCTGTGTCAGGTAAGATTGCTAAGTATGACGGCAACATCAAACGGCGGGAATACAAGCGAAGTATGCATCCTTCAGCACGTCATTTGGGTCGGTATACCATTGCCAGTATGGACGACAGAGCCGAGTTCCGGGATCGTACTTCCCGCAAACTCAGCCGCGATAAGCGAGCTTATTTGCCAACCTATTTAAAAGACAGGCCGCAAAAACCCCGCTACAACAAAAACGTCGAAAAGGGACTTTGGGCTGAATAAACCCAAATTCCGCAATAGAAAAATCGTTTGGTTTAGAAATGATTGATGTTGCAAAAGCTCCAGCTTCGTTTTTCACCTTACGTCCTCTACATTGGAGGGCTTGTCCCGAGCCTCCCTCGGGAACCTGTCCCGAACTGGCTTCGGGAGGATTTAGGTGAGGTTCTAAAGCATAGAAAATCAATCATTTACATCCTATTGCATAATCTGGGTTTATGCCAAAGCCTATGAATGAGGCAGAAATGAATGGCGATGACGCAATACAATTCAATCGCAGCAAAATCATCCAGCTTTGGTTTTACATCTCTTTTCCGTTGGTTTGTTTCTGATCAACACCGGATGAAAACCATCGATTTTACGCTTCTTACCGACTCCCGATATCGGGTTCCGCAACCTCAAAGTGAGTACGTTTCCAATATTATTGAAGAAGACAGGCTCCTGACAGATGCACTTATTTCACTTGGCTATTCGGTTTACCGTACGCATTGGGATGACCCGGAAATGGACTGGTCCACTACCCGGTTTGCTGTTTTTCGTACCACCTGGGACTACTTTGAGCGTTTTGCGGAATTTGAGCAATGGATGGAATCAGCGCATAAAATGACGGAGTTTGTAAATCCCATTGGCACCATTCGGTGGAATCTGGATAAGCATTATCTGGCAGACCTCAGCCAAAATGGGATTGCCATTCCACCGACTATTTTTATTGAAACCGGAGATAAACGAAGTCTGAAGGAAATAGCTGTTCAAACAGGCTGGAAAGAATGTATTGTAAAGCCAGCTGTTTCGGGTGCGGCTCGCCATACGTATCGGTTTAAACCCGATCAAACGGAACATTTGGAGTCTGTTTTTTCAGAACTGATCCGGGAAGAATCTATGCTTTTGCAACCCTATCTGGATTCCATTACGAAAAAAGGTGAGGTGTCTATGGTACTATTTGGTGGGACGTACAGCCATGCCGTCCTGAAGAAAGCGAAGCCCGGGGATTTCAGAGTTCAGGATGATTTTGGTGGGACTCTGCATCCATTTGAACCTTCCGTGGAAATGATATTACTGGCAGAAAAAGCAGTGCTGTGCGCAGAGCCGATTCCTGTATATGCCCGTGTGGATCTCGTCTGGGATCAAA
>CAMCXM010000061.1 GCA_945883425.1 Spirosoma fluviale
TTTTGCTTTGATGAACATCATGGCAAATCTCCCGAAAAAAATTTGCATCCTTGTGACTTCAACAAAAAATACCTTATTAAATGAAAAAAATGATTGTAACAGCCCTTCTATTCTGGGCGGTGGTTCAAGGTGCAGACGCACAGGTAAAATATGAATTCAAGCAAATGACCGCAGTGGAATCCGTTGTTCCGGGTGGACTGGGCCGTTCCCGACTGATTACAAGTGACAAAGACGGGAAAATGGAAGAAATCAAACTGGACAACTTTTTCAGTCTGGTAGGGATTAACTTCGGAAACATCAAAGACAACGACAAAATGCTGGCTTCGAAAATTGAAGAGAATGTGAATGCTGGCTGGGAATTGGTAAGCGTGAACACTGGTGTATACGGAGTAGAAACAAGCACCGGGATTTTCATAACCCGCTATTTGTTCCGTCGTGTGAAGCCGTAAAAGGAATTCAATTCACGAAAAGGCCTGGATTTCGAAAGTCCGGGCTTTTTCATTTTCAACCCAGAATCCGCAATTGAAAAGATCAATTACCCCAAATCGACTGATTCACATTCATTTATGGCCCCATTTCATTGGGCTGCACCCGCAAATTTCACACTCTCGTGTTCATTTGTCCGAAAGGGAAATTTAAAGGTGTGAATCAGACGATTAACATCCTAATGCGGAATCTGGGTTAAAAGGTTCAGAGTTTCGATTTCCATTGATCCTGATACTTTTTAAGCAAGGCCTTCAAAGCATCCCGTCTCGAAGATTTTCCCACCAGTTCGTTGATTTCTTTCTGAGAAAATCCACTTCTGACTGACCACAGTTCTATATCTTTTCCCATCACCAGTTCATCAAGCCTGGCTGAATATCCCTGAATCCAACCCAGCAACGCTGTTTTCTGGACGGTGTCAAAATCAGGATCAGACGCCGGAACATCTTCCATAAACACCATATTTGCTTTCATTCGGATGAGTTCATTTTGAACGGAATCCACCGGAACTTTCGATACCATAATGGCGTTCCTGATTGAAAGCGCTGCTGCAACTCCAGCTGCCTGTCCCAATTGAATCCGGACGGCTTCCATCGCGGGATTCTGGGCGGCATCATGTGTAGCAAAAAATGGAACAGGGCACAAAATCTGCTCATTTCCAACCGGAACAATTGTTTCAAATGGAATTGTAAAATGGATTTTTTCATTTTTAGGATTGCCATCCTTCTTTGTTTCGATCAAACCAATTGCTACTGAATTTCTGTGAATCACAGGTCTTTGTCCTGTTTCACTTCTACAATCTTCTTCAGTGAAAATCATTTTGCCTTCGACCCGACTTGCATCAGTTAGAAGAATGTGAGACGCAAAATGATCATTGTCCCGGAATTCTGATTTCGGAAGCCCGTATTGCAACGATTTTTCCCGGAATGATTCCGTCAGCGAAGTGTCGTTTTGTGCAAACCAGAGTAAACCCTGAACAAACAACCGGGCATTTGTCTGGAGCGAATCGCGTTGGCTCCAGGTTAGATTTGAATAGTTGCCTGCATTTGCAATCAGCATTTGCGGCAATGGAACCATCTCGTTTAAGGAACTCAAACTGGCCAGTGTCGATTCTCTTTGAAACAGACTTTTTTTAACGCCTTCCTCTGATAACAAGGTCGTCAGCAAACCATTCTGCACAGCTGTTGTGATCCATGTAAATTCTTCGCGACGGTATCCTTCTGGTTTCCGGATGCTTTTCTTTTCGGGATTTCGTGTCAGGCCAATGCGAATTGTGGGCTTGTCATTCGAAAATTTGTTCCAAAGCTCGGAATCCTCAGGAGTTGCAAACGGGTTGTAGTGTTGTGCTCTTGATTTTTCACTTCTTGTTAAATCAAACTCACCTTCCGAATCGGATCCGGATCGGATACGGCAACCAAATGCAGAAGCAAGATCACCTTCCCGGGTGCCGTCAATCCAGATTGTGGCGGCTATCCAAAATGATTTTACAGGTCTTTTTGTGTTAAAAATCCGGATTTGTTTTGATTCGCCGGAATGTGGATTTCGGATGTTTTCAGCAACCGGATCAAACTGAAAAGAGCGGAAAAACGATATGTTTTTTTCCTTTCGAATGAGTTCCTCCCAGACAGATGTCGCCAAAGTTGGGGAGTAAAATGTTACTTTCGAATATTCTGGCTGGGCTTTCCATTCGCGGGTGAAGGCATGCAGCAAGCTGTCGGACAATTCTTTGTAAAATCCGCCTGTGTTTTGAGATTCAAGGAAAGACAAAGAATGAAAATCTCTTCCCGGATATTTATTTCGATCGATCAGGGCGACTTTCATTCCCATCCGGGCTGCCTGGATGGCCGCAGCAATTCCTCCGGTTGAACCACCCAGAACCGCCACATCGAAAGTCTGGCTGTTCGTGAGCTTTTCCCAAGCCTGACAGGTCTGTCCTTTTAAAAGGAAAATCGAAGAAAAAATGAAAAAAAAGACGCGAAGTTTTGCCGGACGCATGGAGGCAAGAACGTAATTAGCGCTCAATATGGCACCTTCATATCCGGAATTCCAAAAAACCCAAGACGGATCCCTGACTATTTTTTCGGACCGCTTCCAGGAATCATACCATAGCTATTACGGCGCCCTCACAGAATCCATCCATGTATACATTGAGGCAGGCCTGCGGCATCGTTTTTCACAAACAGAAGGCCCCTTGCGTGTGGGAGAAATCGGACTGGGTACCGGAATGAACGCCATGCTCACCTTACAGGCGGCGGAACAGGAAAACAGGAAGGTTTCGTATGTGTCGATCGAAGCGTATCCGATTCCGCCGGAAATGATTCAGGAACTCAGTCGCGAGTCGTGGGCAGATTCCAGATTTGAAAAAATGATGAACACTCCGGAAGGGGAAATCATTGAGTTGGGAAGCTGCTTTCAGTTTTCCTGGCATCATGATTTTTGGCCTGAATCAGTTCCCTTTCAGCAACTGGATGTTCTATTTTATGATGCATTTTCTCCCAATACGCAGCCCGAACTCTGGGATTTGAATGCATGCCAAAAGGCCTGGGATTGTATGGCACCTGGTGGAATTTTGGTTACCTATTGCTGTAAAGGAGATGTAAAAAGGAATCTGAAAGAGGTGGGATTTAAGATTAAAAAATTGGCTGGACCACCGGGAAAAGCAGAGATGTTGAGGGCATTGAAATTGGTTTGATTACTTAAGAATCTTTTTTCTATTCCGCTTACGTTGAGTAGGTTACAAATCGTTTTTTTAGAGTTGAAAATAGGATTCATCAAAAAAAATCCGGATTTCTCAACCCGGATGAAGCGTATCTCAAAAAGTGGTTTCTTATTATTCCGGCTGCGCCTTGTCCTTGTGAAGGATGGCATAAATTTCTACCAGAAACCCTGCCATAATAAATCCGGGTCCGATTGTGAGTCCCATTGGGCCAAAACCGTATTGGGCGGTTTCCATCGTCATGGTGATAAAACCAATCATAATAAGGGCAATGCCCGCCAACATGATGGTGTAGTTGGTTTTCGAAAAAAGGAGTGGCTTTTTGTCTGACATGCCGCAAAGAAAAGCGATTGTACTCAATTCATTGCAATTCCCGGCTGAAATTGTTCGGGGAGTAGTCGGGTTTCTGATTTTGGGAAATTCGTTTCTATTTGCACATCGATTCGATTGCTTGAAATACTAATCTATGGATGAACTCTTTGAACCCTATATTCTGACAGACCGAGATGTTGTATACCTTGATAATCACCTCATGGTTATTAATAAACCACCGGGTGTGCTGGTGCAAACCGACAAAAACGGAACGCCTTCGATTGAAGATGCGGCCAGGCAATATCTGAAAGACAAATTCCAGAAACCGGGTAACGTGTTTGCGACCGCCGTTCATCGCCTCGATCGTCCGGTTGGCGGACTTGTTATCATTGCCCGAACATCAAAGGCCCTTGTCCGGATGAATGCCATGTTTCAGACAAGGGAAATCAGTAAAATCTATCTTGCTCTGGTCGAAGGAAAGCCGGAAACCTACAAATGGCTCCGTCATTGGATCAAGAAAAATGAAGTGACCAACAAAGTTTGGACATACACTTACGAGCGTGGCGACGCCAAACAAGCCGATCTGGCATACTGGCAAGTGGCAAAAGATGAAGTGACATCCATGGTTTTGGTCCGTCTTTTTTCAGGACGGCATCATCAGATCCGGGCGCAACTGGCAATGGAAAAAATACCGATTGTGGGCGACGCCAAGTACGGGGCGAAACGAAACAGAGAAGAAGATGTGGCCTTGTATTCCTATGCCATAGAGTTTTTTCATCCGGTTACCAAAGAGCTTACCCGCATTGTGGCGGATCTTCCAAATTACGGTCGGTGGCGTCATTTTTCGGCTCCATCTGCAGAGCAACTGGACGATGCTTTCTATCTGGAATTCAAGAACTAAGCATTCGGAACCTCCGGTTCTTCTTCGAGTATATGAAACCGGAAATCCAGCGGCTCAATGGCATCATATATTTTATTGAGCCAGTCTGGATCCGTCACAAAAAACGACAGCCAGCTTTCGGTTCTTTCCTGAAGACCGCCTCCGGGAAAGAACCGTTCCCATAACTGAGATACTTGTTTTAGCTTCTGTTCTTCTTTGGCTTCGGCCGATTTTTGAATTCGTTTCTGAAACGCCTCCGCCATTTTCGCCATTTTGCTTAATTCAGCTTTTCCAGCCGGAACCAATGTCGGGTCCGTCTTTTGTGCCCATTCCAGCAAAGCGGAATATTCCTTTTCAAGGTCAGGAAGTTCAATTTCAGTTTCCGGCTTCACCAGTTTCTTTCGGATCGCCAGTTCGTCAAGTATCAGATCCTCGGTTTGCAATCCAAGTTTCGCCATCTTTTTATTCTGAGAAACTGGAATGTATAATGCTGAAAAGCGTGGAACCAATAGGGGGAAAGGCACATCAAATCCATCAAATACTTCCTTCAGCTGCAACCAGTAGGCTATTTCTGCAGGGCCGCCAATGAAGGCAACGTCCGGCAAAAGAATCTGCGAATACAAAGGACGGAGACATACATTCGGGCTCAGTTCCTCGGGATGAGCTGTAAAGTGCGAGATGGCTTCTTCCATTGTCCAGGAAAGCAGTCCATCCAATGTCCGGATTCCAGATTCGGTTCTTTCCAGCCGGATTCTTTGATGGTCTTTGATGTAAAACAGGTTCACATTGCGTGGATGAATCTGAGATTTGAAACCCATCGCTTCGAGTTTGGCACTGGCAGCCAGTACTTTTCTCTCACTGTCATCCGATTGCAGCTCCTTCAGCAAAACTGGCAACAGTTCTTTTTTTAGTTCAGCTGAATCCGCATCCAGAATCAGTAATCCTTTGTCGCCAAAAGCAGATTGCAGCCATGCACGGGTGGCTTCATTCATTGTTTTGAATTGTCCAAATGCCGATGACATCCATTCCGGAAAGTCTTTTATGGCAGAAAGTTGTCCTTCGATACCGTCTGTGGTGATGCGGCCAACTGGTCCTTCACCATTTACATCAATGGAATAAGGCTGTGCAAAAAATGAAAAGCTGCGGATTTCTTCCACGTCGTGGTCTTCCGATGCCATCCAGAAAACGGGAACGAAATGATGTTCGGGGAATTCAGCTTTTAGCTGTTCAGTCAGCTTTACCACCGATAAAATCTTGAATGCCATGTACATCGGGCCTCCACCCAGCACGAGCTGATGTCCGCATGAAACAGAAAATGTATTGGCTTGCTTCAGAAGTTTCAGGTTTTGTATCTGCGAAACATGAAGGGGAAATTCGCCATGCTGTCGTTCTAATTGGCTGGTTAGTGTCTGACGGACGGTATCGGAATAGTGCTCCGATTTGCGTTTTAGTGCATCCGTAAATGAGGCCGGATCAGGTTTGCCGTGGGAAAACCCAATTAGTTGGGGGTCATTTTCAACATACGAAATAAGCGTTGCAGAAAAAGCTTTGAAGCGGCGGTAAGAAAAGGAAGTTCGTTTCAAGGAAATACAAAGTTTGTCCGGTTGCAGTCGGTTAAGGAAACGGTGCGAACCTACGAAGGAGCCTGTAAAGATTGATCATCCGGTATTGGAGCATTCGGAATGAAAAAATGTGATTCGAATGAAATGGGTTTAATTTTTAAGGTGGTTTTTTGTAAAATCTAATGTTTTTTAAAAATACCCCCTGATTTTACACCTATTCCAAGGAAAAAAAATGTGAAATCATTAATATTGCCCCTTCAAAAATTAACTTACGACAAAATAACAAAATGGCCATTCTTCGGTTCAAAGCTCTCGAAACAGTGAATTCCAGAACTCCGGTAGTGCTGGATTTTCCAAAAGAAAGGGTGACTTCTTATTTCGGCTCTTATGTGTTTGATAAGAAGAAAATGAAGGAATTTCTATCTCCGGAAGTGTTTAAAGCACTTACGAGGACGATGGAAACCAATCAGAAACTGGATCCGTCCCTGGCCGAATCGGTTGCTTTGGGGATGAAAAACTGGTCCATCAGTCTGGGCGCCACGCATTACACTCACTGGTTTCAGCCCCTGACTGGTGCCACTGCAGAAAAGCACGATGCCTTTTTTGATATGGAAGGTGATGAAGTAATGGAGAAATTTCGTGGCTCCGCTTTGGTTCAACAGGAGCCGGATGCATCTTCCTTTCCCAATGGTGGAATCCGGAATACGTTCGAAGCCCGTGGTTACACGGCATGGGATCCGACCTCTCCGGCCTTTATTATGGATACACAAGGAGGAAAGACTCTTTGCATTCCAACCGTATTTGTGTCGTACACAGGCGAAGCACTTGATAATAAAACGCCCCTTCTGAAGGCATTGAACCTCATCGATGAAGCCGCAACCGAAGTAGTTCAGTATTTTGATAAAGATGTTAAACGGGTGATTGCCACACTCGGACCAGAACAGGAATATTTCCTCGTGGATTCAGCTCTATATAATTCCCGTCCTGATCTGATCATGAGCAACCGGACCGTTTTCGGTCATGCTCCAGCCAGAGGTCAGCAGTTGGAAGATCATTATTTTGCTTCGATTCCCCCACGAGTTCAGGCGTTTATGATGGATTTCGAATTTGAAGCCTGGAAGCTGGGTATTCCGGTTCGGACCCGTCACAATGAGGTGGCTCCGGCTCAATTCGAATGTGCACCGACCTTTTCCGAAGTCAATCTGGCGGTGGATCAGAATTCACTTCTGATGGATTTGATGGACCGTGTCGCTGAAAAACACAACCTGCGTGTTCTTCTTCACGAAAAACCATTTGCCGGAATCAACGGTAGCGGAAAGCACAACAACTGGTCTCTTAGTACCGACAATGGTAAAAACCTGTTGAGTCCGGGAAAGAAACCGAAAGAGAATCTTCAGTTCCTCACCTTTTTTGTGAACACGATCAAGGCTGTTCACGAATATGCCGATCTTCTCCGTGCCAGTATCGCTTCTGCCGGAAACGATCACCGTCTTGGGGCCAATGAAGCACCGCCCGCCATCATTTCCGTTTTTATTGGTTCGCAGCTATTCGACCTTCTGGAGTCTCTTGAGAAGAATTCCGACATCATCGAAAAAGGCGATAATCTCTATCTGAAACTGGGAATCGATAAACTACCAGAGATTCTTCTGGACAATACCGACCGTAACCGGACCTCACCATTCGCTTTTACGGGAAATAAATTTGAATTCCGTGCAGTTGGTTCATCCGCCAATATCTCAGCTCCAATGGTGGTTCTAAATACTATTGTAGCCCAACAATTAAAACTGTTCAAAGCTGAAGTAGATGCTGAGCTGGAAAAAGGAACCAAAAAAGAAGTCGCCATCATCAACATTCTTCGCCGGTATATCAAAGAATCGAAGAACGTTCTTTTTGAAGGAAACGGTTATTCTCAGGAATGGGTCGAGGAAGCGGCCCGTCGCGGATTGAACAACATCACCACGACACCGCCTGCGTTGAAAGCCTATCTTGATCCGAAATCAAGAAAACTGTTTGTTGAAAACGGCATTTTCTCAGAGAGAGAGCTGGAAGCACGGACGGAAATCTATTTTGAAGACTACGTAAAAAAGGTGCAGATCGAAAGCCGTGTGATCGGTGATCTGGCGTTAAATCACATCATTCCAACGGCAGTTAATTATCAGAACAAGTTGATCGTAAACGCGAAAGGTCTGAAAGATCTAGGACTAGGAGAGGCCAGTTACAGTGCAAGTCTGGAAACCATCAAAGAAATTTCAGAACGTCTTTCGGTCATCAAAACCAAAGTCGATGAAATGGTGGAAGCCCGTAAAGAGGCCAACAACATCGAGCACAGCGATGCCAAAGCAGTTGCCTATTGCGATTCCATTAAACCATTTTTCGAACTGATCCGATATCAGGTGGATAAGCTCGAGCTGATTGTGGATGATGAAGAATGGCCGCTGGCTAAATACAGGGAACTGTTGTTCATGCGTTAATCCAAACCAACAAGGCCCCGAATCAAAACGGGGCTTTTTTATTGGCTTTCTGTAGGGATTTCTCAATATTGCTTTTCGAAGTATGAGAGAATGAAAATTCAGTTTGATGCATTGATTCAGAAATTTGGAGACATGGGTGAGAAAACTGGTTGGCGGTATTTCATCATTTCATCTTCTTTGGCTCAGGAACTCAAACCCGGCAATAAAAAGGCGTTTCGGGTAAAAGGTTTTCTCGATACCGTCCCGGTGAAAGAATTTGCCGTTATGCCGATGGGGGATGGGGATTTCATTTTTGCATTGAAAGCAGATTTGAGGAAACAGCTCCGGAAAGAAGCGGGTGCTACGATTCACGTTAATCTCGAACTGGATACCGATCCGTTTATTCCGAATGGTGATCTGATGGATTGCCTCTCGGACGCACCCGATGCACATCAGTATTTCAATAGTCTCACACTTTCTCACCAACGGTATTTCAGCAAATGGATTTCTGATGCCAAAACCATGGAAACCAAAGAAAAGCGGATTGTTACCTGTCTTAGAGCCCTGGAAATGAAATGGGATTACGGCCAGATGATTCGCAATTCAAAAAAGATACTGTCCTGAATTGGGCTTGTTGGTGGTTTTCAGATGAATCTTATTTAGGTTTTGCCGTTTGTATCGGTCAATCTCCTTTTATTTGCTCTCCGGTTAAACAGGGCCAATCCGTATTAATCATTTGAACTACCGATCTTCACTTCTTCCCGTTTTCCTTTTCCTGGGAATCCTGTCTTTTTTTCAGTCCCTCTCTGCGTTTTGCCAATCCACTGCAACACTTAACGGTTCTGTAACTCATCTGTCTCAACCTCTTCAGGGTGTGTACATTCGGATAAAAAGTCTGAACAAAGGCACTCAAACAGACGGTGCCGGAAAATTCAACATCAGAGTTCCGGCCGAAACCGATCTCAAAGTCGAGGTTTCGTATGTTGGAAAAACTACCCGGATCTACAATCTCCGGTTAAAGCCAAATGAAATCAGGCAACTCAATGCCGAACTGGAGGACGAGGTAAAAGAAAATGCGGAAATACAGATCACAGGGAAACGTGATCTCCGCGAACAGGTAAGTGTGGTGACCATCGATCCGAAAATCGCCAAATACATGCCTTCGCCTTTTGGGGACTTTAACAAAGTGATTGCAACAATGCCGGGCGTAGTGAGCAACAACGAGTTGTCTTCAACCTATTCTGTCCGTGGTGGTAATTACAACGAAAACCTCGTTTATGTTAATGACATCGAGATTTACCGTCCGTTTCTGGTCAGTTCGGGTCAACAGGAAGGCCTCAGTTTTGTTAATCCGGACATGGTGAAATCGGTTGAGTTTTCTTCCGGCGGATTTCAGGCACGGTATGGCGACAAGCTGGCCTCTGTTCTGAATGTTCAGTATAAAAATCCGAAGAAGTTTGGAGGAAGCGTGTCGCTTGGAATTCTGGCTCAGACCGCCTCCATTGAAGGTGCCGATTCTTCAGGTCGCATTTCGTACGTGGTGGGATTCCGTCGCAAAGATGCCCGTTACCTGTTTGGCGCCAGTAAACTGGTAAAAGGTCTGGATGTGAAAGGTGAATATTTGCCACAGTTTATTGATGCTCAGAGTTACATCACCATCGACCTTACCGGAAAAGAAAAGAGAAAAGAACAGCCCAACGTTACGACGCTTGGTATTCTGAATTCCTATGCACGGAACCGGTATCTGGTTCGTCCTGCCAGCAGAGAAACGCAGTTTGGTACCATTCAACGGGTACTTCGATTGTACACAGCGTATGACGGAGAGGAAACAATGAGCTACGATACCTGGCAAACCGGTTTGAAACTGAGCCATAAATGGAACTCCAACTGGAGATCGGATTTATCCGCTTCGTTTGTTTCAACACAGGAACGGGAGAAAATTGACATCGAAGGAGGCTATCGGTTGTGTGACATTGAAACCAATCAATCCAAATCAGACTACAATCAGTGCATTTCCGTGCGTGGCGTCGGCACTGAATACCGCTATGCCCGGAATAAACTTGATGGCATCATTCTCCAGGCCATACAGCGAAATTATTATCAGTCTGATTCCGGACGATTCGATACGGAGTTTGGCTGGAATGTCTCTTCAGAAAACCTGAAGGATGATTTATACGAATACCAGTTTGTCGATTCGGCCGATTTCGTTTCTGTTTCTACGCCATTGATTGCCAGTCAGAATCTGATCTCGACCCGATATGGTGGTTATCTTCAGCAAACCTTTCATATCTCGGACCGAACCAGTCTGAACTATGGTGCACGGATTGGGTACTGGAGTCTGAACAATGAGTGGATTGTAAGTCCCCGCGTTCAGTTTTCACACAAGCCCGATTGGAAAAAGGACTGGCTGTTCAAGGCTTCAGCCGGTATTTACCAGCAGCAGCCGTTTTATCGTGAGCTCCGGAATGCTGCTGGTCAGATCAACAAGGACTTGAAGTCCCAAAAAAGTTACCAGGCGGTTTTGGGTGCAAACTATCGGTTCAAATTATGGGACCGCGAGTTTCAGTTGAATCAGGAAGTATATGGAAAATACCTGTGGGATGTGGTTCCGTATGATGTAGACAATGTCCGGATTCGATATTTCGCTAAAAACAGCGCCACTGCTTTTGCCGTTGGATACGACATGCGGGTCGGTGGGGAATTCATTCGGGGATCGGAAAGCTGGTTCAGTCTGGGTGTGTTGAGTACCCGTGAAGATGTGGACGGGGATGGCAAAGGTTACATCCGTCGCCCAACGGATCAGCGGGTTACACTAGGAGTGTTCTTTCAGGATCACCTTCCGAAAAATCCAAGTGTTCGGATGTATCTCAACATGGTCATCGGCACAGGCCTTCCGTTCGGACCTCCCGGAAATCTGGAAAACCGGGGTGCATTAAAAGCTCCGCCATATCGTCGGGTTGATATAGGGTTTTCAAAAGTGATTTCATTGGGCGATAAGTCCAAATGGCTTGGTAAACGCTTTGAAACCATCTGGCTTGGACTGGAAATCCTCAATCTTATCGGTGCTGAAAATACCATTTCGTACACCTGGATTAAAGATGTGTATGATGTTCAGTACGCGGTTCCGAATACACTTTCGACCCGCTTCCTGAATCTCCGTTTACAGGTGAAGTTCTAACTCCAGGTTTTGTAAATGTTATTTTGGCTCAAATCCAAAATGATAGCATTCCAATCCTTATTCACTTTCTGATTAATGTTGTTGGTCCGTTTTTACCTTACGAATTAAATGCATCCGTTTCTGAACCATGATTTTTTGTTGAATTCAGAATCCGCCAGGCGGCTTTATCTGGAGTATGCTTCGCCGCTTCCGGTCTCCGATTATCACACCTTTCTTTCTCCGGGTGACTTTACTCCAGACAGAACTTTTCAGAACTACACCCAACTTTCTCTGACCAATTCTCCAACGAAATGGAGGGTCATGAGAGCCCACGGTATTCAGGAAGAATTCATTTCAGGACAGGCATCAGACAAAGAAAAGTTTGAACAATGGGCCAGAATTTTTCCATATCTGATGAACAGTCCGGTGTATTTCCAGACCATTCTCGGGATGAAATCCGTTTTTGGAATTCACTCAACTTTGAATGCAAATTCTGCAAGCCATATTTATGATGAATTGGCATCTCTGCTCCAGAAGCCGGAGTTTTCATCAAAAGGTCTTCTGAAGAAAATGCGGGTTCATCAAATTGTCTCAGCACTTGATCCGGTTGACTCATTGGAGTTTCAAACTTCAGGAATTGAGAATGATGAAGAAGTGAAATGGATTCCTTCCTTCATGACGGATAAAGCGTTGAACATTCGGAATGTAACAGATCTTAAGGCATTCATTGCCCAATTACAGACGGTTTCCCGGTACGAGATCCGGAATCTTGTCACGTATCTGGCGGCTCTTAAGGACCGGCACGATTTCTTTCATTCCCGAGGTTGCCGTCTTTCTGTACATAATCTGGAAACCCTGCAATTTGTGCCTTCCTCTGAGGGAGAAGTTGCCCGGATTTTTGATAAGGTAATTGTCGGTGGAAAACTCGAAGAAACGGAAATTCTAAAGTTTGAATCCTTTATGCTCGTTCAGTTTGCTTTGTGGGACAATCAAAAAGGATGGGTGCAGAATCTGAACCTGGGTACCGTCCGTAATACCAGCACCCGGATGTTTCGCCAACTCGGGCCTCATTCCGGAATGGATGCACAGTCGGATGTTGATCAGACCCGTTCATTGGTGGCATTTTTTGATCATCTGGATAAAGAGAATTGTCTTCCAAAAACAATATTAAATTCGCCAGCCTTGGTTCAGTCAGATTCTATGTTCTCGGTTTTGGGCGCTTTTCAGGACGGTTCTGTCAGGGGAAAAATGCAGCCTGGATTTATGAATTGGGGATTGGCATCACCCAAACGGGTGTATTCATTTTTGCAACAACTAAGCGGCCAGGGTTTGCTGTCTTTGTACATCGGGCCGCCATCTCACGGACGGAACCTTTTGGATCTGATCCGACATGATTATTTCAGGCGGATGTTGTGTCATTCCATCGGTCAGGATATGGAAGCCGGAATTCTGACACCCGATTGGGAGATGGTCGGAGAAATCATAAAGGACACATCACTGCGAAATGGTCAGTCTTATTTTCTGATTCCGGAAAGTGTGTAAGTGAAGTTTGTAACATTCTGTTTGTCAGAAAACAAGCCAGATTTTGCTGGTAAAATACTGTAAGTGAAAAAATCGGATTTTGATCCGTCAGCCAGGGATGGTCAAGCAAATCAGGCTTTTCAATTCCTGAAAGTTTGATCGGTTCCAGCGGATTCTGCAAAAAATGATTGAGAGTTCCGGTCGGTTTTTGTTGCTGCCCCTTTTGATTTCTCTATTTTCGCACCCTGATTCACCATCAACGATTACATGACTTATCCTTCTCCAGCACCGTACCAGCCAAAATTTCCCGTACGGATTGTCACAGCCGCCAGCCTTTTCGATGGACACGATGCCGCCATCAACATCATGCGGCGGATTATGCAAAGCACCGGAGCTGAAGTGATCCATCTGGGTCATAACCGCTCGGTTCAGGAAATTGTGAATTGCGCCATTCAGGAAGATGCCCAGGGAATTGCCATCACCAGTTATCAGGGTGGGCATGTGGAGTATTTCAAATACATGTACGACCTTCTCAAAGAACAGGGTTGTGGCCATGTAAAAATCTTTGGTGGTGGAGGTGGAACCATACTTCCGACTGAAATTCAGGAACTTCAGGAGTATGGAATTTCCCGGATTTATTCTCCGGATGATGGCATGGCGATGGGTCTTCAGGGGATGATCAACGATGTTCTGGAGAGGTGCGATTTCCCTACGAGCCGTTTGCCTTTGCCTGTGGCACAACTGGTTGGTGATGTAGATGATGAACCCGACTTTATCGAGACCGCCGTTGATCAGCTGGAAAACAAAGATCCCCGGATTCTGGGGCGATTGATTTCACTGGCTGAAAACGAGCCTGAAATGGCCAATATTTTGCAGGCACGACTTGAATCGAAAATTAAAGAAGGTCACGTGCCGGTTTTGGGAATTACCGGAACTGGGGGTGCAGGGAAATCGAGTCTCATTGATGAACTGGTTCGTCGGTTTTTGCTTCATTACGAAGATGCCACCATGGCGTTGATTTCGGTGGATCCTTCCAAACGAAAAACAGGCGGTGCCCTTCTCGGTGACCGTATCCGGATGAATGCCATCAACCATCCACGGATTTACATGCGGAGTTTGGCGACTCGTCAAAGCAATCTGGCTTTGAGCCGGTATGTGCAGGATGCCATCAATATTTGCAAAGCAGCCAAATATGATCTGGTGATTGTGGAAACGTCCGGAATTGGCCAGTCGGATACTGAGATCATTGAGCATTCGGATGTTTCACTTTATGTGATGACGTCTGAATATGGAGCAGCGACTCAGTTGGAGAAAATCGATATGCTTGATTTTGCTGACGTAATTTCCATCAATAAATTTGATAAGCGAGGTTCAGAAGATGCCTTGCGGGATGTTCGCAAACAATACAAGCGAAACCATAATTTCTGGGATGCAAAAGATGAAGATCTTCCGATTATTGGTTCTGTGGCCTCTCAGTTTAATGATCCGGGAGTGAATCGTTTGTTTCAGGTACTGATTGAGAAAATTGAAACTAAGGCAGGGAAAAAGTTGGGTGCCGAAAATCAGCAATACCTCATTCTGCCGGAAAAGCTGGGACGAAGTTTTATCATTCCTCCTGATCGCAGTCGTTACCTGGCCGAAATTGCTGAACTCAATCGCATGTATCAGGATTATGTGGATGAACAATCCAGCATTGCCAGACGGATGTATCAGATTCAGGGAACGCTGGAAAGTCTGAAGGACAAACGTTCCAAGTCGACAGTGGATGAGCAGGTGATTGCTTCTTTGGAGGAGCTTTATACCAAAACAGAAAACGAATTGTCAGGTGAGTGCCGTTCGGTTATTCAGAATTATAAATACCTGCTCACCAAGTACAAAGCCGACCAGTTTGTGTATAAAGTGAGAGACAAAGAAATTCGTCAGGATCTGTACACGACAACGCTTTCAGGCACACGAATCCCGAAAGTGTCGATGCCAAGGTTTAATGATTGGGGTGATATTCTTCGTTGGCGATTCACCGAAAACGTCCCGGGAAAATTCCCATATGCTGCCGGTGTGTTTCCGTTGAAACGCGAAGGAGAGGACCCTACCCGTATGTTTGCCGGTGAAGGTGGACCAGAACGAACCAACAAGCGATTTCACTATGTGAGTAAAGGGATGCCTGCCAAGCGTTTGTCCACGGCCTTTGATTCCGTTACTTTGTATGGAGAGGACCCGGCGCACCGTCCTGATATCTACGGTAAAATCGGAAACTCCGGTGTCAGCATTGCGACGCTCGAGGATGCGAAAAAACTGTACTCCGGTTTCAATCTCTGCCATCCGGCCACATCGGTTTCGATGACCATCAACGGACCTGCGCCCATTCTTCTTGCCTTCTTTATGAATGGGGCGATTGATCAGCAGTGCGAATTGTACATTCGGGAAAACGGTCTGGAACAGGAAGTCAAAGAAAAACTGAAGGCTATTTTCAAAGACAAACCCCAGCCAACCTATCAGAATGAAATTCCGGAAACCAATGACGGTTTGGGACTTATGCTTTTGGGCGTTTCCGGTGATCAGGTATTGCCTGCTGATGTGTATCAGAAAATCAAAGCCAAAACCTTAAGCTCTGTCCGCGGAACCGTTCAAGCCGATATTCTGAAAGAAGACCAGGCACAGAATACCTGTATTTTCTCCACTGAATTTGCCTTGCGGATGATGGGAGATATTCAGCAATATTTCATCGAAAGGGAAGTACGGAATTTTTATTCGGTCTCCATTTCGGGATACCACATTGCAGAGGCTGGTGCCAATCCGATTACGCAACTGGCATTTACGCTGTCCAATGGTTTCACGTTTGTGGAATATTATCTGAGCCGTGGAATGAACATTGACGACTTCGCACCGAATTTGTCGTTCTTTTTCTCAAACGGTGTGGATGCAGAATATGCCGTTATCGGACGAGTTGCACGCCGGATCTGGGCCAAAGCCATTCGTCACAAATACAAAGGAAACGACCGCAGCCAGAAACTGAAGTATCACATTCAGACTTCCGGACGAAGTCTCCATGCTCAGGAGATCAGTTTCAATGACATCCGTACTACGCTTCAGGCTTTGTATGCGATTTACGACAACTGTAATTCACTCCATACCAATGCGTATGACGAGGCCATAACCACTCCAACTGAAGAATCGGTCCGAAGAGCGATGGCCATTCAGCTAATTATCAATCATGAATTGGGACTTGCTAAAAATGAAAATCCATTGCAAGGCTCTTTCATCATTGAAGAGTTGACTGATCTGGTGGAAGAAGCGGTTCTGGAAGAATTCAAGAAGATTTCCGATCGGGGAGGAGTGTTGGGCGCCATGGAACGTATGTATCAGCGTTCCAAAATCCAGGAAGAGTCGTTGTATTATGAAACCATGAAGCACGACGGTTCTCTTCCGATTATTGGAGTGAACACATTCCTGAGTGCGGAAGGATCGAAAACGGTGATTCCGGAAGAAGTGATCCGAAGTACGGTTGAAGAAAGAGAATATGCCATTTCCAGTCTTTCGGATTTCCACCAACGAAATGAAGGACGGAGTCAGAAGGCATTGCAGGATCTTCAAAGTGTGGCCATCACCAATGGTAATATTTTCAATGAGCTGATGGAAACAGTGAAATATTGCTCTTTGGGTCAGATTTCAAATGCCCTTTACCAGGTAGGAGGACAATATAGAAGAAATATGTAGGAAAATATTCCGATATATTTGGAATATTTTCTTGGATTATTTTCCTTTGTGTATGGGAAAATTAAAGAAAGAAACCTCGATGCTGCCTGATATCGCTTCCGATGTCCATGTGCAATATGTTACTGAGCCTGCTTTTAAGCCTTTCCTGATTTCAGGAAGTATCGCAAAAAACAGCAGCTCACGTATTGCTCCTTCCGAATTTTCATCTTTGATTTCCCTGATAAAGGCAGGAATCACAAGAAAGTCTCTCAGTGATCTCCTCGAAGTTACAGGTCTTTCGCTTCATGAAATGGCCTCCTACATGCATCTCAATGAGCGTACACTTCGCAATTATTCTCCTGAAACCCGCTTAGATCCGGAGCCTTCCGAGAGGGCAATTGAAATTGGGTTTCTTTACGAAAAAGGCAGGGATGTGTTTGGGTCACTCGAAGATTTTAAATCGTATATGTCTTCCCCAATCCCATCCCTCGGAATGAAAGCTCCCAAAGAGTTTCTGGATACATCCTTCGGTATTCATTTTCTAATGGATGAGCTCGGTCGTATTCAACATGGTGTTTTTGCCTGATGTTGGTTTACCGGCTTTGCAATCCTGAATTTGCCGATGATCTCAGCGGTGAAGGCGCCTTTCTATATGGTGGTCGCTGGAATTTTAAGGGTGAAAGAATGCTCTATACGGCAACCAATGCCTCGCTGTCCTTGTTAGAAACGTTGGGTCATTTATCAGATTTTCCATCCCGCATGCCTTTGAGTCTGTTGACGATTGAGATCGAATTAGAAGGTATTTTTCAACCGACGGTTTCTGAATTTCCACCCAACTGGAACGAATACCCTGCCCCAACACAAATCAGATCTATGGGGTCCGATTTCTTGCAGAAGGCGGAATTTCCAGCTATGTTGGTTCCTTCTGTGCTGATGCCTAAAGACCTGAATCTGTTAATTCATCCCGGTCACCCGGGAATTCGGAATATCCAGATACGATCTCAGGAAGAGTTTTCTCCCCAAAAACGAATTTTATCAAAGGTTCAGGGAATATAAGTGCTGTCTGTAAGCATGTGAAGGAATGCAACAATGGCTTTCTTTTCACTGGCTGTCAGCATCAGACTCTGCCCGAATTTCTGGTTGGTTCCTTTTTGTATGAGGATGTCAACATTGGGCTTTCCGAATAGATCCTCACTGTTGTAATGGTCCAGGACATCTTCCAATGTAGCAAATTTGCCATTGTGCATGTAGGGAGCTGTTAAGGCAATGTTTCGAAGAGAGGGCGTTTTGAATCTTCCGAAATCGGAGGCCTGCCCTGTCACCTTCTGTAATCCGATTTCAGTTCCTCCTGTTTCCAATAATCCCGTATTGTGAAACGATTCAAATCCATTCGGTTTCCCGGTGAGTGTTTGCTGCAAATGACAATCCCCACAATTGCCTCCCCGTAATCCTGACAGACCGGCAAACGGATCCGGATGTGTGAAAAACAATTCCATTCCCAACTTTTCTTCAGCAGTTGGTGTGTATTGATCCATCAGAAATCGATCATATTTGGTATTGAAAGACATAAGGCTCCGTTCATATTGTGCAATGGCTTTCGCGATACGGTCACCAGTAATCTGCTGACTACCAAATGCCCGTCCAAATAAATCGGGATAGGTCGGAGTTTTTTCCAGTTTTCTGACGGCATCGGCAATGCTCAGGTTCATTTCATTGGGATTCTGAATCGGATGAAGTGATTGCTGTTCCAGGCTGGTGTCTCTTCCATCCCAGAATAGTTTTCGTTGCAAGCCAACATTCAGAAGACCGGGTGCATTCCGTGGAGCTAAAATTCCATTGATGCCTTTAGAGACCACCAGCCCATCTGAAAATGCCTTTTTTGGATCATGACAAACCGCACAGGAAATGGTATTGTCGGCGGAAAGGGCTTTTTCATTGAAAAGCATTTCACCCAACTGGATTCCTTCATTTGTTGTTGGGTTGTCGGTTGGTTCAGAATAATAGTTTTTAATGTACCATGGAAGTTTGGTCGAAACAGAAACCGGCGTTGGAGAACTGTAGGTCTTCTCTTTTTCTTTGGAACATCCACAACCGGCAAGCTGTAACGCAAGTAGGCTTAGAATGAAGTTTTGGTCAAGAATTGATTTCCGAGAGTAATCCTTTGAAAACATGTTTGAAATTTAGTATTCAGGATTCAGATAAACGTGACAATTTTACAAACAAATTTTTACAAACTATGATTGTCATACTTATTGGAATTGCTTTGGTGATTGCTGGTTTTCAATTCGCCCGGGCCAATTTTCCTCAGAACCGTTTTTCGAATCCACTCAAAATTGGTGGTGTTGTTGTCGCACTTTTTGGAGTGATGATTTCCTGTTTTGTTACCATACAACCTGGTGAAGTGGGCGTTCAGGTCCTGTTTGGAGAAGTGCAGAAAAGTACGTTGCCGAGTGGATTGCATTTTATCAACCCCTTGGTAAAAATCGAACATTTCAATATTAAGACACAGAATTACACCATGTCTTCAGTTCACGATGAAGGTGACCAGGCTGGTGACGATGCCATTCGTGTATTGGCATCTGATGGATTGGAAGTGACCATTGACCTCACCGTTTTATACCGTGTGCAGGAGGTAAAAGCACCTGCCGTACTCCGCGAAATCGGACAGAAATACAAAGAAGTAATCGTTCGGCCTGTGACACGTACAAAAATCCGTGACAACGCGGTGAACTACGATGCGGTCTCATTGTATTCAACCAAGCGGGACGAATTTCAGGCCCGAATTTTCAGCGACATTCAAAAGATCTTTCAATCAAGGGGACTAGAGCTGGAGCAGCTTTTGGTTCGCAATATCACATTGCCAAAATCGGTGAAGGAAACCATCGAATCCAAGATCAATGCCGAGCAGGAATCGCAGAAAATGCAGTTTGTTCTGGCCAAAGAAAAGCAGGAAGCGGATCGTAAGCGGGTTGAAGCACAAGGGATTGCCGATTATCAAAAAATCATTTCTACCAATCTGACCAATAATCAGCTTCAGTATGAAATGATCAAAGCGCAGAAAGAACTGGCCTTGTCTCCCAACGCTAAAATAATCATCATGGGAAGTGGAAAGGACATGCCCCTGATTCTGAATCACTAAAAATTCAGAACACCATCTGTTAATTGGCTTTTCACTTTCATTTCCTGAAATCATGGCAATTGAAAGATCAGATCTAAATCTTCACCAGATTCTTCTGGAACTACATAAACTTGCTGATAAAGATTATCTGGAAGGAGGTAAGCAGTTTGGGATTGAGGCAAGAAACGGAATTGGCATTCGGATGCCTTCCATTCGGTTGTTGGCAAGGTCGATCAGGAAAAATCACGCATTGGCACTTCAACTATGGGAAACCGAAATACATGAAGCCCGGATTCTGGCTTCACTGGTGGACATTCCCAAAGAGGTTTCATATGACCAGATTATTTTCTGGACCGAAGATTTTTATTCCTGGGATTTGTGCGATCAGGTAATTGGTAACCTTTTTGTGAAAACTGAATTTCCATTGGTCATGGCGATTCCGTTGTCAGAAAGGGATGAAGAATTTGTGAAAAGGGCTGGATTTGTGATGATGGCTGCCATGGCGGTTCACAGAAAAGAATTGAATGATGCTGCTTTCTTTCCTTTTCTGGATCAGATTGAGCGGAAATCAGATGATCCCAGAAACTTCGTAAAAAAGGCGGTAAACTGGGCTCTCAGACAAATTGGCAAACGAAACAGCACCCTTAAAAATGCAGCCGTTCAAACCGCAGAGAGGATTCTGCTGCAGGAGAATCCTTCTGCACGTTGGATTGCTCGGGATGCACTTCGC
>CAMCXM010000062.1 GCA_945883425.1 Spirosoma fluviale
GCGTAATTCCCCGATGGCCAGATTGGTGCTGGCCTGTTGTTTTTCGAGGGATTCAAGGCGTTTGTTCATGGATTCCATTCGGTTATCCATTGATTCAATGCGTTCATTCATGCTGCCAAGCTTCTCATTCGTTTGCCTCTGCTCTTGGAGCATTTCGGCCATCAGTTCAATTAATCTTGGTACACCTTCCATGGTATTTCGGTTTCAAAACAAATGTCTGGAATTTCTATTTTTCATCCAACATCCCAAACGATTATAACCGGATATATCCGGATAATATCGGCTGGAAGGAATATAGAAAACTGTCACTCGTTTCTGTACTGAAGTTTGAAAAACAGTCCTCCCTTGAACCTATCTTTGTGGCATGACCAGAACCCCGAAATTCCATTGGGCATTGATCCTCTTCATCGCTTTACTGGCGTTTCCAACCCGTGTGTATTCGCAACTGGTGGTGAACAGCCAGATCAGCATTGAGGAAGCCATCACAAAACTGGTGGGTTCGGGAGTGAAGGTGACCAATATCCGGGTCGATTGTCCTTCAGGGAAAAGCAGGCCCTATGGCTATTTTGTCGACAATACTGGCACGTTGGGAATGACGGATGGTCTGGTGATCACAACCGGTGCAGCAAAAAATGCGGTGGGTCCCAATAATTCGGCCTCCCTTTCTCAGGACAATAAAAACGAAAACCAGGACCCCGATCTGGCTTCCATTGTTGTTGGAAATGAAAGACAATTCGACGCCTGCATCATTGAATTTGATGTGGAGGTTTTTGCCGATACCCTCACCTTTGATTATGTGTTTGGATCTGAAGAATACCTTGAGTTTATCAAAGATTACCACGATGTGTTCGGGTTTTTTATTTCCGGACCCGGCATTATCGGAAAACGAAATCTGGCGGTGCTGCCCGGAACCCAGCAGACCATTTCTGTTACCAACGTAAACAATCGTCTCAATTCTCAATACTACGTGGACAACGGAACCGGTTCCACTCCATTTGACAATCTCTTCGTGCAATACGACGGATTCACAAGAAGGCTCGAGTCAAAGATTGCGGTGGTACCCTGCAGTAAGTATTCATTGAAACTAGCCATTTGCGACATTAAGGACGCAATTTATGATGCCGGTATTTTCATAGCTGGGAAAAGTTTGAAAACCAAAGCACCCAAAATCCTGGTGCGGTACGAATACCCAAAGTTCCCTACTGCCATCGAAGGTTGCAATGGTGCATTTGTGAAAGTAGTGAGGCAATCCCGGATTCAGGACGGTATCACATTTCTTCTTCGATATTCCGGAACGGCCACTCCCGATTTTGATTACGGAGCCGTGCCCGACAGCATCGTTTTTCTTCCGGGAGAAGCGGAAAAAGAGTTTTTCATTCCCATCTATTCCGATGCGTTGGCAGAAGGTGAGGAGTCGATCAAAATTGATTTGCTTAATCCATGTCCCGGACTTCCTCAGGTGGATACCAAAAATGTCATTATCCGGGAGAGTTTTGAATTCGAGATGCCCGATGCCCGTATGTGTGAGGGCGATTCGGTACAGCTTAATCCTAACCCTTCAGATGGGTATGTATACACGTGGTTACCCGGCCAATATTTGAGTTGTACAATTTGCCCACAACCATTCGCCTTTCCACCCATAACCCGGAAATGGCGGGTTACGGTGCAGGATCCGGCGAGCCAGTGCCAGGCAACCGATTCGTTGACGGTGACCGTTGATCCCCGACCAGTAGCGGCGTTTACTTTCACTGGAAAACCGGATTACACCAGTCTGGACGTCTTCTTCCAAAACCAATCCACCAATGCCGATGGATATTTCTGGACGTTTGGCGACGGAAACACCAGTAATTTGCAGGAGCCTTCCCATTTTTACCAGGCAGGTTTTAATACGGACAGTGCCGATTTCCCGATTGTGCTGACGGTGAAAAATTCGGAGTTGGGTTGCGAAGATTCAGCTTCTGCCTGGGTGCGGATTGGCAATCCTTTGTTTATTCCCAATCTCATAACGCCCAATGCTGATGACCTCAATGACGGGTTCAAAATCCGTGGTATCCTTCCGGGCATTTGGAATCTCAATGTGTTTGACCGCTGGGGCAAACGAGTGTATTCAACGCCGGACTATGATCTGAACTGGAAAGGGGAGCAGCTTGTGTCTGGCATCTACTTTTACGTTCTGAAAAATCCGGATGGAAACCGTCAGTTTTCAGGCTGGATCGAAATTCGGAAATAGAAGAAAGCCATTTAGCCTGATTGATTCTTAAAAATCTGATGTATAGAAAGGATTTGGCCTTGATGGGTTTTGTAAGTAAAAGACTACTCATCTGGTAGAAGATTTAAGGCAGGTCCGTGGATTCATGGTGATTTAAGGAGGTTCAATATGAGTAAACCATGAAACGGGATGGATTTTTTTCAATCAACCTGAACAAAATTAATCAAAAGTTTGCCGGATAAATTTTTGCATTTATGTTTGTCAAAATTTAACCGAAATGAAAAAAGTTTTCAGAAATCTTCTTGCTGCCGCAGTAGTTGTGGGCTCAATGTCATCATGTTCACTTACCCTTCCGGTTGCTGCTACCAGCAATCCAGTTGGATCTAAAGTAGGAACTGCTAAAGGAACAGGCTTCTTCGGAATTTTGTTCTTTGGTGCTGATGCCAGTATTAAGTCTGCCGCTAAAAATGGTGGTATCTCTAAAATTTCTACTGTAGACGTTAAAATGTCTAACATCCTGAACCTTATTGTTTCTTACGAAACAATCGTAACAGGTGAGTAATTTTAGAAACTCAAAAAAAAAGGGACGTTCAACACGTCCCTTTTTTTATTTTATCCCGGCTCTAATCTTTGTCTTTTTTGGAGTTTCCTGCTCGCAGAAGGATAAGAACGTTCTCCAGTTTGGGTATGGTCATTCGTTTAAGCTGGTAAAAGGGGAAGCCAATGTGTCTGTGGATTCACTGTTCATTAAAGACTATGAAAGCCTGATCAATCACTATCCCGACCTTCAGATACCTGTTAACAAGTTGGTTCGGGCACCTCGCTACGATCTGGTACTGGCCATTTGTATAGATGGAACCATGAAGGATCTCAGAAAAAAAATCAGTCTTGATTCAGCTTACAAAGTGTATGGAAACGGGAGTTCCTGGATGGCTGGCCGAACCAGTGACCGGTACATTCTTAAGCTACTGCACGACAACGGAAATTTCCCGCCTTATTGTATTTCACTTGTCTCGAGGGATTCACTCCTGGTCGATTCCGTATCGACAGGAAAAAACACTTTGCTTAAACGCTTTTCATTTAATGAGTAAATTCAGCCGTCAGGCATTGGTAATTTTAGGATGCATTGGCCTCGCTTCCTGTTTTGGTGTAAAGCCACAAACAAAAAAGGGAATCAGTAAAGACATAGAAGAGTTCTTTGTGAAAGCCGGGGTAATGCAGTATTTTCTCAAACCCATGGCATTTGAAAATAATGATTCTCACCTCATGATCGATTTCAGTTTCCGCGATTCTTCGGCTGTTTTCACCAGAGTGAATACCAATTTCACTGTATATGATGCCGGAACCTCGTTGAAAGTTGATTCCTTCTGGGTCGCTACTTCTGAGACACAAAAAGGCATTGCCACTGTACCGCAATTGCTGTATGTGGATAAGAAATCAAAGCAAATCGCTTTCCGGCATTCCACCGCCATGAGCTATATGGCATTATCGGATCTGATGAAGGGAAAGTCAAAGTTGATCCTCCGTGTAAACGGACGGGATCTCACGTTTCTTCCTACACGCAAAACCCGTAAAAAAGAGGTCCGTATTTGCAGGAGTTTATTTGAGGGGTAAGTCAGGAAGACAACAAGTTTAATTGTTGGAGGTCGAGGTTGGAAGACTAGATTTTGAAATCGAATCCAATAAAAAAGCCACGCTTTCGGCGTGGCTTTTTTTATTTTAGGCATCTGCCATTTCAGACTTATTTTCCATTCGTTTCCGCTCGTTCGGATCGAGATAGATTTTCCGCATCCGCATGCTTTTTGGCGTTACTTCCAGATACTCATCTTTCTGGATGTATTCCATCGACTCTTCCAATGAGAAGTTGATTTTTGGTGCAATCCGAACGTTGGTATCGGTTCCGGAAGCACGCATGTTGGTCAATTGTTTTGCTTTCTGAAGGTTCAGCTCCAGATCGTTCTGGCGGGTGTGCTCACCTACAACCTGACCTGCATAGATATCCTCGCCTGGATCAACGAAGAAACGTCCGCGATCCTGAAGCTTATCGAGGGTGTAAGCCGTTGTCGGGCCGGTTTCCATGGAAATCAGGGAACCATTTACACGACCTGGAATTGGTCCTTTAAAAGGAGCATAGGCTTTGAAACGGTGGGTCATGATGGCCTCTCCTTGTGTGGAGTTCAAAACCTGTGTTCGCAAACCGATCAATCCACGGGACGGGATCTCAAATTCCAAATGCTGAAGATCGCCTTTCGGTTCCATAATCAACAACTCACCTTTCCGTTGGGTGGCAAGCTCGATTACTTTACCTGCTGTCTCGTTCGGTACGTCTACAACCAGTACTTCAACCGGCTCGTGTTTCTGTCCGTCAATTTCTTTGAACAGTACCTGTGGCTGACCTACCTGAAGTTCATATCCTTCCCGACGCATGGTCTCGATGAGGATACTCAAGTGAAGAATGCCCCGTCCGAAAACCAGGAACTTGTCTTCCGAGTTGGTTTCCTGAATACGGAGTGCCAGGTTTTTTTCAGTTTCTTTATAAAGACGATCACGTAGGTGGCGTGAGGTAACAAACTTGCCTTCCTTACCAAAGAACGGTGAGTTGTTGATGGTAAACAACATACTCATGGTTGGTTCGTCGATGGCGATCCGCTGCAATGCTTCCGGATTCTGCTCATCAGCCAGCGTATCACCAATTTCAAAGCCTTCGATACCGGTTACGGCACAAATGTCTCCGGCAACGACTTCGTTCACTTTTACTTTTCCAAGACCTTCGAAGGTATGAACCTCCTTCACTTTCACTTTCTTGAATACATCACCCACTTTGCAGAGGACAAGGTTTTGCCCTTCTTTCACAGTACCACGGGCCACACGACCAATGGCGATACGTCCTACGAATGAGTTAAAGTCGAGGGATGTGATCTGCATTTGCAAAGGTCCTTCGCTGTTGAATTTCGGGGCCGGAATCTGAGCGAGAATCGTATCGAGCAATGGCACGATGTCTTCGGTTGGTGTTTTCCAGTCGTAGCTCATCCAGCCTTGTTTGCTTGAGCCATACAGAGTGGCGAAATCAAGCTGATCTTCTGTCGCACCAAGGTTGAACATCAGGTCGAAAACGGCCTCATGCACTTCATCCGGGCGACAGTTTGGTTTGTCAACCTTATTAACAACCACAATTGGTTTGAGGCCCAACTGAATTGCTTTGCTCAATACAAAACGAGTTTGAGGCATTGGACCTTCAAAGGCATCCACCAAAAGGAGAACGCCATCTGCCATTTTCAAAACGCGTTCTACTTCTCCACCAAAGTCGGCGTGACCTGGAGTATCGATGATGTTGATTTTGGTGTCTTTGTACCGGACCGATACGTTTTTGGAAACGATGGTGATACCGCGTTCCCTTTCCAGATCGTTGTTGTCCAGAATCAGATCCTGAAACTCCTGATTTTCACGGAAGATTTTGGATGCGTGAATGATTTTATCCACGAGAGTAGTTTTACCATGATCGACGTGGGCGATGATGGCTACGTTTCGAATTGCCTGCATATAGCTAAAAATGGCCGCAAAAGTACGGTTATTTTCCGAACGATTTGTTTCTTAATTGTAAAGATTTGATTTTGAGGATTTGGCAGATGTTGCCTCGGTGTGTTTTACTTTAACCCAAAGAGTTGATTCCTGTAAAACCTGAGCCATTTCTATACGTAGATTTCTCTTTTATAAAATTTAGTTTTTCAACTGAAGCTACAATTCAGGTTTGTGGTGCCGAACAGGCCAGTGCTTTCATCGTTTCCAGTTTTTTACAATAAAGTTCATGTGTATTATTCTGATCAATAGGTTATTACGTTAAGGTCGGCAAGAAGATCCAGCGTTTCGATTATTCGTTGGTTTGATGAAACATTTCCATCACATAAGGGTTTTTATGCTCAGTTATCTATCAACCATTTACTTTTACATCTTTCTCCAGCTATTGTGAAAAAACTATTTCTGCTTTGTCTTATTGCCGGAATTTCTTTTTTCGGTTCAAATGCTCAGTCACCTACTGTGTATTGTACTTTCTGGACCGGAACTTCTGAATACATGGCCAATCTCAATTTCAATACCTTGTCTGTTGATTCGATTGGTAAAATCCCAGGCAGCACATCATTTCTTGTAGCGCAGGCCAACGGCTATGATTCATACCGCAACCGGTATTACACCATTTCAAACCAGGGTCTGGTTGCCATCGATGCTTCAACCGGAACGCCTGTGGTTACAGCCTCTCAATACGGCAGCAACTTTAAACATCTCAGCTACAATCCAACAACGGACTTGTTGTTTGCTACCAAGTACAATGGAACGGATGAAGAATTCTTTCAGATTTCACCTGTTACATTTCAAATTGTAAACCAGGGCGTTATGAATCTGGGGACTCCCTATTTCGTTGTTGGTTTCTACGGAACAGATGCGTTTGCGAATGAGGGTATTTTTCAAACAAGCCAATCTACACAAAGCATCAAAACCGTGAACATGGCGACCGGGCAGGTCACCCGAACCATCACAAAACCTGCTTATCTGGCCAACATTTTGCTGGCTACTCACGATCCACTTTCAGATTATTACTATGCGGTCGGTTTCCGCAACATCAAATCATATTTAATTCAGATCAATAAAAACACAAACTCAGTGGATACGGTTGGTGTCATTCCAGGTGCTACTTCAGTTGGTTTGGCTGGTTCGGCCATCGATCCGGTAAACCGAAAATTCATTTATATATCCAACCTTGGCATCACAGTCGTGAGTTTGGACAATCCTGCCATTACAAATGTTATTCCTTATCCCGCAGGTGTTTCGAATGTCAAGGGATTCCAAACCAATTATTTCTCTGCTCCCATTCCACGTCCGCAAGGTTCGTTCATTCGCTCCCAGTTTAAATTTGTAGAAAGCTGGATGAAGGACGGTATAGATGTTCCCAATACAAATACGCAGGATTTTACGCCAACAGAATCCGGAAACTACAGCTACCGGGTTCGTCGTCCGGATGGAAGCACTTCTGTTAGTTCGCAGATTGCTTTTACTGTGACGAGCAACCAGCCAACGGTTTCAGGATCAAATGTGTTTTTCTTTCAGGATCGCACACAAGACAAGCTCATTCTACAAATTCCTGCAACGGAGTCATCGGAGGTACAGATTTTCAATTCCAATGGAGCCTGCGTAACATCTTTTGCGTCAAACAACAGGGAAGTGAATATTCAAACTCTTCCTGCAGGTGTTTATCAGATGGTTTTGAATCAAGGAAACCGTCAGTTGAAAGGTCGGTTTATCCGCTAATGAAATTCTGAATCCATTTGGATTCACGAACACAAATCCCTTCTGCTCCTTCAAACCGGAACCGAAGGGATTTTTTATTGAAAACTCCCCCAAATCACTCTGGTTTTGTTTCGGTCACGAACTTACCTTTGCAGGCCATGTCCGAATTGAATCCCTCCGCCCATTCTGCTCTTAGACAACTATTTGGTGACCGGTTCCAATCCGATGCCATCACCCGGATTTTGTATGCCACCGATGCCTCAGCCTACCGGGAAAAACCGGCTGGCGTAGTTTTTCCGAAAGACAGAACTGAGATTCAGTCTTTGGTTCGGCTGGCTTCCGAACATGGATTTTCCTTGATCCCGAGAGCAGCCGGCACATCTTTAGCCGGACAGGTCGTGGGCAATGGTCTGGTGGTGGATGTGTCAAAGTACATGACCGACATCCTGGAAATCAACCCGGCTGAAAAGTGGGTTCGTGTGCAACCCGGCGTGGTGCGTGACGACCTCAACCGATTTCTCAAATCCTACGGACTTTTTTACGGACCCGAAACTTCAACCGCCAACCGGGCGATGATCGGAGGCATGATCGGCAACAATTCCTGTGGTTCCAATTCGGTGGTGTATGGCTCGGCCAGAGAACATTTGCTGGAAGCGGAGATGGTGTTGAGTGATGCCAGTGTTCACCGGTTTGGAATAATAGAGGATTCAGGAGAAAGGATTCGGGATTCAGGTAATTCGGGTTCACTGATCAACCATATTTATGCCCAAACGGAGGCATGGCTTTCGGATCCGGAGGTAGCGGAAGAAATCCGTTCACAGTTTCCGAAAGGGACCATTGCCCGACGAAATACCGGCTATGCGGTGGACATGCTTTTGAAGCAAAAACCATTTTCAACGGACGGTCCGGATTTCAATTTCTGTGCGCTGTTGGCAGGTTCGGAAGGTACACTGGGCATGTTCACGGAGTTCAAACTCAATCTCGTTGACTTGCCACCAGCGAATGTCGGATTGCTTTGTATTCACTGCGAATCGGTTGACGAATCGCTTCGGGCCAATTTGGTGGCATTGGAATTTGACATTTCGGCATCCGAGCTGATTGATCATTATGTGCTGGAATGCACCAAAAATAACAAAGAACAACAGCAAAACCGCTTTTTCGTTCAGGGCGATCCATCCGCCATTCTGGTGGTGGAATTTGCCCGGCACACGATGGATGAAGTGAAAGCCGAAACCGAAAAGCTGGTTGCCCGGCTCAAAGATGAAAATCTGGGTTACCATTTCCCACTTCTCACGGGAGCCGATACGCCAAAAATCTGGACCCTGAGAAAGGCAGGTCTCGGTCTGCTGAGTAACATGCCCGGCGATGCCAAACCGGTGGCCGTGATTGAAGACACCGCTGTGGATGTCCGTGATCTGCCCGCCTACATCCGCGAATTCAACGAGATTCTGGGGAAACGTGGTTTGTACTGTGTGCACTACGCTCATGCAGGTTCGGGCGAGCTTCATCTTCGCCCGATCATCAATCTGAAAACCAAAGAAGGTCACCAACTTTTCCGGACCATCGCCACCGACATTGCCCATCTGGTGAAAAAATACGACGGTTCCCTCAGCGGAGAACACGGTGACGGGCGACTTCGTGGCGAGTTTATTCCGCTGATGGTGGGCGAAAAAAACTACCAGCTTTTCCGTCAGATCAAGCAACTCTGGGATCCGAAAGGCATTTTCAATCCAGGGAAAATTGTGGATACAGCACCGATGGACAGCCACTTACGCTATTCCGGTGAAGCAGAAATAAAATCGGCAGCCACCTATTTCGATTTTGGAGTGATGAGCATGCAGCAACACGCTGAGCAATGCAACGGATCGGGTGATTGCCGCAAAACTCCGGGGGCGGGTGGAACAATGTGCCCAAGCTACATGGCCACCCGCCATGAAAAAGAAACGACCCGGGCACGTGCCAATATGCTCCGGGAACTGATGACAACCTCACCAGCCGATGCCCTTGCCCGGCCGGAAATAAAGGAGGTGATGGACCTTTGCCTCAGCTGCAAAGGCTGTAAATCAGAATGTCCGTCGAATGTGGATGTGGGCAAATTGAAAGCCGAATTTCTGCAACATTATTACAACCACCACGGCGTTCCGCTGAGAAGCCGGCTGATCGGGCATTTCTCTACGTTGTCGTCAATCGGGAGTCTGGTGCCTTCGCTGTACAATTGGGGAACAGGCGACAATGTGTTGGGGCGCACCGTCCGTAGTTGGCTTGGTTTTGCGCCCAACCGCAGCCTGCCCAAACTGGCATCGCAAACGCTTCGGAGTTGGTTTGAGAAAACAGGGCGCCGTCAGCAACCTGCGCAGCCGAAGAGTGCAGTCTGGTTTTATGTGGATGAGTTCACCAATTTTAATGATGCGGAAATCGGCATCAAGGCGATTTCATTATTGCAGAAGCTGGGATATCAGGTCGATGTGACCAATCATCCGGAATCGGGCCGGGCTTTTCTTTCCAAAGGAATGCTGAAAGAAGCCACAGTTCTGGCCCGACGGAATGTGGAGATTTTTCATCCGATTGTGTCATCGGAAAGACCCTTGATCGGACTGGAACCGTCTGCCATTCTCGGTTTTGTGGACGAGTTTCCGGATTTGCTTCGGGGTGCTGAGCAGGAAAAAGCCAGAGAACTATCACGCCATTGCCTGCTGATCGACGAGTTCATCAGCCATGAAATGGAAAAGGGGAACATTCGGGCTTCATCCTTCACCACGCAAAAACGGACGGTCCGTCTGCATGGACACTGCCACCAGAAATCGGCGGGTCGACTGGTGGCGAGTAAAAAGATGATGTCCCTTCCGGAAAACTATGAAGTACTTCTGATTCCCTCCGGATGCTGCGGAATGGCGGGTTCGTTTGGATATGAAGAAGAGCACTACGAAGTATCGATGCAGGTAGGCGAACTGGTTTTGTTTCCGACGGTTCGCAGTCTGGATGCCGAAACCATTGTGGCCGCACCCGGCACCAGTTGCCGCCACCAGATCAAAGACGGCACACAGCGGCAGGCTTTGCATCCGGTGGAAGTGTTGTGGGAGGCGTTGGTTCAGGAACATTTAGTTTCAGAATAAATCTTCAATTGAAAAGAAATTCACGAGTTTTTTTGAAGGAGATGTTTTTATAAACACTCATTGATTTCTACTTTTGACAAAAAGTTCCATTGCAATGTACATTTACAAGGACATCATCACCCTGGAAACCGGCAAGCGGAGTGGCAAGCCTTGTATCAGAGGTATGAGAATTACAGTAGAAGACATTCTGCGGTGGTTGGCTTCGGGTATGGAAATTTCTGAAATTCTGGAAAATTATCCAGAATTAACCCGAACCGATGTTCTTACAGCACTTGAATTTTCTGCGAATCGCCAAAGCCTGACCTTTGTCGCGGCATGAAACTTCTGATCGATCAGAATATTTCCTTTCGTACCCTTAATCATCTTTTTATAAAAGAAGGCTGGGAGTGGCAACATGTGAAGGACGTTTCTTTAACTGAAGCTTCTGACCAGGAAATCTGGAACTACACCCGATCAGTCCAAATAGATTGTATTGTGACAGCAGATCAGGATTTCTATCAACTTTTACTTATTAATGGAATTCCACCGAAAGTTATCTGGTTGCGGATTGGAAATGGTTCTTATCAAAGGATTGCCAATTTCATCAACTCAAATCAATCACTGATTGATAAACCTGCCAGTTCATTTTACTTTTGAGATTATAGATAAAAATTGTCTGAACGCAAACAGTCTGGATGCCGAAACCATTGTGGCCGCACCCGGCACCAGTTGCCGACACCAGATCAAAGACGGCACGCAGCGGCAGGCGTTGCATCCTGTGGAAGTGTTGTGGGAGGCGTTGGTGTCTTCCGCTTAGTTGATTGATTTTTGGTATAAGGATGTTTGAAAAAATATCCGGATTTGGTTTTAGGAAAATCTTAAATTTGTCTGACAGAATTTTATGACATCATTTTCAGTAGATACCAGGACTTTGGGGAACGATTTTATCGAAAAGTTAAAATCACTTTTTCCCAATCAGAAAGTTGAGATTCAGGTTATTGAATCGGATGCAACTGATTACATCACCAGTTCGGAAGAAAACAAACGGCGTCTTGACAAAGCGTTGGAAAGAATTGAGAAAATGGATGGATTGATCGAGGTAAAACCGGACCAGCTAAAGTTTTGAGAAGCATTCATTTTGATCCGGATGCTTTTATTGATTTTCAGAACTGGATAAAAGAGAATCCCAAAATTGCCCATCGCATTTCAGATTTTATTTTAGAAATCACGAAAACTCCCTTCACAGGAAAAGGAAAACCTGAACCTTTAAAGCCAAATTCCGCAATAGAAAAAGATTTTGGTTCATAAATGATTGATTTTCACCTTAAGTCCTCTACTTTGGAGAGGATTTAGGTGAGGTTATAAAGCATAGAAAATCAATCATTTAAATCCTATTGCATAATCTGGGTTAAAACATGCCTATAAAGGTTGCTGGTCCCGAAGAATCACGGATGAGCACAGGTTGGTTTATAAAGTAACCGATGAATCAATTTTCATACTGGCATGCAAGCATCACTATTAAAACTATCAATGTGTGTTTATACCAGTTGCCGACACCAGATCAAAGACGGCACGCAGCGGCAGGCGTTGCATCCTGTGGAAGTGTTGTGGGAGGCGTTGGTGTAGAAATTGGTTACTTTATTTTGAGGAGTTTCGAATTCCCTTCTGGATCGACCAGAGATGGAAATGTTACCGGGTTATTCAATTGAACTAGCCCCAGATCCGGGACATATCCAACCGGAACCCTTCAATCACAACAGATTCAATGCAATCGTCGTGCTTGAACCGGTGTTTCAATTCATAGCGATCACCTTCCAGAAGGAACTGTTCGATGATTTGAATTTCAGGATCCACAATCCAGTACTCAGTGACTCCGTGAGCCGCATAATCCTGAAACTTGACGTGGTAATCGTTCTGTCGGGTAGAATCTGATAGGATTTCCGCAATAAAATCAGGTGGAGGAAACAGCAATTGTTCTTTATGAAAGGTGTCCGCTTTATCCTTTTTGAAGAAGACGATGTCGGGTTCGTATTTATTCCGGCTGCAGTCAATCATCACTTTCTCAATTCCAACTTTACCAAGATTAAATTGCCTAACATGAGGAATAAGGAATCCAGCGATATTTGAGGAGGCATCCCAATGTCTCCCCATGACAGGCGAATGCATTACAATTTCTCCGTTGATAAACTCGGCTTTCATGTTTTCATGAATCAGATTCATAAAATCACTGAGCCGGGATCGTTCTTCCTGAATTTTACGATGGTATTCAGCCACTATCAGTTCTGAATTGGGTGTGGCAAGCAAGGTTTCAAGAATTGTGGATGTGCCCATTCTTACGGATCGTTTCTGCAAATTTGAACCTATTTGTGAATTTTTAAAACCGATTCTTGAAATGATGGAATTTAACTATTTGGATTTTTCATTTCGAAGTTCAGAATTTCCTTATCCACCCCAATCCGGAAAATCCTTTCTTTGCAAAACGGCATTGTCTTTTTCTGAAATCCGATCAGTGCCAACCTTTTCATTCTACCTTATTTATGTTTTCACGACTTATTTTCCTGTCGGTTCTCTGCCTGTTTTCAGAAGCGACTTCTTCACTTGCCCAGGCTCCTAAAAAAGTCATGGCTCCAAAATCCGTTTCCAAACTTCCTGCCAAAGGTTCGGTTGATTTTAAGGTTGATTCCGTCCTCAAACTGATGACACTCGAAGAAAAAATCGGACAGCTCAATCTGCTGACAAGCGATTTGGATCAGACTGGCGCTTCGATGCGCCCACAGTACAAGGAAGATATTCTCAAAGGAAAAGTGGGGGCTATTTTCAATGCCTATGGTGTTGAGTATGTGCGGAAACTTCAAAAGATGGCGGTCGAAGAAACCCGATTGAAAATCCCGCTGATTTTTGGATACGATGTCATCCACGGTCACCGCACCATTTTCCCCAGTCCTTTGGGCGAATCCTGTTCCTGGGATCTGGAAGCCATGGAAACCTCGGCCCGAATCGCCGCTCTGGAAGCATCGAGCATGGGGCTCGACTGGACGTTTGCACCTATGGTCGATATTGCCCGTGATCCAAGATGGGGACGAGTAATGGAAGGAGCTGGTGAAGATACCTATCTGGGAAGTCTCATTGCCAAAGCCCGGGTGAAAGGATTTCAGGGTTCCAGTTTATCCGATCCTACCCGAGTGATGGCCTGTGCCAAACACTATGCCGCTTACGGCGCCGCTCAGGCCGGACGGGATTACAGCACAGTTGATATGTCGGACAGGACTCTCCGCGATGTTTATCTTCCTCCTTTTAAAGCCGCAGCCGATGCCGGATCCGCCACATTCATGACCAGCTTCAATGAGCTGAATGGAATTCCAGCCACTGCCAATAAATACTTGATGGATCAGATTTTACGGAAGGAGTGGGGATTTAAAGGATTTGTGGTCACCGACTATACCGCCATCTGGGAATTGCTTTTTCATGGCATTGCAGCCGATTCAGTGGAAGCGGTAAAGAAGTCCATTCTCGCAGGTTCAGATATGGATATGCAGGCCAGTATGTATATGCAGAGACTTCCCGGTTTGGTGAAAAGCGGGGCTGTGCCGGTTTCTGTAATTGATGAGTCTGTCCGCCGTGTTCTGCGGAAAAAGTTTGAGCTTGGCTTATTTGCCAACCCTTTCATTCGGATGGATGCAGAACGTGAAAAGAAAAATGTGTACACATCAGCTCACTTGAACATGGCCCGGCAGATTGCCGCAAAGTCGATGGTGTTATTGAAAAACGATCACAATACACTGCCTTTAAAACTGACAGCGCAGAAAATTGCATTGGTCGGACCTCTGGCTGATGCAGCCCGTGATATGATGGGTTCCTGGTCTGCTGCTGGTGAAGGAGAAAAGAATGCGACTCTTCTTACCGGATTGAAAGGTTCGCTCACTTCCAGTCAGGTGGAGTACAAAAAAGGGTGCGAAATCAACGATACCGTCCGTGCCGGATTTGCGGAAGCACTAAAAGCTTGTGCCAATTCTGACATTGTGATTTGTGCCATGGGTGAAGGTGCCTGGCAGTCAGGTGAGGCAGCCAGCCGCTCGGATATCAAACTTCCAGGTGTTCAGGAAGAGTTTCTGGCGGAAGTGAAAAAACTGGGTAAGCCGGTTGTATTGGTTCTGTTTAATGGTCGTCCGCTTGATCTGACCAATGTGTTGCCAAATGCAGATGCGATTCTCGAAGCCTGGTATCCCGGAACAATGGCCGGCTGGGCGGTGACCGATGTATTGGCCGGTGTGGTGAATCCTTCTGCCAAACTCACGATGACCTTTCCGAGAAACGTGGGACAGGTGCCGATTTATTACAATATGAAAAATACGGGCCGTCCTTACGATGCCAATAACAAGTACACAAGCAAGTACCTGGATGTTCGCAACGATCCATTGTTTGCCTTTGGTTATGGGTTGAGCTACAGTACGTTTTTGTATTCCAGTCCCAAACTTTCAGCCAAAAGCATTGGAATGAAAGATACTTTGAACGTAACGGTGAATGTGAAAAACACTTCTACCCGACATGGAGAGGAAATCGTTCAATTGTATGTCCAGGATATGGCGGGTTCTGTGACTCGTCCGATAAATGAACTGAAGGGATTTCAGAAAGTAATGATCAATTCTGGGGAGACAAAAACTGTCGTATTCAAACTGACGTCGAACGATCTCCGTTTTCATAACCAGGACATGAATTTTGTTGCGGAGAAAGGCTTGTTTACTGTCCGTGTCGGAGGTAGCTCTGATGCCACGCAAAGTGATGAGTTTGAACTGAGGTAATGTTGGTTCAAAGTTCAAAGTTTTGAGGGTCAGTGGTTAAGAGTTAAGAGTGAAAAGTTAAGTCAGGTGGTGCTTTACACCAATTTCAAGGCAGATAACTGAGGAAGGTTGAATTCCTCCCTCTCCCTTGGAGAGGGCTGGGGTGAGGTCCTGTCCGCCAAATGTAAATCATTCTTTATCAATAATTTAAAATTAGTTATATGGAAGAGTGAGATAATATTTGGTGGGCTGGGAGTGAATTCCAGCCCGCTTTTTTTAAGTGCACAAACGCACAACTATCCGATGTTTTTGGTCGAAAGGAGAATTACTGAATCTCTTCTGAAACCTTTTCCTTGAGCGATTTCCATTCCATTTCTGTCAGAACCGGATTCGACTCGAAAGTCTGATCGCCGATCTCTTCCATGATTTCCTTAGATCGCACATCTGAATCTGGGTGTGTGCTGACAGAGAAAATTCCGGAAGGACTCTCATCCTTCTCTTTTGGCATCCGGGCCAGAAAACGGGCGAATTGTTTTGGGTCAATTCCCGCCTTGATGAGGTACTGAACCGAAGTCTGGTCGGCTTCGGTTTCCAATGAGCGGTCGTAGGCAGCCGATGATAAAACACGGACGGTTTCTTTCAGGATTTCGCTGTTGTGATGGCCGCCAGCCGTGGCAGAAACCAGTACTGTCAGTCCCAGTTCCTTAGCCAGTTTTTTCATCACATGCTTTCGCTCGATATGAGCAATTTCATGACCCAGAACACCTGCCAGTTCGGCTTCATTGCGGCAGTCGCGGATCAATCCGGAGAAAACGATAAGATGTCCGTCCGGTAAAGCAAAAGCATTGATTTCATCGTGGTCTACCAGATGAATTTTTAAATGATCAGGGTCAATTCCCGAAACTGCTGAAAGATGATCTGCCAGTTTTTCCAAAACACGGACGGGTTCTTTAGTCTTGATTTCATGGTTGGTTTTTCGAATCAGTTCCCAGGATAGGTTTCCGATTTTTTCTTCGGTTTTCCGGCTCACCGATTCTACCTGAAAAATTTGCAGCCAGTCAATCTGACGGAGCCCAAACCAGGTGGCAAAAAACAGCCCGGCTATTACGAGCAACTGGAACAGAATTTTCACGAAGGAAGGTGTGTTGGCGGGCATAAACGATCCGTTAAATCTCCAAAAAAGAACCATTTTACATGTATGCCCTTTCGGGTCTGAATGGCCGCATAAATGGTGGAGCCAAAATCAATAAGGTTGAAAATGAGTGCTGTCAGCAAATAGGAAATGTAGGCAGAGGTGACTTCTTCTCCGCCGAAAATGATGGAAGCCGTCCACCAGAATCCGGTACTGTTGATGAACAATAAGGCAAACTGGGAAAGAAGTGTCTGTGTACAATGCCAGCGGACAAAGTATCCGGCTTTACGGTTGCCAAAATAGAAAATGAGAGATGCAATAAGATTTACAATGGGCAGCGGCAGGCCAGCCATTATAAACACCAATGACATCAGATAACTATTGGATGCTTTTTCGGCTTCCTGTTCTCCGGCGGGTTGAATTTCCATAGTCGTCAGTTGTTTTTTACGATGTTCCAGATCCAGTTGGCCATTACCAGACCAATCAAAGGAATGGCAATAGCACGTTTCTGAAGCATTTTTTCGGTTCGCGAATACGCATTGAAAAGACTGTCACTCTTTACGAATACATCTCTTAGAATCCAGACAGGCACAGTAAGCAAAAACGCGAACAACAGAAATCCAAGAGGATTCCAGAAAAAGGCTTCCCGCCAGTTACCCTGGAGCAATGTCATTAAGGACCTTGTCGATCCACAGGCCGGACAAGCGAGTCCGGTTGCGGATTTGAAAAGGCATGGGCTGAAATCGTTTGTGGTCGAAAAAGTTGAAAAGGCGAATGAGTAACCAAGCCAGGCAAAGCCGGCCACCGAGAAGAAGGCCAGCAACATGTATAATTGGTTCCTGCCCATCGATGATTTAGTATAACATCGTCTGGAGTTTGGCCAGGTTTTTTTCGCGGGTGGCATCCATAATGAGGAACCAATCGACCAATGCCCATATGCCAAGTCCTCCGCAGGTGAGGAGCTTTCCTATGCCAAGTCCGGTATCGCCAATCATGAACCGGTCAATTCCCAGGCTACCAGCCAGAATGGAAACAATGATGGAGGTGGTGGGATCTTTGAATTGAAGTGTCTGAATTACGGCCCACTTGCTATCATCAAGAGCCAGGAGTCTTTCCCGGATCATTTGCAATTGGTGACTTTCAAAAAATTTGCCGTTGGCCAGAATGAACATGTCGACTTTATTCGCTTCCATTGTAGTTGAAAATTAAAATGAGGATGATTTGAAATGCTTGAAATAACAATGATAGCGGAAAACGGGACTTATATGACCTAAAATTTCACACCTCCCGTTGAAAGGTGGCTGCGCATGATGGATTGTTCAATGCATGCATAAGAGGAGATTGTGGCTCCGCCTGAAAGAAGTTAGCAGGAAATCAGCGCTATGCATTTGATGTCTCTCGAATGACAAAATCAAATCCCCGTCGGGAAACAAGCTGAATCAAACAGCAGTGGCTTTTGAACTTCTATCCAAAATTTAAATTTTTTCGTTTTTAAATCCTTGATAAAAAGGGGGTTGTGGAAAATGTTTACAATTTTTTCGATAAAAACGAATCACAGTGAAACTTATTGATCTGTATTTCGAACACGGACTTGTTACGTCATTCTCTCGCTGGCGAACTTGTCTAATTAGGAAAAGTTAACCGCGGTCTGGCCGCAACCGGTCTTATGTCCAGAAACAAATACAGAATCCGAAATCATAATCTTATTGTAAAAGCGACCCCATTGGCTGGTTTTATATCTGCTGTTATCAATACAACTATTTTGATAGCTGGAACGCTTACAGGACTGATTACGCCACAAGTTTTAGTTCTTGGTGAACCACTAAATTCCCTTCAGGTGATTTTATTTTCCATCAGTACAGCAGTTCTGGCCGGTATCTGGTTGCTTGTTTTAGGAAGAATTTCCCGTCGCTGGGCCTGGGAAGCCTTCCAGATTTCATTACTGGTAGGTTTTATTGTGCTGTGCGCCAACCCATTTTTTTATAGTCCCTCTATCCCATTTGGAATGTCGATGATATTGATTCTGATGCACCTGGTTCCTTTCATCCTCATTTTTCTCTTCTTCCAAAAGCAGGCCATTGCCAGGGCTGTTTGATAAACCCAGAAAAAAGGATTGAATGAAATAGAAGTAAAATTCGTTAATCCCTTTTTTGCTACAATCCTGCTTTTTCAATTTTTGACGTCCCGAATTTCAATTTTGACAGGAACCTCATCAGCCTTCACCTTCAATTAACCCAGATAATGATCGGAATAGATTTTCTAATTCGTTTTCTGGGATTAAAAACCTTGTGACTTTTCTCAAGATGAATGATTGTTATTTATTTCTTTGTGGCATTTGTCCTTGCGGGGAATTATCCCGATTTTTGCGGCCTTAAACAGAATTCTACAAATTTTAACTTTCTGAATTACAAAGAAATGGCAACAAATCGCACCTTCACGATGATCAAACCGGATGCATTTGCAGATGGAAATTCCGGCGCAATCCTCGCAATGATTGAAAAAGCTGGCTTTAAACTGATCGCCGCCAAAGTCACCAAACTTACCTCTGAAACTGCCGGTAAATTTTACGCTGTTCACAGCGAACGCCCATTTTATGCTGACCTTTGTGCGTACATGAGCCAGGGACCGATCATTGCTGCGATTCTTGAGAAAGACAATGCAGTGGCTGATTTCCGTACCCTCATCGGAGCAACCAACCCAGCCAATGCAGCAGACGGAACCATCCGTAAAATCTTTGCGAAAAGCATCGAAGCCAACGCGGTTCATGGTTCAGATTCTGATGAAAATGCAGCCATCGAAGGTTCATTTTTCTTTTCTGAACTGGAAAGAATTTAATCTCTCAAAACAAAGGAATTGCCCTACGGTTTTTCCTTTAAACTAAACCTGAAACACGTGCCGGATTTGTTTGCCGTCACGTGTTTCTCATTTTACATCTCTCACTCATGGCACGCCGAATTGTCGAAACCTTGCTTCCGGCTCCTCTGGATGAACTGAATCCTAAGGAGTTTATCATTATAAAAGGAGCAAGGGCCCACAATCTGAAAGGTTTGTCGGTTGCCCTTCCCCGCAACAAACTGGTGGTGATTACCGGGCTTTCGGGTTCCGGAAAATCTTCTCTGGCCTTTGATACACTTTTTGCTGAAGGCCAGCGAATGTACGTGGAAACACTGTCCAGCTATGCCCGTCAGTTTGTAGGCCGCATGGAAAAACCCGATGTGGAATACATCCGCGGTGTCTCTCCTGCCATTGCCATTGAGCAGAAAGTAAGCAACAAAAATCCTCGCTCCACGGTCGGAACGAGCACCGAAATCTACGATTACCTCAAGCTGTTTTTTGCCCGGATCGGGAAGACCATTTCGCCCACAACCGGCCTGGAAGTGAAGAGGGAAACGGTGAGCGATGTGGTTAATTATCTCAACGCTCTGGCTGCTGGTTGCAAAGCCATGATTCTTTGTCCGCTCAAAATCAGAGCGGACCGTACGCTGAGAACCGAGGTGCAGATTCTCCTTTCAAAAGGATATCCACGTCTGGTTGTTGGAGAGGAAATGGTGTTCACCGAAGAATTTCTTTCCACACTTCCTGAAGAGGGAAAGGGCAAAAAGAAAGCAGAAAAGGTCACAGATGATGTGTACATCCTCATCGACCGGGCTGTCATCAACCACACCGAAGAGGAAACATTCCGTCTGGCCGACTCTGTTCAGACGGCCTTTTTTGAAGGTGAAGGCTACCTCCAGATTTGGCACGAAGGGCAAAAGAAAATATTCTCCGACCGCTTTGAATCAGACGGTATCAGTTTTGAGGAGCCTTCGATCAATCTCTTCAGTTTCAATAATTCTTACGGCGCCTGTAAAACTTGTGATGGTTTTGGTAACGTATTGGGCATCGACCCGAATCTGGTTTTTCCAGATCCGAATCTGTCGGTTTTTGAAGGGGCTATTTCGCCATGGAATTCTGAAAACCTGCGGAAAGAATGGCTGCAACCGTTGTTGCGAAACGGGATTATGTTCGATTTCCCG
>CAMCXM010000063.1 GCA_945883425.1 Spirosoma fluviale
CTAACAAAAAAGCCGCTTCTCACGAGGCGGCTTTTTTTATGATTATACCCGGGTTCCGGTTAAACCCATTTTATGCAATAGCTGTGGAACTTTTTGATTTTCACCTCTTTCGTTTCTCCTCTGGAGAAACTACGGAAGCGGTTGTAAAAAAAAGAAAATCAAAAAGTTAGGATCCGTTGTAAATTTCAAATGCTTAAAATGGGTTTAAAACCCGATTGACGTCCCAATAAAATAATTTGATCCCTGTTTGCCTGAAGCAGTCATCTGAATGCTGCCTGAAAATCTCCTGTAATATAAGAACGCACCCAAAGAAACGGTGGTGTTATTAAAATACTGATCATCATAGTTTACCCCGAACGTACCATATAATCCAAACCGGTACGCATTATGTTTTATTTCATATTCACTGGTAAAACTGGAATTATACAACAGGTGTCTTTCGGAATAATTGATGATACTGGATGAACGTTGTGCGGCTTCTTTCCGGAAGGAATAATACGGACCGTCCTCATAAAAGATGGATTGACGAAAGCCGATGATTTTAAAGTTATCATTTCCCAAAGGAAGATTCAGTTGAAACTCAGAAGTGGCGGACGCACCCCAGAATTCTTTTCTTCCATAGGTTGGATCCCAGGCTTTGGGATAGTAATCACCAAAATAGCCTCCGACACCACCTGTGAATGAGAAGTTTTTTCTGCTTAATCCAAAGTGATAATTCGCTGTACCAAATCTGGATGCTTCATCATGTTGATATCCTTCTTTGAAATTGTGATGGAATCCGGCTGAAACATAGTGTTTAGATCGGCTGGAATCTGAATGATGTGGTTTTGCCTGATACCGCGATTCTCCGCCCAGCATTGCGGGTCCGTAGTAAAGAGTTTGGGTGCAGGATTGAACAAGGAACGCTATTCCGACCAAAAGGCATAACTGTATGCCAGTAAAGGGACTAAAAATTGATTTCATGGTAATTGAATAAAAAACAATTTTATTATCTCCGGATTTAATCTCCAAAAAAATTTTCGCTTCCACCGATTCGATTCTGATTTTTACAAAAATTCTGTTCCGATGATTCTTCCATCCTCATTTTTTCACCATTCCGACGTGGTCAATCTGGCTAGAGAACTGATCGGAAAAATTCTCGTCACCGAAACAGAAGGAATCCGAACCTCAGGAATCATTGTCGAAACCGAAGCCTACCGGGGAGCTGACGATCGGGCCTGTCATGCTCACAATTACCGGCGCACAGCAAGGACGGAAACCATGTTCAAATCCGGTGGTCATGCCTACGTCTACCTTTGCTATGGGATTCATCCGCTTTTCAATATTGTAACCAATGTGGAAGGAGAACCCGATGCCGTCCTGATCCGGGCTGTTCAACCAACGGACGGTATCGAATGGATGCGGGAACGGAGGCCCCGCGTCAAAGATGCAAAGCTGGGATCGGGCCCCGGTTGTGTAACCAAAGCGTTGGGCATTGACCGTAAGCAAAACGGAAAACTTTTGATACCGTCTGAAGGGATGTGGCTGGAGGAAAATACTTTGGCACCCATTGAATTTGCGATTGAAGCCCGCACAAGAATCGGGGTTGATTATGCCGGTGAGGATGCCCAACGACTATGGCGATTTGTGATGGCAGGAAATCCATGTGTTTCCAAACCATGATGAAGTTGAATTCTTCAGGACGGGATTCTGTGGTTTCATCCGGCTAATTCTCTCTGGCTCAAAACACAATTCCTTTTTTTATTCCAATTCTTCAACCGAAACCGAAACTTTCCGGAATCCGGGCGGTACAATCTCAGATTCCGCGTTAGAAATTCGTAGCGAGAGTCTAAAGTGCAAAAAATCAGCACCTTTTATTCGAAATTCGTAGCAGCGCTACGGATACAGAAGAAAAGGTGGCGAAGCCTCTGATTTGAAGCAATTTAGGCTCGGAGTAGGATTTCGAATGAGGATTTTGAGATGATTCTAATTTAGATTTGGCAATTGCGGTCTGGAAATGGCATTTTTGCGGTCCTTTTTAAAGCGACAACCTTTCCAACCAATGCCTGAACCCATAAAAATTCTGATCCACGGTGGCGCCGGAACCATCCTGCCTTCTGCCATGACCCCCGAGCTGGAAATCCAGTATAAAAACGGACTATCCCAGGCCCTCACTGCCGGTTACAACGTATTAAAGGACGGAGGCCCTTCGCTTTTGGCGGTCGAAACAGCGGTGAAAGTTTTGGAAGACAATCCCCTTTTCAACGCTGGAAAAGGATCAGTGTTTACCCACGACAAGCGCCACGAAATGGATGCCTCTATAATGGATGGTAAAACCCTGAAAGCCGGTGCGGTAGCAGGCGTGACGAACATTAAAAATCCAGTGAATCTGGCGCTGAAAGTGATGCGTGAATCGGACAATGTTTTACTCACAGGAGAGGGCGCCGAGAAATTCGCGGCCAGCCACGGGGTGAAACAGGTGGAGTCGTCTTATTTCTACAGCGAGTTCCGGTATCAGCAGTTAATGGCGATCATCGATACGCACAAAGCCCAGCTCGATCACAATGTGAAAGTGGCGGTGGGAGAGGACAACAAAAAATTCGGGACCGTCGGAGCCGTGGCTCTGGATAAAGACGGCAACCTGGCAGCGGCCACTTCAACCGGTGGGCTGACCAACAAAAAATTCGGTCGTGTGGGAGATTCTCCGATTATTGGAGCGGGAACGTACGCCAACAACGAGACCTGCGCTGTGTCGGCCACGGGTCAGGGCGAAACCTTCATTCGGTATGTCGTTGCGTATGACATTTCCTGCCTGATGGCCTACAAAGGACTTTCTCTGGCCGATGCCTGCCGGGAGGTGATTTCAAAAATTGACAAAGCCGATCCGGAATGCGGTGGTGTGATTGCGCTGGATGCCCGTGGAAATTTTGCGTTCGAATTCAATACGCCAGGCATGTACAGAGGCCTGATGCAGCAAGACGAAAATCCGGAGTGCTGGATTTACAGGTAGGCTAATATGAATTGAAACTTAGTTGATTCGTTTGAGTCGAACCCAGGCGGAGAAATAGCCCACTGTTTGCTTAATTGTAGGGAGTTCAAATTTGCGTTGCACAAATCTGTTCTGTATTTTTGAAAAGAGTTATCTGAAGTAAATCGGTATACTGTTCCTGTAGCAGACCAATCGTAAAATTCCGGGCCTCACTTTGTTTCTTTATTGGATTTAATCCCATTTCAATGCTGACACTTCACCACACATTTGTGAAAGACCCCAAGGGAAAAGACATCGGGGTGTTTCTTCCCATGAGCGACTATCAGAAAATTCTGGAACTTATTGAGGATTATGAAGATGTGGTTGCTTTTGACAAAGCCATCAAGCACAAAAACGAAGTTGTACCATTCCGGGACGCCCTGATACAACTTGAAAAGTCAAAGAAATAGCTACACCGTTGTCATCACGAAGTATGCCCTCAAAAAACTCGGGAAACTTCCTACAGACATTCAAACGGAACTCAGCAAGCGACTTCTGGATTTGGAAATCAATCCCAGACCTTCTGGCTGCAAAAAACTAACAAACCGGCCCGGTTACCGCATCCGGTACGGCGACTAAAGAATTATTTACACAATCGAAGACCACATCCTTACTGTAACCGTGATTGACACTGGCCACAGGAAAGAGATATATGAATAGGTTTAGATCTGCTCCCACCGACCAGATACGTGTGTCGCCCTGGCGCCCACTGCTAAATCAGGGTTGTAAACATTTTCAATTTCCACGCATCAATACGACAGTTGCCCGAAAAGAACGAACCAATGGTCGGAATCTGTCATAAAATTTCGTGCATAATTTTTTTAATGACAGTCGATTTAATGACAAAATCCTGTCATAACTTTTTCTGCATAAAATTTTTAATGACAAGAGTTTTTATGACAAATTGCGTTCAGACTCAATACGAACCGATTTTATATGGAGAAAATCACCACACTGGCAGAAGTCAGATCTTATTTTGGTTTATCGCAGGCCCAGATGGCCGATTATCTGGGTGTTGATCAAAGCCATATTGCCTACCACGAACAGGGAAAGCGAACCATTTCCGGAAAAGCAGGCCAGATTTTACAGGTACTTCTCGAATGCCTTTCAGAATTCAGCGCCCTGTCTTTGCCCGAAGTTGATTTTCGGGGTAAGCAGGATGCCACTTACTGGACAAGCCGTGCCGACTTTGCCCGGAAATCGGCAGGGAAACTGCAGGCACAGCTCGGAAAGCTCCTCGAGGTTCGTCTTGGTATCCAACGTGTTCTTGCTTTTACAGACTCATTAGCCGGCGACCCGTATCGCCTGGCCGAACGAAGCCTTTGGTGGAAATACCGGAAAGAGCTTACCGTGGATCAGATTCCCACTGTTTCCGATGACCTGGTGCGGGCTCTGAAAATGAAAATTGCCCTCCTCACCGAAGAAGCCCGTATGGCGGACCTTTTTGCGAGTGAATAGTGGGGATGGGTTAGTGTTGGGTAGTTCAAAGTCGCAAGTTCAATGTTCAAAGAAAATCCAGAAGTGGGAGGCCTAAAACCGCCCTTACTTTCCTCTTTAAATGTTGAATTTTGAACTCCAATGTCGCGGTATGACCTTCGGTACCGACCACAACAAGGCCAGACCACAACGCAGCCGGTTCGCAAGCCATCCCGTCGGTACGGAACGTCAGACGGGTGGGTTGCTGGAGGGGGGAGTTCAAAGTTGCAGGTTCAATGTTCAAAGAAAATCCAGAACAGTCAGGCCTAAAATCGCCTTACTTTCCTCTTTGAACTCTGAATTTTGAACTCACCTTGTTCATTTTCGAGGCCCAACCGAAAAATAAAACCATGATTTTTGTCAGTTTTGGTCATTTTTTGACGCGAAATACCGTAATTTTTAAAATAATTTTACGGACAGAACCAAAATTTTGAGAGGCAATTACGACCATTTACTTCAATTTTCAAAAATCGCCTGTTTTTCCAGTTTTTAATTAAATTTTAAGGAGACCTATCTTTTTGTTGCGATATTCCGTTTTTGCGGTTTGGAAATCACCCTTTTCCTTTGCAACGGGCAATGAGGCAGAGACAAACGCTGCTTCATTTTAAAACCCGCAAACAACCTTATGTACGCTCTACCCGGTTCCCTGGATCCAATATTCACCGGGCATTATTGCAGAGGAGGCAAGATTCTTAACCGGCTCCCGTTCACAGAAAAATGGCCATTATCTGTGATCCCGGTTCTGAAAACCAGAATCATTTATTCGTTCATTTTTTAAACAATTTAATTTTCTACAACTATGAGTTTTAAACTCGAATTTATCACAGACAAATCAGAGCTCGAATCCATTATCTCTGAAGTCAACCTTGACAAACAAGGGCTGGAGCACAAGAAAAGTTACTTTTCCCTCCGTGTCAATACTGCCACCGCGACCTTTGCCCAGAAACAGGCAGAGAAGTCAAACCTGGAAATTGATCTTTCATCGTCCCAGACCAAACTTCTTACCTTCGCCAGTCCGGGTCCGGAAAAGCGGAAGGTGGAGATTGACATCATGGGCTTGCAATGGCGACTGGCCAAACTGGAGAACTCCTCCAGCATCGGTTCTGCCAAAGCAGCCGTGGAAGATGCCCTCGAAGAGGCACAGGTGGATTCTCAACTGGTGAATGTCAACAATTTTCTGACAGCGGCTCAGGCCCGTCTGGCAGAATTGTAGACCGCCGAAACATACATATTGCACAAACTCTTAGGGCCCCGTCACAAGCGGGGCCTTTGTGTTTTATGCAGGCAGGAGGTTTTCCTCCTCATTCACAAAGTAAGCCAGCTTCAGGATCAGGAGTCTATCAAATACCACGTGCATAAAAATTTGTACATAAGTTTTTTTATGCTAGAAATATTATGCACAAAATTCTGCATAAGTTTTCGTGCATAATATTTTTTATGCGGTAAAAATTATGCAAAATCTTTCCTGACACCAATCCTCATTTCATCCTCATATTCTACTGAATTCTGGCTAGTGAGCTGAAACGCCACCTCTGATAGGGGTGGCGTTTTTTATGGAGCAAATCCAACTGCTGCTTTGATACCAAATGATGTTGATTGCGTTGCCTAATCTGATATCGAAACAGGGAACTTGTGTTTGGTGTCAAATACGAGATATAAAGATCTATCTTCTTCAATATAGTGACAGTAAACAACACTTAAGTAGATAAACACCTGTTGCCGCTATTTTATTAAATATAAGTGAACCTGAACAAAATATGTAGTTCCATGAAAATTTTTGAAAATTTTTTTCTTTTTCGTTTTCAGTGGTTTAGATCAAATTCTTCAAATCAGGTTCCCCGTGTTTTCACCGGAAATTCACCCAAAATTTGGAAGTGAAAAACACATTGCCTTAATTCGTTTCACCGAATTGAGTTTGTCTTGTCGTTCAAGACAGACAAAATACGCTTGATGCTTATTTTATCGTTCACCTTACTAATCTTTCCCTGTTCCCAGATATACAAAAATGACCGAGCCCGACCCGATGTCAACGACATCTTCCCGCTGATACCTACACTTCTCATTGCCTAAGGCTCTAAGGAGGTTTCCCGATTTTTTACTCCATAATTTGTTGACGGATTCGATACCATCGAACCGATACGAAGTTGAGAAATCAACTGACATGTTTACAATATCCGAATATTTCGGATAACTATCCTTGCATTCTATTTACATTATCATCTTAAGCAAATTTTATGTTTGGATAAAATCTATTGTCCAACAACAAAGCCAATTTTTAAGTCCTTCACCATTAAATTCTATCCTGCCCTATTTTATGAAAAAACTCCTTTATTCTTCATTGGGTAACAGCCTTTTGAAAGGTATGATGCCCGGCCTTTTATTCTTCTTGTTTATTTTACTATCCAACGGCCTGAAGGCTCAGGTGTATTCCGCCAATTTCAACAGCAATATTCAAAGCTGGGTGAATGGCAGCGGCAATTCCTGGTCCCGGGTTTCGACAGGTGGAGTGAGCAATTCAGGCTGTCTCACTTCCACTATTGTATGTGAACAAGGTCAGCAACAAGGATCCTGCATCAATGAAACCAACTATTTCATTGCAACTCCTTCCGTCAGCCTAACAGGTGGAAATACTTACCAGCTCTCTATAAAGTGTTCGGTCGCCACAGCCAGTACCCGAAAATTGGTATTGGGCGTTAATTCCAGCCAGGCTCGATCGGGGGCTACGACCTTACAGAATTTTGGTTATGTATCGACTGGAGGCTACTCCACATTTACAGTAAACTACACCCCTTCTTCAACGGGATCTCCCTATTTTGTACTTTGGGGTGAAAAAAACTTAACTCAAACTGTTGGTCTCTGGCTGGATGATTTCGCTGTGACTCTGGTGAATTCTGCACCCACAATTAGTTTGTCCAGTCCGGCCAACAACAGTGTTTACAATGAAGGGGCATCGGCTTTTACCTTTCAGGCTTCAGTAAGCGATGCCGAAAGCAATCTCTCAAAGGTTGAATTTTATGCAAATGGAACGAAGGTTGGGGAGAAAACAAGTTCTCCATACTCCATTAGCTATATACCCACTGTTGGGGGCTCATACAGCCTGACAGCCAAAGCGACGGATTCTTATGGAGCGAACACAACATCAGCAGCCAGAACCATCTCATTCCGGACTATGCCCGTTATTGAATTCGTGACGCCCGACCTTGAATTTCCTACGTATGCAGAAGGGCCACTATCGTTGACAGTGAATGCCACAGATGCCGATGGCACGATAAGCTATGTTGATTTCTATGTGGATGGTGATTTGGTGTACACCGATATGGCAAGTCCATGGTCATACAGCTGGACAGCCACAGCCGGTACCCATGATTTCAACGCTGTGGCGACTGATAATCACGGCCTGCAAAGTGATCAGAATCTAATGCCTGCCGGATTTGGAATAGAAGCCAACACCTGTTCTTTATCGGCTCCTACCTCTTCCAGTACAACCATTTGCGAAGGAGCTTCCCTAACCTTTACCTCAGGTTACAGCAGTTTACTTACCGGAACCATTCAGTGGCAACGCCAACCGTCTGGCGGAAGTTGGGCCAATATTTCCGGTGCCACCAGTGCTTCGTATTCAGCAACTCTGGCAGGAAACTACAGGGGAGTTTGGACATTTGAGAATGGGGCGACGTGTACGACGGCGGTGGATTCATTATACATTGATTCAATCAAGGCAAGAACCATAATCGGAATTGACAACTCAAATGGGGTGGCGCACGCCGTTTCAAAGGTCATTTCAGGCTATGGGCCTTATTCTTTCAGCTGGACAAATGTGGATGGGTCTTATGAACTGGCCATTGGGGACTCCGCCATCATTGACAGTATTCAATATTATACATGGGTAACCATTACAGATTCGGTAGGCTGTGTGACAATTGATACAGCTTACAGTCCGGTATTTGGGCGCACCATGGCTCCTTTGTTGCTCACCAATATTACAGATCCTCCATGCACCTTATCTGGTTCCAACCTGTTGTGCAATGGGTCATTTGAGGCCACAAACGCAACCTCTGATCCGTTTGGCGGAACCGGAGCCAATCCAAACCTTATTCAAAACTGGGGTTCCACTACAACAAATACCGAATTCGACTTTAGTTATTTGTCATTGAGTGGTGCATCCTCATGTGCAAATTGCCCTAATACCAATGGTGCCTTCGACCTCCCTTGCAATGTTTGGATCGAAAATTCTAATAGCTCGAATTGCAGTACTCCAATCGAGGTTTCTCCCCCAACAGGCGGGAGTGATAAGATCATAGCAAAATCTGTTTTTACAGGTCCAACGGGAAGCTCGACAATGATAGGGCAAAAACTAAATGCTACCATTTCAAAAGGGGAAAAATACGTTGTACGTTTTTCTGCCCGTTATTCCAGAAGGGCACAATTCCGACCGAAAAAATTTACATTTATGGCTTCAACCTCAACGACTGGTCAATTGCCATTTGTATTTACAGTAAATACACCAAATGATCCAAACTCCCTTTACAACTGGCAAAATTTAAGTTCTGTTTTTGAAATTCCCAATACATTAACCGGATCATTTGATCAGTTTTATTTAGGGAATATCGGAGAGCCGGGACTCTTTTCTGACAATGAAAACTTCTGGTATGTTGAGTTAGGAGAAGCGACCCGTGATCTTGACAACCTGGCTTCATACATGTGGGATTTCAGTTATTTCGATAAGTTATTCATCTCCAGACTGCCCAAAACAGCATGTTCCCAGATGGTCAAATCTTCAGTATCAGTTGCCCTTGGTCTTAACGAGAATTCAACATGGCTTTCCGATTTTGTTTCCAATACTGGCGCCACCTTTAGCTGGACGCCAACTACTGGCCTAACAAATGCCAATACAGCCTCCCCAACTGCCAATCCGGAAACCACAACCACCTACACATGCAAAATGACCATGGATGGAGTGGAATACACAATTGGAACGACTCAGGTTCAGGTGATTGATGGAAGTGACATTACATTTTCCCAAAACATTTGCAGTGATTATGTTACCATCGGGAACACATTTCCATCGGGAACTACATTCGTTTGGACAAAGCCCGATAACTCGACCACAACTTCAGGATCTTTCAATATCGCTTATCCTCTTACCTCTGGCAACAGCCTTAGTGTAGTGGTAACCGGGAGCTGTGCAGGTAATTCAGCAACCGTGACCACTACGATTCCGGGTTCCGGACTAACCCAAACCGATCCAACTACCCTGGGCGACAACCCTCGTGCTTGTTGCGGTACGCTCACAAAAACCATCAATCAGAATTGCACAGATGATGTGGACGCCAACAGCAAAAAAGACTACTTTCATAGTTTTACACTGAGCAAATATTGTGGGCTTTACCCAAGTATTTATTTATCCACCAAAGACTGTGGGTTCTCGGTATCAACTTCTTTTCAATATAAAAAGGAGAATAATACTTGGGGAGTAGTGTCATTTAGTGCACCTGAAGGTAATGGAACAACATACAGTTTAACTAGCTCAAACGTTACAAATGAACTTTCTCAAATTCCGACTTCCATCTGTGAATTTCGGGTTCATATTGAATCAGTTTCAACTTCTCCATCTGGAAATTTTGATTTAAAGCTTGAAACTATAGAAGCAACAAGTAATGGTGGATCGAGTTGCGATAATAGGTTTGTAAGTTGTTGCCGAATTGCAAATGAACCAGATCTAACTAAAATGGAAAACCTCCAGCTCATTGTTTATCCAAACCCTGCGAATAAGGAATTTACAATAGGTGTGATTTCAAAGGAAATTGGAGAAGCCCTTGTAGAAATAGTAGATTTAAATGGCCGGCCTGTATTTCATCAATTTGTTTCTTCTGAAATTATCAAGGTAAGTACGAAGGATATACCACAAGGATTATACCTTGTAAGATGTAGTAAAGCTGGCCAGATTACAAACACTCGATTGTCGATTACTTACTAAGCTAATTAAGGACTGGGTGTGAAAACCCAGTCCTTATTTACCTCTATGCAAAAAATACTCGTTTTTCTAGGGTTATTCTTTTTTTGCTTTGGAAGCAATGGACAGCAAAAACAGGGTGCTGTTTGGCTGTTTGGTGAAAAATACAAATTAGACTTCACTCGGAATCCAATCCAAGTAGATACTGTCAATCTGTTGATTGAAGATGTTACCTATGCTAATACGTGCGACTCAAATGGCAAAATTAATTTTCTCATTTCTCGGGATACAGTCTATGACAAGAACCTAAATAAACTTCCTCACCCTTGTGTGCAGCCTTTATTTGACAGTGTTCGTATTATTGAATCAGGCTATGGATCGTATTTTATTATCCAAGAGAGGAAAAAGCTGTTCATTTTTCAACCTGTTCAGAAAAGGTATCCTTTCCAATCGGAGTTTTATCCATGTTCTTTTGAAATTGATCTATCCCTCAACTCGGGCATGGGAGATCAGGTGATCCCTAATCGCTACCAGGTTCAGTCAACCCAAACCGAAAACCTTTTGACACCTATGCTGCATCAGAATGGTAGAGACTATTGGATTGTTAGTAGAAAATTACATTCAGACACTCTAGTTTCATGGTTGTTTCATGAGGGAGAATGGGGAAATCCTGTTTTTTCAAAAATCAATTCGAAAGCACATCTATTTTCTTCACAAACAAAGACTCTTGGTACTCTGAAATCAAGTCCAAATAGTGAGTTATTGTATCACCCGTGGTTGCACCGAAATTATAACCGCCATGAAGTAATTCGATTTGACAGGAGTACTGGAAAAGCAATTAGTGTGATTCTGATTCCAGATACCTTTTCTTTGCCTAATCTACCTTCTGAAGGAAGTTATTTGTTTCGTGATGCAGCATTTTCTCCAGATTCCAAACTTTTATATTTTTTCACAACACAAGTACAACCGAATGATAAAAGGCCAAAATTTGTTCATCAATATGATTTAAGTGTTTGGGATTCTCTTGAAGTGAACCAAAGCAAGATACGTGTTGGGGTTGTTACAACACAGCAAGTTCCGTTTAGAGGTCGTTTAGGCGGGCAATTGGCAATTGATGGAAAAATCTATGTTTCAAATGGAGATGCCGATACTTCTTCGTCTTTTAATATAATCCATTGCCCAAACTCAAAAGGTTTGGCATGTGGATTTCAGGTAAAGGGTTTAAAGTTTCCAAGAACACAGTTTATGACAGGTCCGATTCGCCTTCCCACCCTCAACCAAACCCTGGTTCGAAATGCGGGTATCATGCAGCTCCAGGCCAACAAACGAAGCATTTGCCAAAATGATTCCCTTGAACTTTCAGGTTATGGGGCCGGTGCAGAACGTTTTCAATGGTCGGTGAGTCCGGCTTTTCCGGCTTCGGTGAAACTGGATACCCTTACCTGGCAAAAGATTTCCACCCGGCAATTGGCTCCCGGCAACTATACCTTTTCCTGCCGTGCCTTTAGCCGTTGTGGAGATGTGTTTGAGAAAACCATATCGGTCGAAGTAAAGCCACTTCCTGCCAAACCCGTAGTTACCACCATCCAAAAGACCGTTCCCTGCAAAGGCGATTCCGTCATTGTAAAGGTCCAGAATCCGGTAATTGGAAATCAATATTTCTGGAGTACCGGAGATACTGCTTCATCTACCATCGTCCGCCAAACGGGTTTGTATTCATTGGATTCGGTCAGTAATGCCGTGGGTTGTGGTTTGAAGGTGGGCGATACGCTTGCTGTCAGCGTGAAAAACGTTTTAGTACCAGCTTCTCCGGTGTTAGAGTCGTCTCAATTGGTGGAAGTGTGTGCCGGAGTTCAAAATTCAAAGTTAAAAGTTCAAAGTACTGGCAGTTCTGTAGTCTGGAATACAGGCCAGACAGGTGATTCGGTGTCGGTTTCGGGAGCAGGAAAATACTGGGCCATTCATGAGACGGAGGAAGGCTGTACTTCGGCTGCCAGCGATACTATCACCGTGGTGGTCGAACCATTGCCGGTTGTGCAACTGGTGACAAGCGACAATGGCCACTGTCTGGGCAATGAGGAAACGAAGGAATACAAAGTGATAAGTACTAATTCAAAAGTCAAAACTGTTGAGGTGGAAGGAGGTGAAGTAGTTCAGGAGACGGATTCGACATTAACCGTGCATTGGTTCGAGGGTACTCGAACCCAGGCATCTTGGGAGGATTTCAGTATTAAAATCAAAAGTCAAAATCGTCTAGGCTGTGCTGGAAAAGATGTGGTGTTTTCGCCTGTTTCCAATCCTGAAGCCTGCCGTGAGTTGTATCCTCTTTTTATTCCCAATCTGGTTACCGCCAACAACGACAACCACAACGACCTCTGGGAAATGGGTAATATTCTCTACCACCAACCGGTATCCGTCCGTATTTACAACCGCTGGGGTCAAACCGTTTTCGAAACAGATTCCTACCTAAACAACTGGCCATCTGCCAGCCTTTCATCGGGCACTTACTTTTACAGGGTAACCAGCTTTGGGAAGGAGTGGAAAGGATGGATGGAGGTGAATTGAGAATTAGGAATTAGGCGGAACGTGGTGCCTTGTTTCAAAACCCTGCTTTAGCAGTGGGCAACACACAAACCCCGGCGGAGTTGCCCAAAGATGTGTTTGGCAAGCGGGGAACATTCTTTGCGTTCTCTTTCCAACTTATACCAACCATGAAGGCAAATGCGGGTCCAGCTCAATTTCTGCAATCACCTTGCCCTCCGCACTATCCTGAAGTCCTTTTTCAATTTTCTCCAGAAGCAGCAGACTCTCATACACTTCTTCCATTGAAAAATTGGTTGGTAAATGTTGTATCGTTTCGATCAACTTTTCTTTTGTAATCATGGTCTTGAAAAAAAATAGCCAGATTCGGCATGTTGTTTCAAGTAGCAATTTGATGAATATTTCCCAAAATCAAAAAGAGAGGATCGTGTTGTAAGCGAACATTTCAGAGATGACCATAAGTAGGTTCCGGAATGCAATTGTTCCATTGGGAATCTGTCATAAAATTTCGTGCATAATTTTTTTAATGACAGCCGTTTTAATGACAAAATCAAGTCATAACTTTTTCTGCATAAAATTTTTAATGACAAGAGTTTTAATGACAAAAACCGGAGCAGCCAAAATGAAATAAAACCTTACCAGCAAACTGAATTCGAAATGACTCTTTGCACTCCCTCAATACCCACCCGACAACAACCGTCCGCCCATCGGGATGCGGGTGTCGAGGTTCAGCTTGCGGAGCATTTCCCAGGTGGTGCATACGGCCGCTGAAGTTACCGGAATGCCGGTCTGGGTTTCGAGCAAATCGATGGCTTGTAAGGACGGCATCTGCACACAGGCGGAGGCCACGAGTAGATCCACGCCTGTGAGATTGAGGCGTTTGGCTACTTCGAGCAGGTTCAGCGGATTCTGGGCCGCTACTTCCAGATTGTCGGGAATCTCCAGAGCTATATAATCCAGGATCTCAAATCCCTGGTGCTCCAGATAATCCACCACTTTTTCGGCCAGGGGTTTCATGTAGGGCATAATCAGGGCCAGCTTTTTGGCGCCCAATGCCTGCAATCCTTTTACCAGTGCACCCGCCGACGTCACCACCGGAGCAGGGGCGTCATTTTTCACGGTTTCTTCGTGCAGATTCACTTCCGAAACGCAATGGTAACCACGGCCCATGCTCATGATGGCCACCAGACAGGCATAACCCATGATATCAACCCGGGCATCGGATAGTTCGATGGCGCATTTCAGGGAGTTGGCATCCATGGCGGCCAGTTCTTCCTGGGTTACTTTTTTCATCCGCATACGGCTGGAATGGAAGGTAAACCGTTCTGGAGCCACCGATTCTCTAGCCCGGAAAAGGGCCGGAATTTCGGTTTCCATGGTCACGTTGGAGGAGGGCACAATCTGGCCGATGCGGTAGTGGAGTTTTGACATTTGCGACAGTAAACAGTAATAAGTATTCAGTAATCAGGTAAGTAGCTGGTAGCTGGTAGTTAGGAATTAGTAGGTGGAAATGGTAAGAAGGGTTAGTTCGTTATTTGAGATGAGGCAACAATTGTGTTGCGGAGGGTGCCGATTCCTTCGACGGTGGCTTCGACGATGTCTCCGGGCCACATCCATTCGGGTGGGGTTTTGCCGGCTCCTACTCCTGCTGGTGTGCCGGTGGCAATGATGTCGCCGGCTTCCAGTGTAAAGACGGTGCTCAGGTCTTCGATCAGATCACCAATCCGGAACAGCATGTATTTCGTGTTGGAATTCTGCTTTTCCACGCCATTCAGCTTAAGTGACAGATTGAGATTATGCGGATCGGCGATCTCGTCTTTGGTCAACAAAACCGGGCCCATCGGGGCAAAGGTATCCTGTCCTTTACTCACAATCCACTGACCGGCTCTCCGGCAATCCCGGGCACTGATGTCGTTGATGATGGTATAACCAAACACATAGTCCATGGCATCATCTTTCCGCACATTCTTCGCCGTTTTCCCGATGATCACCGCCAGTTCCACTTCATGGTCAAGCTGTTGGGTGAGGGCTGCGTTGTGGATGATGTCGGTATCGGGTCCGGTGACAGCCGTAGGTGGCTTGGAAAAAATGACGGGTTTCTGTGGAAGTTCGTTCGATGTATCCAGCGATCGGGCCGATTCGGCCACGTGTTCGGTGAAGTTCAGTCCGATCCCGATTATGTTTTTCCGCGGTTTTGGAATTGGGGCCAGCACCGTCAGACTGTCTTTGGCCACATGGCAGGCATCGGCCTGTTGAGGTGTGAGTGACTGCAGCATCCAGTTGATTTCAGACACCGCAGTTTCGCCCATGTCGATCAGCTCCAGCATCGAGGACGGTATCGGATACGAAAGCAGTTTGCCCAGCGATTCGGCATCGATGATCTGGTCCTGGTGTTGAATGCCCAGTCTCGGACCGGAAGTGGCGGTTTTATAGGTAATTAGTTTCATGTTGTTCGATCAATTCAGAATTTGAAATCCTCCATTTTCTCCATATGCACGTTCCTGGTACAATCCCAGTCCCTGAATCACAGGCAGATCATGGAAACAGAACAGGCAGGCGTCCTCGGATTCGGACAGGTTTACGTGCTCGTGCCAGGCCCAGGAAGGCAGACAGAAAATATCGCGTTCCTGCCAGTCGTACCGCTTGCCTGAGATGATGGAATAGCCTTTTCCTTTGGCGCACTGGTACACAAACGAACCGGTGTGGCGGTGGGCTTTGGTGTGCTCACCCGGACGAAGCATCTGAATCGACGCTCCCATGGTCTGCATCACATGGCCACCGGTTTTCGGGTTGGAATAGTGCATCAATAGACCATCAAACTCTGAACCGCCACTCACTTTTGCCGCTTTGAGCAAAGCTTCGTAGGTTGGCTCCCAGCTGTAGCGGAAGAGGGGTGAATAGGGTTTGTTCCATTCCCGGTCGGCCGGAATGAGACCGGCTCCGTTCCAGGACATGGGTGAATAATCGACCGGAACACTCAATTCTTGTTTTCCATCATGCACCGCGTAGTCGTTGGCCTCCAGTGCGTTGACGAGCGGAATATCGAGGCCGTCCTGCCAGAGACAGGTTTTGCCATCGGCTTCCACCCCGTGTTCGTGCCAGGTCGAATTGGGTGTGATCACAAAATCGTTCACCCCCAGTTTGATTTTATTGCCATCCACTACAGTGTAGCCTCCGCTTCCTTCCATGATGAAACGAAGCGCCGAGGCCCGGTGACGGTGTGCCGAAGTCGACTCTCCCGGAAGGGTGGCCTGAATACCGGAATACAACCAGCCAACGGCAGCGCTGACGTCTTTTCGTTTGTCGTTTACCAGATACACCACCCGGCGGCCGGCCTGTTCGGGCGTCACCAGTTCGGTGGCTTTGAGGACAAGGTCCCGCAAATCCTTATATCGCCAGAGCATCGGAACGGAATTGCTCCGCGGTTCCCAGGGCTCAATGTCATTGGCGACGGTCCACAACGCACCGGCACCCAGTTTTTCAAGTTCTTTGTAATAGGCCTCCAGTTCCGGAGACGTTCCCACCCGGGCCCGGCCCAGAACGCTGTCGTCAAATTTGGTTTCCATAGGATTTAGCCTTTGTCTGGTGTATTGGTTGTCAAACTGTTGAAGGAAGAGTTTCCGTCTGTAAACGTGATGGGCCTTTGTGGAGCGGTGTTCACCCGGAGATCGAAAATATCGAACCGGTTGTAGTGGCCCAGAATGTCGTGCATCTGCTTGGGCTGGATGCATTTGTTGAGGTCGATGTCGGCGTACACGATGCCTTCCTCATCGATCAGCGGTGCTCCCACGACGGCGCCATTGGGACCGATGATGCCGGAAAAAGCGGAGTCTTTTCGTGTGAGAAGGGTTTCCACATCGGGCACATCTTCTTTCAGAACTTCCATGATTTCTTTTGAAATGGTGGAACAGGAAACAATCGTAAAAAGCTTGCCTTCAAACGAATGTGCCGCTGCCCGGATCTTGATGGCTTCGGCCATGTTGTAGTCCGGCGGGGCCACCGGCAGTGAAATGTAACTGGCAATGTGGATCAGTTCGCCCTGAGCCAGCAAGGTAAAGCGAGCCAGCGTATTGGTGTTTTCGCCACAGGCCAGCACGCCGAGCGGACCAAGTTGTGTGGGATACACTTTGAGTGAAGAACCGTCGCCGCCCGTCCAGGTGAGTTTTTCGGCCCAGGTGGGCACCAGTTTCCGGTGCTTTCCGATGAGGGTTCCGGTTTCGTCAATGATGAGGATGGTGTTGTAGATTTCTCCCAGACTTTGTCCCCGTTCGTTGATGCCCATCACAACAACGGTTCCGGTTTCACGGGCCGTCTGGCAAAGCTGCGTCACTTCAGGACCGGGTACTGTGATCGAGGATTTGTACAACCGTTCGTACCATTTGCTTCCCTGCACCGGACTCATGATCCAGTTCCAGTACGGATATCCTGCGATGAACACTTCCGGGAAAGCCACCAGTTGGGCTCCTTTTCCGGCGGCTTCTTTGATGATGGAACAGGCTTTGTCGGTGGTGGCCTGCGGATTGAGAAACACCGGTGAGGTCTGAACCGCAGCTGCCTTAAATTTTGGTAAGTCGTACATGAACGAAATGGCTGGATAAGAATGAGATCAGGAATTTTCTTCCACCGAATCCGGGATCATGAAAGGCTCCATTTTGTTGCGGATTTCGTGGGAAAAGGGCTGCGATTTGATGTCGTCACGGCTTTCGGCAATCACCACATTCACCAGCATGACCTCGCCCTCGAGACAGACCTTACCTTTTGCATCTTCAAACCGGAATCCGAGTTGCACCGACGAAGCCCCCAGATTTTTCACCCATAGACATTTCTTCAGCACTTCTCCCAGCCTTGCTGCCCTGCGAAATTGTACCTTCAGATCAACTGTTGGGATGCCACCTGTTTTGTGCATCTCCCGGAAAGGACGGTCCAGTGCTTCCTCAAACCAGTCTTCCACCAGACCATTGAGCATTTCCAGAAAACGGGGATAAAACACGATACCGGCATAATCGACATGCTGGAACCGGACTTTTTCCATTTTCACGAAGGCGTTTTCCAAATTCATAGGGCGAGTTCTTTTAATTTAAAATGTTGCGTTTTACCGGTTTCGGTTTTCGGAAGGGAATCCACAAATTGAATTTCCCTGGGGTATTTATATGGAGCGGCTTCCTGTTTGAACCAGTCCTGAATCTGCCGGGCCAGCTCTTTTGAGGCTTTCTCCGGATGTTTCAACACGATGCAGGCGCAAACCAGGTGACCTCTTTCTTCATCGGGCTTACCGACGACGGCACACTCTGCAATTTCCGGATGGTGGATCAGCACGCTTTCCACTTCCAGGGCCGCAATGTTGTATCCCGAAGAAATGATCATGTTGTCGCCCCGGCTCACAAACCAAAAGTAGCCATCTTCGTCCTTACGGAACAAATCGCCGGTGAGATTCCATCCATTCTGTACGTATTCTTCCTGTTTTTCGGGCCGGTTGAGGTATTTGCAACCCGTAATGCCGCGAACAGCCAGCCGCCCGATTTCTCCGGTGGGGACCGGATTCCCATCTCCACCCAAGACCATGGCTTCGTATCCGGGTATCGGTTTTCCGAGGGCGCCTTTTTTCTGGTCATCTTCATTGGCTGAAATGAAAATGTGCAGCATTTCCGTCGCACCGATTCCGTCAATGATTTTTAAACCCGTGGCCTGAAACCAGTCATCCCACACTTTTACCGGCAAGGCTTCCCCGGCAGAAATGCATTTTCGGAGAGATGATAAATTGTATTCCCGGGCTTTGGAACCGAGAATCCGCCATGCTGTAGGTGCCGTAAAACAAATGGTGATTTTTTCATTCTGCATCACGTCCAGCAATACATCCGGCGATGGTTTTTCAATCAGAAATCCGGACGCACCATAGTAAAGCGGAAACAAAACGAGTCCTCCCAGACCAAACGTAAACCCTATCGGCGGACTTCCCGTGACCACATCTTCGGGCCTGATTTGCAGTGCATACGGCGGAAAAGACCGGCAGATCAGCACCACATCGCGGTGGAAATGCGAGGTCATTTTCGGTTTGCCGGTCGTACCGGATGTAAATCCGATGAGAGCAAGCGATTCAGCACCGGTTTCGAAATTGTCAAAATCGGTTGGTTTGAAGGCCATCCTGTCTTCCAGATCCTGTTCGGTTTGTCCGGTACCGTCGAAATAAAGGACGGTTTTCAGGAAGGTATCGTCGGTACACTCCATTTCTACCTTCAGGCGGTAGTCGCAAAAGGCATGGGAGATTTCGGCGCATTCGGCGATGGTGTTCAGTTCTTTATAGCGGAGAAGCGGCATGGTGGCCACCACGATTCCACCCGCTTTGAGGATGCCAAACCAGCAGGCCACAAACATGGGATTGTTGGCCGACCGGATCAGGACACGGTTGCCGGAAACAAAACCCGCATCTTCCGTGAGGACCCGGGCAATCTGGTTGGATTTGTGGTAAAGATCTTGGTAGGTCCAGCTCTGGTGTTCCGACCGCAGGGCAATCCGGTGACCGTTTCCTTCGGCGATGTGCCGGTCCAGAATTTCGGACACACAGTTCACATCGGCCGGACAGGCAAATGCCGGATCATCGAGAAAAGAATACACCGGCTGACTTTCTGCTGCCGGCAGGTAACGAGTGGAGAAATCGTCCTGATAGTGTTTCATCGTTTCGAATTCGTTGAAATGAACCGCTATGATTTTTTGTGTGTGAGAGGCTTGAGGGCTTTTTTCATTCCCAGCATGGCTTTTCGTTCGCCGGCTGCAATGGCAAACTGGTGCGGAACCGCAATCTGATACGGCTCCGGAACATGGAGATATTCCATCGGAACCGATTCCCATGCCTGCGCATTCCGGACAAAAGAGGCATCCAGCAAAAGGGGTCTTCCCAACGCCACCAGATCGGCTCGCCGGTTCAGGAGTAGTGTGTTCACCTGATCCATGGACGAGATAAAGCCGGAAGTAATCGTCGGAATACCCACCTCATTGCGAACGAAATCAGAAAAAGGCGTTTGCCACATCCGGCCGGTAGCAGGTTGCTGGTTTTCAACCGTTCCTCCGGTAGAAACATTGAGAATATCGGCACCGGCCTCTTTGAACGCACGGGCAATCGCCAGAACATCGCTTTCAGTGATGCCGTTTTCTGCCCAGTCGCAGGCCGTAAACCGGACCGACATTGGCTTTTGTTTCGGGAAAACTTCCCGCATGGCCTTGAAAACCCGAACCGGAAATCGAAGCCGGTTTTCAATTGAACCTCCAAACGAATCCGTCCGTTGGTTGGTGAGTGGAGATAAAAAAGATGCAAACAGAAAGCCATGGTGCGCCTGAAATTCGAGCATGTCGAAGCCCGCTTTCGTGGCGTTTTGTGTGGCTAGAACAAAGGAATCGGTGATCCGGTCCATGTCGGCTTCCGTCATTTCTTTGGGTGTTGGCCAGTTTTGGTCGAAGGGCAGGGGAGAAGCCGAAAGCAGTTCCCATGGATT
>CAMCXM010000064.1 GCA_945883425.1 Spirosoma fluviale
GAAGATCGTTGGTTCGATCCCGACAGGAGGCTCTTTTCAAAGGTCAACTATGAGTTGGCCTTTTTTTATGCCCTTATTTTTCGGACATAGCATCCCGATGTAAAATCGGGAAGGTCGTTGGTTCGATCCCGACCGGAGGCTCTTTTTAAAGGTCAACGCTGAGTTGGCCTTTTTTTATGCTCTTACTTTTCGGACAGGGCATCCCGATGTAAAATCGGGAAGGTCGTTGGTTCGATCCCGACAGGAGGCTCTTTTTAAAGGTCAACTATGAGTTGGCCTTTTTTTATATCTATACTTTTTCGGACAGAGCATCCCGATGTAAAATCGGGAAGGTCGTTGGTTCCTGCATTTTTTCACTGCCCCCTTTTCACACAACCTGCACATAACTTCAGACCTCTGACCCATCACCTCAAATATTTCGTCCCCAGGGGGACTTTGCGATCTTCGTAATGATTTTTTCTACCGATAGGGCCTACCCAAGGGCAGGCTCCTTCCCGCACAACATCAGGGTTTCTATGAAGAAAAACGGTCAATCATATTTAGGCATTGACAACTCTTCATTCTTCACTCGTCATTCTTCACTCTTCATTCTCCACTCTTAACCCTTCACTCTTAACCTTTCACTCAACCAGTTTCTGTCTGTTTAGGGCTGCCGGGTTGTTGGTTCGATCCTGATAAGGAGAAAATAATGTCGACACCCAATTATACACCCATTTACACCCAATTAGAACGGGAGGTGCAAAAAAATAATCCTTGTAAAACACCAAAGCCACGAACAAGGCGTGGCTTTGGTGTTGAAATCCAATAAGGATGGGAATGATTACATATTGATGGCCACCACTTCTTTCACTTCCGGAACCATCCGCGTGAGGAGATTCTGGATGCCCGATTTCAATGTCATGGTGGATGACGGACATCCGGAGCAGGAACCTCTGAGTTCCAGACTCACGATACCGTCCTGAAAAGAGCGGAAAGAGATGGCCCCTCCGTCGCCTTCAACAGCTGGCCTCACGTATTCATCCAATAACTGAATAATCTGCCTTTCTGTCTCGGTTTCTCCGATTGGTCCTTCAACAGCGGCATTCATTTCAGCCTCATTGGCAAAGACGAATACCGGGTTCTTGTCTTCAAAATAACTGAGCAGAACAGGTTTTACCTCGGCCACCAGTTCATACCATTCGACGTCGGTATTGCGGGTAAGCGTAAGGAAATTATTCATGAAAAACACCTGGTCCAGCCATTCGAACGCATCGAAAAGCTTCTGTGCCAGTGGAGATTGTGCCAATGAATCTTTCCGGGTAAAGTTGAAATCCTTTCCTTCCGGCGTGATGAGAAAATTGACAACAAACTTGAGCGAATTCGGATTCGGACTCGCTTCTGTGTATAAATTGACGTGGCGCTTTACAACGGTTTCCATAGACATAAAAAAAGGTTATTAGAACCTAATAACCTGAATAACAAAGGTAATGCCGAGAAGTTCGATTCTACCGTATTTTTTTAGAAATCGTCGTCGTCTGCCTCTTCTTCGAAATCGTCATCTTCTTCGTCGTCCTCGTCATCGAAGTCGATATCGTCCATGTCTTTCACTTCTTCGAAGTCATCAATGCCTTCTTCGTTTTCATCGAAGATCAGCTCATCCATGTCTTCATCAGCGAAATCATCATCTTCCTCCTCTTCAGGATCGAGATCATCGTCTTCATCTGGTGCATCGTCGAAGGCCGAAAAATAGTTGTGGCCTTTTAGGGTAAAGAATTCACTCATAACCGGTCTGTTTTTGTAATAGTTCAAAGGTAATTTCTTTTACCCCCGGTTGCCAATGATCAAATCCGTGGATTTTTTCCCTGTGTAAGGTCCGGCAAAAAATACCTTTCTCAGAGCATCGTAACACAAGAAATCTCCACCCTCGCTCCTTTTGGCAAAGCCGATACTTCCACGGTTTCCCTTGCAGGATAGGGAGAAACGAAGTAACTCCCATAGACCTGATTCACCACCGGAAAGGTTTTCATATCTGTAAGAAAGATGGTCGTTTTAACAATTTTAGCCATAGAACTGCCACTTGCCTCCACAATTGCCTTTAGATTATCCATTACCACGCGGGTTTCTTCTTCAATTGTATCCTGAACGAGGTTGTCCGCACCCGGTCTTAATGCGATACAACCGCTCACCCAAACCTGGTTTCCGAAGGCGATTCCCTGAGAATACGGACCAATTGGTGCCGGTGCCAACGCCGACTCAATATTCTTTATCATTTTATTTGTTGTTGATGTGGGGCTAATTTGAGAAGAATTTGAAAACTTGCAGACAAATTTTAAAACCTTCGTTTCATCATGAAAGGAATTATTCTGGCAGGTGGGTCCGGAACCCGCTTGCATCCACTCACACTGGCTGTCTCAAAACAACTGATGCCGGTTTACGACAAACCGATGATCTATTACCCGCTGTCCATCCTTATGCTGGCTGGAATCCGGGAAATTCTCATCATTTCCACTCCGTCTGATTTGCCCAATTTCGAAAAACTGCTGGGCGATGGTTCCCGGCTGGGATGCGATTTTCAATATGCGGTGCAGCCTTCTCCGGACGGACTCGCACAGGCCTTTATAATAGGAGAGAAGTTTATTGGGGACGACAAAGTCGCTCTGGTTCTGGGCGACAACATCTTTTATGGTTCCAGCATGGGAAAACTGTTGCGGGCCAACAACGATCCGGACGGAGGTGTGGTGTTTGCTTACCATGTAAATGACCCGGAACGATACGGTGTGGTTGAATTTGACAAGGACTACAATGCCTTGTCGATTGAAGAAAAACCGGCCGAACCGAAAAGCAATTATGCGGTGCCCGGATTGTATTTCTACGACAACTCGGTGGTGGAAATCGCTAAAAACCTGAAACCAAGTCCCCGTGGTGAACTCGAGATTACCGATGTGAATAAAGTGTTTCTCGAACAGGGCAAACTGAAAGTGGGCATCCTAGATCGCGGAACCGCCTGGCTCGATACCGGAACCTTTGCTTCCTTAATGCAGGCCGGTCAGTTTGTTCAGGTAATTGAAGAAAGACAAGGCCTCAAAGTGGGTTGTATCGAAGAAGTGGCGTACCGTAGAGGCTTTATTAGTAAGGAGCAGCTCGAGGCCCTGGCCAAACCTTTGGTGAAAAGCGGATACGGCTCTTACCTGCTGGATTTGCTGAAGCACGGGATCTAATCTTCTTACCACATAAAAATATTAAGGCTTTGCTTTAGGGCAAGGCCTTTTTTGTTTCTGCGCGCATCCAGAAAGTGAGAAATAAATTATTGTTTGATACCCCTGAAAACAAAAAAACCACGTTGTTCACGTGGCTTCATTTTGTGGGGACGATTGGAATCGAACCAACGACACAAGGATTTTCAGTCCTTTGCTCTACCGACTGAGCTACATCCCCATCCCGATTTGGGAGTGCAAAAGTATGGTTCATTTTTCAAACTCCAAATGGTTTTTAATAATTATGTTGCAACCGCTAAATTTCTACACCATGGTAAGCCAGATTTTATTCGCTATCCTTTTGGGAATCATGATTTTCCTGATTGCGAAAAGGGTTAAATTTATTGCAAGAAATATTCGTCTGGGTCGCGATGTGACCATTTCAGACCGAAAATCCGAGCGTTGGCAGAACATGCTGCTTATGGCTCTCGGACAGAAAAAGATGTTCGACAGGCCTTTGGTGGGCATTATGCACGTGATTATTTACGCCGGATTTTTCCTCATCAACATCGAAGTACTCGAAATTGTGCTCGATGGATTGTTCGGAACCCACCGCATTTTCCTTCCGCTACTGGGGTCCTTTTATACTGTCCTGATTAACTTTTTTGAAATCCTGGCGGTCGGTGTCATTCTGGTGTGTGTTGTCTTTCTGGCCAGACGGAATGTGGTTTCGATTGCCCGCTTCCAGTCATCTGACCTCAACAAATTTCCCCGCCTGGATGCCAACCTGATCCTGATTGCTGAAATTATATTAATGAAAGCTTTCCTGGGAATGAACGTGGCGGATGCCATTCTTCAGTCCAGAGGGGTGGAGCACTATTCGGCTACCGGCTCGTTTCTGGTATCCGATTTCTTCCGTTTTCTGATCGAAGGCTGGTCAACTGGCTCTCTCATTATGTACGAGCGTACGCTCTGGTGGCTGCACATTGCCGGTATCCTGGGTTTTGCTTTGTATGTGACCTACAGCAAGCACCTTCACATTGCGCTCGCTTTCCCCAATACGTTTTTTGCCCGACTCAATGCCAAAGGTGAAATCCGCAATATGGATGCTATCACAACCGAAGTGAAAATTGCGTTGGGTCTGGCGCAGGATACCGGTGCCCCGGCTGCTACCGGTAGTTTCGGTGCCAAAGACGCCACCGACCTCAGCTGGAAACACCTCATGGATGCCTATTCCTGTTCGGAGTGTGGACGCTGTACGTCGGTTTGTCCGGCCAATCTTACTGGTAAAAAGCTTTCTCCCCGTAAAATTATGATGGATGTCCGGGACCGGATTACCGACATTGGAGAAGCGATGGACAAGGACCCGAACTGGAAAACGGACGGTAAGTCACTGCTCGGGGACTACACCTCACAGGAAGAAATCCTGGCCTGTACGTCCTGCAATGCCTGCGTGGAAGCTTGTCCGATTCAGATCAATCCGTTGGATATCATTCTGGAAATGAGACGATATTCCATCATGGAAGCCACCCAGGCTCCGGCTTCCTGGAACTCGATGTTCAACAATCTGGAAAACAACGGAGCGCCCTGGTCGATGCCGGCCTCCGAGCGTGGTGCCTGGATTGAGAAGGCGAAAGCGGAATAAGAGCGATACCGTCCTTTGGGGCGCTGCCTCCTTGACATAGTTAATAGTTAATAGTTAAGTCAGGGGAGTGCTTCACACCAATTTCAGGGCAGATAACTTAGCAAGGTTGAATTCCTCCCTCTCCTTTGGAGAGGGCTGGGGTGAGGTCCTGTCCTCCAAATGTAAATCATTCTTTATCAATAATTTAAAATTAGTTATATAGATGGGTTAAGAGTTGGTTCATGTCAATGCCTAAATATGGTTGACTGTTTTTCTTTTCCGGGCAACCGGATGGTAATTGAAACAAGACTGCCTTTAGGGTTCAAAGTTCAAAGTATGAAGTTCAAAGGGATTTGATTGTCAATGCCTAAATATGGTTGACTGTTTTTCCTTTCCGTGGCAAAAACCGGCACTTTTTAATCACTGTCAATGCCTAAATATGGTTGACCGTTTTTGATGAGACTGGAACAGGCTGAAGAGGTTTGAAAATAAGCCTTCCCGGCCCGTTGGCGGTGTCTTCGGTATCTGCATTCGGAATGCGACATTCCGAACAGCGGTACAGCGGTAACAGCGGCTATATCCTGGATCGTCATTGAAAACAAAACAGCCCCGGCAACCAATCGCTGCCGGGGCTGTTTTATGTGTGTGCCGGAATGACTTATTCAAACATCACCTTCGTACTGAACATCACCGTTCCGTTCGCCGGATTCTGCACCTGGATCAGATGCAGGCCACGGGAAACAGACGGATTCCGCTGAATTTCAATGACATCGCCATAAAAAGGACGGTTTTCCGCCAGCACTTCACGACCGTTCAGATCGAACATCCGGATGCGGACCTCTGTGGAGTTGTAGTTTTTCAACTGCACAAAGACCGAATTTTTAGCCGGGTTCGGATAGCAGGAAATGTCGGTTGCGGTTTCTTCCACGGGCGATGCTTCCGTTGCGATGCGTACCCATCCTGCTGGTTTTGCTACCCAGCCGTTGTCGTACCAAACTTCACCGGTTACGGCCAGAAGATCTGCCGTCTGAGGAGCCGCATTGTTGTTGAAAATCACATTCGCGGTTTGCGCACCCACGATGGAGTAGCCAAACCAACCGCCGTTGCCTTCACTCGTCATGGTCAAACCGGGCCAGGCCACGGAAGCCAGAGCCGGCGTAGTGCTCCAATAGTAGAGTCTTGGAACATTGGTCCAGGCCGCTGGTCGCTTGAAGTGCAGTTTCACCTGTGGCGTAGAGCTGGCAATCACGTTTTGTGTGGTACTGTCCTTTTTGCCGGTGGCATCGGTGACCACGAGTTTTACGGTATACGTTCCGGCCGTTGAATAGGTGGCAGATGCCGAAGCGGTTGCAGCGGTAGTGCCGTTTCCGAATGTCCAGTTATAGGTAAGAGGTCCATTGCAAACCGTTGAACCGGATCCATTCACATTTACCGTCAGCGGAATGGAACCGCTTGTAGGTGATAACGTGAAGTTGGCTTTTGGATTGCTGATGGTTGGTACGGTGGTCAACCAGGCGCCGTCGTAATACGAAGTTGTACTGGCTGTGAGGTCAACGGTCTGGCTGGTTCCGTCATTGAAAATGATGTTGGTACTGGAAACAGCAGCCGGAAAGGTAAATTTATACCAGCCGTTGCAGTCTGCCGTCATTGCTACTCCAGGCCAGAGGGCACCTGCGATGGATCCCGCCGGAGTTGGATTCCAGTAATAGATATTGACGGCCGTTCCCCAGGCAGCTGGTTTTTTGAAGTACACCGTCATGGCGGGTTGCGGATTGTTGACCGTGATTACCTGTGTTTTGGTGGAGGTCTGGCTCTGATTGTTGGTAACCGTGAGGGTTACTGTATATGAACCGGTTGTTCCATAACTCACACTGGCGGTTGAACCCGTAGCGGTCTGCCCGTTTCCAAAGTTCCAGGCATAGGTAAGAGGTGTGCAGGATGTGGAACCGGCGGCATCAAAGTTTACACTCAAAGGTGCAAAGCCGGATGTTGCGGAACTGGAGAAATTCGCAACCGGCAATGTGCCAATCGATGGTTTCGTTGAAAGCCAGCCACCGTCGTAATACCCGGTGTCCTGATTAAGAACCAAATCCGGACTTTGGTTGGTCACGATTCCGTCATTGAACAAAACGTTGATCGAAGAAACGCTGTTGAAGGAATATTTGTACCAGTCACCGCAGACAGCTGTCATCGACACGCCCGGATAGGTTGTTGTGTTGGCCGGACTTGCCGGAATGGCATTCCAGAAATGAATTCTGGCAGCCGACCAGGCAGCAGGTTTTTTGAAGAAGACCGTCTTGTTGGTGATCGGTGGCGTCAGGTTGGTTTTGGTGATGCCTTTGTTGTTGTAAATCCGGAACTCTCCCGGATTTAAGGTAATGCCCCAGGCCGTTGACGTAATGTTCAGCGTGTTGCCCGTCATGTAGTCGGTCCAGGTTCCGGTGGCCGGGAAGTTGATGGTTTTGGTTCCGGCATTCACATCAAAATTCCCAATCACCACAAAACTGGCGGTGGCATTGGTGATGCTGTAGTTCTTGTACATACTCAAACCTAAGTCATAACCCGCATCGAGATCCTGAGCGAATACCTGACCATAGGCTTTCTTTAATTTCATGATCGCCGACCAGGCATTATAGAGGTTTTTGCGATCGGCATTCTGGTAGTAATCCCAACGGATCGGCTTCTTATCGGTTCGGCAGGCATCACCTACACCAATGCTTCCATTGGAGCAGGTGTTGATGCTCAGATCGTACCCCAACTCAGAGAATTGCCAGATCATTTTCGGACCCGGAATCAGCAAATGGAAAGCCCCGGAAGCCTGCATACGTTGCGTTGCAACCGGCAGTGTTTTTACATTATGTGCCGCATTGGTCGAATTGCCATAGGACAATGACTTGAACATAATCCGCTCTTCGTCATGACTTTCCAGATTTCCCATTCGAAGTGGTCGGGAGAAATTATTGTTGTGTTTGTAGTAAATGTTGGAGATGTCCTGTCCTGCTCCGCTCCAGCCCATGTTCAGTTCGCTGTACTGGGTGTCGAAACGCTGCCATGGCATCATCCCCTGCTTGTAATTCATGTATTCGTTTTCTTCGAACCAGTCACCGAGGTGTTCCAGAATCACATATCCCGATGGATTGACGGTCCAGATCTGGTCGGCGAGCCGCTTTATGTGGCCAATCCGTTCGGCATCGTATGCACTCCAGGCACCCACATCGGCTCCGGTGTTTTTCTGCGTAAATCCTTTCGACAAATCGAAACGGAAGCCGTCCACTTTGTACTCCGTCATCCAGAATTCCAGACAGCGCTGCATAAAATTCTGTGTAGCGGTACTCTGGAAATTGAAATCATTTCCAAAACCATATGGATGCGGAGCCGTCTGGTTGAACCATGGATTGCCAGCGGCAGGGCGGTTGTTGGTGCCATCCCAGTACAGTTGTGCCAACGGACAGGTTCCCCAGGCGTGGTTGAACACGATATCCTGCACCACCGCAATTCCGCGTTTGTGGCACTCATCGATAAAGGCTTTCAGGTCCACATCCGGACCATAATATTTATCCGCAGCGAAGAAGAAATTCGGGTTGTAGCCCCAGCTGTTGTTTCCATCAAACTCGTTGAATGGCATCAGTTCAATGGTGTTGATGCCCAGTTTTTCGAGATATCCGAGGGTATCTTTCAGCGCTTTCCAGCAATGCTCTTTCACAAAATCCCGAAGGTGCAGTTCGTACACCAGTAACTTATTCTGATCGGGTTTGGCAAAATTCGGAACCGTCCAGGAATAGGCCGGTTTGGCTGTTTGGAGAACACCGACGATACCGTCCGTTTTTCCGGTGGGATAGGCTTTCAGGTTGGGATACACGGTGTATCCGGCCACATCGTTGATGTACTGATCGTTCCATGGGTCCAGCACTTTTTCGGAATAAGGATCGGCAATGCGAATCGAATTGTCCACCAGATACTGGAAGGCATATTCGGTGCCGGCAACAAGTCCGGTGAGGGTGATCCAGTATCGCTGACCGTCGGCGGTTCTTTTTAGCTGATGACTTAACGACGGTGTCCAGTTGTTGAAATCACCCAGCAGAATCACGTTGTTTTTTCCAGGTGCGTGCAACACCAGGGTTGCCGATGTCGAACTCACATAATTGATACCGTCCCGAACCCCGGCTGGTAAAGCAGCAACGGTCGTAGCGGCTGGAACAAAGAAGGAGAAGCTGTCCGCTTTGGTGGCATCGTTGTTCGGTATCAACTTGAATTTCTGTGTTCCGGCTGTAATGGTTCGCGAGCCCGAAACCGATGTCCCGGTCACATTCGCAAACTGAACGCCGTTGTACTGAAGTTTTAGATTGGTGCTGGCCGAAGCGGTTCCGCCTACGGTATAACTGGCTCCCAGTGTGGCGGTTATTACTTCCGGAGTGGTGCTGAACGTGGATTTCATCGCTGGTGTGGTAAGTCGGGCAGCCAGAACGCCTGTGGCACGAACCCGCACATACATGTCGGTTCCGTCGTCATTCTTGGCCACAATCGAGCCGGTTCCATTGCGGAAAACCAGGACGATGCGCTGGATGCTTTCAGCCGCCGGCACACCGAAAAAGGTCCGGATATTGGTGATGGAATAGGTGTACGTATTGGTTGCAGTGCGGGTGGCTCTGGCTGCCGTATTCACTACGCCCCAGGTAAATTTGTTGTAGCGCCAGTCGCCACCGTTGGCACTCAGGTTGGTAATCACCGCACAATGCACATAGACATCGGTCGCATTGGCATAATTCATTAACGCTTTGTTTCCTTTTGCGGCGTTGAATGTGATGGTCACATTGGCTCCGTCAATCGGAAATGCCGGCGATGTCGACAGCTGGGCCCAGGCCTGGGAGGCGAAGAACATCACCCAGACGAAGGTCATTTTTAACTTAAGCATGGTTTTAAAAAACGGTAAGTCAGGTAATTACTGGAAAATGATTTTTGAAGAATGAAGCACTTGTTTGCCTTCGGTATCGAGGATTTGCTCAAATGCAGTCCGGTTTTTATGAATCAAACCATCTGTATCCCGACCAAATCCGGGTGTAAAACTACTTTTTTTGTCCGCACTTTAACTCCCCCGGTATTGAATATGCGCTGCCATTGGGTTCTGTCCGTTTTCAGATTGGCCGCAAGAGAAAACAACCAGCTCACCAGATTGGAATTCACCGAAATCGTTGGTGCTGTCGCCGTCATTGAAACGGTTTGGGGGCTGGAAATTAATCGTTTCTTTCCGGAAATCGACTTGTGCGCAGACATCCCAAAATACATGGAAAAACAGTAAGGCTAATAAGGTTAAACGAGACATGATTAAATTGGTATAAAAGAAAGTGGACGCAACCTATGAGATTTTTTCAAAAAATCATGGATGCCACCTTTTTTATCCAATCGCCAAATAAAAAATGGCGATAACACTCTTTTTCGAGAGTCCTCCTGGCCTTCAATGGTTTTTTCGCTTCCACCTTGTTTTTCCGGGGACGTATCCTCTATCGGACGATGCCCTGGTTTGAAACCCGGCAGATCATCATTCGGGCGGGCATTTCCGGCTGTCCGCTGTAGTCCTCGCTTCGGTCATTCTTCCCTCGCTGCGGGCTGCCGCTTCCATCCGGGCCGCTGGAGCTTAGTAAACCTTGGTGGTTTTTAAAACCTTCCAGGTTTCGCTCATTCTAAAAAGAATTCAGGATCTGAACTTGAACTCTTGTGTTTGGGACTTGAATTCATTTTCTTCATTTTTGCAAAATGATCGACACTGGTTTTCTCGAACGATCTATTCTGACGATGAAGACAGCCTGGAACCTGTACCAGAAAACAGAAACATCCGACATTCACCATGATTTGTATCGGTCAGCCTGTGTGAAAGAATTTGAGATCATTCTGGAGCAATCGGGTAAACTATTGAAGAAAGCACTTGTCCCGTGGTTCCACAGTTCCAGAGCAGTTGATTCACTGACATTTAAAGATATTTTTCGTCATGCCGGAATGCATGGACTCATCACAATTGAAATGGTTGAACGATGGTATCAATACAGAAATAACCGAAATTCAACGGCCCACGATTACGGATCAGGATTTGCCAATGAAACAGTGAAACTGATCGAACCATTTCTGGTGGATGCCAAACATCTGGTGACCATTATTCAAAAAGCAGATGTATGATTAACCTTCGGACGAAAGACCAGCAACAAATCGAGTTGTATTTCAAACAGGTGCTGGAAGGAAAAGCGTCGTTATGGGCTTTTGGTAGCAGAGTAAAAAATACCAACCATGATGCCAGTGACCTGGATCTGGTGGTCGTCCCTTACGAACATTCATCCCATGATTCGGATGGGATCCATGCATTTCAATCTTTATTACAGGAATCGGATATCCCCATTCTGGTGCAAGTTTTGAACTGGCAGAATATTCCGCCATCCTTTCAAAAGCAGATTCTCCAGGAAAAAGAAGTGATGGTGGCCTGAAGGTGATTCCTTCACAAAAGAGTATTTCCTTATCAATATCGCGATTCATCTGCCTGAAACTATATGGATAACCGAAAAGGATTGATCAATATTTCCTTTATCTGAAAGCTTAATAAACTTCTGGCATAAGTTTATTGCTACCGGGACGGAGTCCCTATCACTTGTTCGTAGAGTCTGCGCAGCGCTCTACGAACTCAAAATAATTAGTAGGGACTCTGTCCCGGTAGTGAAATACTTAGTTAAAGTCTTAAAGAACAATCGATTGCAAAATTGAAGCGTTGCCATTGACATACATCTTTCATAATTAAAAAGGAGCATAATAAACCTGGAAGGTTTTTAAAACCATCCAGATTTGTCTTCTGGTTACTTTTCCAAAAACCGGCTCAGTCCATTATCATTCAGCTCCTTCGCTTCTTCCCAGCTCAGCCATTCCTGGCCGTCGGTGCGCAGTTGCTTCGTTTCGGTCACCAGACCCAGCGGCATAAAATCCACCCCTTTTTCATTGGCCATCTCCACCACCCGCACTTCATATTCCGCAGCGTACGAAATCAGCACCCGGCTCTGGCCTTCGCCAAACCAGAACGCATCTTTCCGGATTCCTTCCGTCGAGCAAACCTCAAATCCGAGTCCCGACAGCAAACTGCATTCAGCCAAAGCATGAAACAGACCGCCGTCGCTCAGATCGTGGCAAGAAGCCGGAATGCCCTGTTTAATCAGTTTCTTCACCAGCTTCTGGGTGGCCAGTTCCTTTTCCATTTCAAAGGACGGAGCCGGTGAGGACTTCACCCCGCAATAAGAATACAAATACTCCGAACAGGCAATGTCATCCGTCATCGGACCCAGCAAAGCCAGTTTGTGGCCCGCCTTTTTAAACGGAATGGTGGTGGTTTTATACAATCCTTCCATCAGACCCAGCATCCCGATCGTAGGCGTTGGAAAGACAGGGCCATCGTAACCCGACTGGTTGTAAAAGCTTACGTTTCCTCCCGTTACCGGCGTCTGGAATGCCTCGCAGGCCGTTTTCATTCCTTTAATGCTGTGTACAAACTGCCAGTACACTTCCGGGTTGTATGGATTCCCGAAATTGAGGCAGTTGGTAATGGCGACGGGTTCTCCACCAGAGCAGACAATGTTTCGTGCCGCTTCGGCCACCGCAATGGCGCAACCCTTTTCCGGATCGGCGTGCACATAGCGGGAATTGCAATCCACCGTCAGCACCATGGCCATGTCTTTGGCGTCTTTGATGAGAACAACCGATGCATCCGAAGGCTCAGCTGCGGAAACATTGGCCGTGCCCACCATGCTGTCGTATTGCCGGCTCACCCATTTTTTGGAAGCCAGATTCGGGTGCTGTAAAAGGTGACGGGCCACTGCCGCATAGTCGGGCTGCTCAATGGTGGCCGGATCGAATTTCTGGTTTTCAGCATAGTAGGCCGGTTCTTTCCATTCGCGGTGATAGACAGGTGCCCCTCCACCCAGGACCAGATCGTCGGCCGGTACATCGGCTTCCAGCTCTCCGTCCATATAAAAATGCAGTCGCTTGGTATCGGTTACCACCCCGATGCAGGCACAAGGCAGGTCCCACTTGTCAAAAATGGCCAGCACTTCTTCTTCCCGGCCTTTGTCGACGACAATGAGCATCCGTTCCTGACTTTCCGAAAGCAGAATCTCGAAGGGCTTCATATTCGCCTGACGCGTCGGCACCTTGTCGAGCCAGATGTCCATGCCGTGTTCTCCTTTGGCGCTCATTTCAGACGTGGAGCAGATGATACCCGCCGCACCCATGTCCTGAATCCCGATCACAGCCCCGCTGGCAATTACGTCCAGGGTGGCCTCGAGCAGGAGTTTTTCGGCAAACGGATCGCCCACCTGTACAGCGGGCAGTTTTTCATTTGATTTTTCGGTGATGTCTTCCGAGGCAAACGTAGCCCCGTGGATTCCGTCCTTACCGGTACGGGAGCCCACAATGTAAACGGGATTGCCCACCCCGTAGGACGTGGCTTTGGCCGTATTCCCGATTTTGACCACCCCGGCCGAAAAGGCATTTACAAGGGGATTGGTGTTGTAGCATTCATCAAAAAACACCTCGCCGCCAACGGTCGGAATACCAAAGGCATTGCCGTAATCGCCGATGCCCTTCACCACACCTTTGATCAGAAACTGGTTGCGTTCCTTGTCGGGCAGGCCAAAACGGAGGGAGTTGAGCTGGGCCACCGGCCGGGCACCCATGGTAAAAATATCGCGGTTGATGCCGCCCACACCGGTTGCCGCACCCTGGTAAGGTTCCAAAGCCGAGGGGTGGTTGTGGCTTTCGATTTTAAAGGCTATGGCCAATCCCTGACCCACATCCACCAGACCGGCGTTTTCTTCACCGGCTTTGGCCAGCATCCGGGGCGATTCTTTGGGGAGGGTTTTGAGCCAGACAATGCTGTTTTTATAGGAACAGTGTTCGGACCACATCACCGAAAAAATGGAGAGCTCCGTAAAATTGGGCTTGCGGCCCAGGATTTCCACAATGCGATCGTATTCTTCGGGCAGAAGGCCCAGTTTTTTGGCCGTCTCGAAAGTAGGCAAAACCGTCGTACTCATAAAAGGGGATTCGAAGCCGCGAAACTACACAAAAGAGACGGGGTGAGGAAAGGGGAATGAAAACTGCTAAAATCGGTTAGAACCTAAAAAATCACATAGCCGTATTTATCCGATTATATCCGGATAAGTTCGCTTAAAGATTTTTCCATTTAAAATTCCTCTCCCACATTTGTGATGTATTAAAACTAAAGATGAAATGAAGATGTCCCAAATTCTACTTGCTGTCAGTATTCTGGCGCTATTATTCGGAACGAGCTGTAAGAAAGACAATCCAGGTCCCCAGCTACCGCCTATTACAACAACGGGGGCCTGCACCTTTGGTTGCCGGGTCAACGGTGAAGTCTGGTTGCCCAGCAAAAAATCCAATGGAACTTTGGATGATATCGAAGGGGGGATTGTGGAACGATACTTGAGTGATGGAACTATTGATAGTGGAAATTTCGATTTGCTTCTATTTGCTAATCAGCCAAACAGTCGAGTTATTCAGTTAAACTTAAGTAGGGTAAATTCTACTGGTGATTTTTTCCTGAGTCAACCACAGTTAGTATTTCCAATGTGTACCCAATGTGAGTCATATGGATACATTAAAATGGATGGAATAGCGTATACATCACTGAGTATTATGGAGAGCAAAGTGTCATTGTTACGATACGATACATTGAATCAAATTTTCTCAGGTACATTTTCTTTTATTGGTACTAGCCAATTTGGAAAAGATTCAATTAGGGTTACAGATGGCCGGTTTGACATTGATATGAATAAGATAAACTGATAATAAATCTCACGATCCCTCATGCCCTAAAAGTTTTTAAATTCCTGATTTTTAATGTAAAATGTACGAAAACTAACAAATCAATGACACCAGTTAAATTTCTTTATTTCCTCTCAGTTGTAGTTGTTTTTCTTTCTTTTGGCTGTAAGAAAGACAATCCCGGACCTCAACTTCCACCTGTTACAACGACGGGGGCCTGCACCTTTGGTTGCCGGGTCAACGGTGAAGTCTGGTTACCCGGCAAAAAATCCAATGGAACGATTGATAATCTGGAAGGTGGACTTATGGTCCGATGGAATCCGGATGGCAGTGAAGATTCTCTATCGTATGACTTTCTGTTGTTTGGTTATGGAAATTCCGGAGATGGATTTCAGATTTATTCAGAAGCCATAAGTGATACTGGCACCTACAGTTTTGGTTACCCAAGAGGAATCTGGCCATCATGTTCGCAATGTGATTCGTATGGCTATTTTAACTATAAAGGGAAAAGTTATACATCCGGAAATTTCAAAGGGAACTTCATCAGGTTCCGTAGGTTTGATAAAAAACACAAAATCTATTCGGGGCTGTTTTCATTTACAGCTGTTTCCTCTGATCAAAGAGATACAATCCAGGTGATCGATGGTCGGTTTGACATCGATATGTATAAAATAAACTAGTCCTTCATTTGGGACGATTTCAGCCAAGTGCTGAGCAAGGCAGGATTCCCTGCTTGAATTGACTCTGTTTTTTTTACTTTCTAAACATAAACTTTATGAGAAAACTCTCTCTTTTGGCAATCGCGTTTTGCCTTCACATCACCATGTACGCACAAATCGACACGAGTACGTATAAGAAAAAGGTCGATTACATCATCCAGCTACTGGATCCATCCAAGGCAACCACCGGCATTTTATATGACCGTGTAGAGCCCTACTCAGGTCTTCGTGAATTTGGTTTGGGAGATACTCCTGACAAAAGCTACGGGGGACATTTTTTTCAGGCTCTGTCAGACCTTACAGAATCCGATTACAACCAATCCCCACAAAGGATTCAGTTTGTTGAAGATCTGAGGAACAGCGTTCAGTTACAAAATGAAAACCACATTCTTCCCATTGGTGGCATTCGATACCGGTTCGACTTGTTTGATCCGGAGCGATTGACAGATGGCACACTTATTCTGGGTTCAGATGATAAGTTGCGAATGAATCCAGCCCGGTCATCGGTCAGCTATCTTGTTCAGCAAACCACATTTGTTGGGGATATTCTGGGAATGGACATCAAGCCAGGAACATATGAACTGTTTGCAGACCCGGCGTTTTGGCAGTGCAATACCGGGGAATCCCTGGCATACTATCAAATCTTTGATGGGCAGACCCTGTTGGGAAGAATGGAGTTGGGCCAGAAATTAAGCATCAATTTGGCAAGTCCCGGCGAAAAGATTTTCAGGGTAGAGGCGCATACGGTTGCCGGTAATGTGTATTCGAATTTGAGCGTTTTGGAAGTCAATGCCATCACCACAAATGCAGATGAAAGAGAAGACAATGATCCATACTGGGCTCAGAATTTTCCACCATCCTGTAACATCCGGTCATATCCGGTCACAGCGTCCATTCCATTCACCGGATATGAAACAGTGGATTCTCCCGAGTTAGGACAAGCAGAGTATTCAATTTACAAGAGATATGCTGATCAGTATAATTGCGGTTTACAAACGGTTAAAAAACCCCTTCTGATTTTGGATGGATTTGACCCTCTGGATAATCGCAAAGCAGAATGTTTGTATGGAAAGTATTTGAGATATTTTGAACAAAATGAGGGTGTTGATAAATTTCTAGGAAATAAAGTCCGGAGTCCGGAAAATGGATACGACATCATCTTCCTAAATTTCAAAGACTGGACAACGCCTTCCGGAAAGTTGATCCGAGGCGGAGCTGACTATGTCGAACGCAATGCCATGGTGTTGATCGAACTCATAAACCAGGTTAATGCGGCACTGGTTGCCAATGGGAGCACTGAAAAACTGGTGATCATCGGACCAAGCATGGGTGGACTGATCAGTCGATATGCTTTGGCTTACATGGAGAAAAAATATGCCGAAACTCCAGCCCAAAAGTGGAATCACAATTGCCGTCTTTGGGTGTCATTTGATTCTCCTCACCAGGGTGCCAACATTTCCATAGGAGCCCAACAGTTCCTGAAATTCTGGGGTGAAAATGATGTGCCAGAAGCACAGGCTAGTCTGGATCTGGAATTGGGAAGTACGGCTGCCAAACAAATGCTGGTCCACCATTATTCCAATCCGGGAAACAATCCTTTGGATCACAGTGCTCCGGGTTATCGCAACCGGTTTTTAAATTCATTGATCACGAATGGACTTCCCGGGTCTTATGGTTACCCGAAGAATCTACGGAAAGTTGCCTTGATTAATGGTAGTATAAAGGGTACTTTGTTTGGCACCAACTGTTCTCAGGCCACCAAACTGGAAGCTTTCGCAACGGTGAAGGCCTGGCGATTCCTGAATTTTCTTTATCGACAGGTCTTCAGACCATTACGGGTGGCTTACGGAAAAACCTTCACTTCACCGGCAAACAGTTCCTGTACTGTCTTTGCTGGATATAAACAAGGAGGGAGTCCGTCAGATGTGGAAAATAATTTTCAGGATAACAGCATTAGTCCTGTCAGCTATGATGTTGGTCCGGGGGGGGCATTCCCAATTTTTGGTGAAATTGGGTCATCCAACAGTCCGGCACACAAACCACTTCCATTGTTTTCTATCAATCCGAATGGAATTATTAAAGCCATTTTTAAGAAAGTAGTGCCGTCAAATATTGCCCCTTTTGTCAATATTCCGTCAGTGGGAAATATCAATGTGATCATTGGAGGACATTCCTTCGGCCTTGGAACACGCCTCAAATTTGAAAATAATCAAATGAATTGTTCATTCATTCCAACCAAAAGCGCACTGGGTTTTGGGTATAAAAACTTCACGACGGCCATGTCAGGAAACCTGGGCGAAGACCTGTCGAACCGCAATCTGGTTTGCTCTGGCGAAATTCCATTCGATAATTACTATGCACCAACAGTGAATCAGGACCATGTGCAAACGACTAAAGACAATGTGGATTGGGTTCTGGCTGAGCTCAATGGTAACCCCATAACTCCAACCATTGGCCCTGATAATTCGATTACCTCATATGGTCCTCCTGCAATTTGCCCTGGTGCCACAGGAGACCTGGGGCTTGAAGTTCCCAACGCATCTGGTTTTCAATACAATTGGACTTTGACTAATGGCGCCACAATGGATGATCCTCATTCAAATCCGGTTTCCATCACAGTGGATCCACAAAACCAGAATGAGAATATAACCGCAACATGCACAGTTATTAAAAATGGTTGCCCAGTTTACCAGCCTAAACATTTTATATTTAATGGATTATCTAATATTCCGGATATAAAAGTGAAGTGTGGAAGCCATGTTTATGTTACTCAGCCAGGAGACGCCATTTGTATGAATATGTATCAATATAACCCGGCTAATATCCGCTACCTGTATATCGAATCTATGCCGATGGGAGGGAACTGGAATGTGACGTGGACTCCACTACCTGGTGACAACGGTGCTGAACCTATCCTCGAGCCCTACCCATACAATGGGCAATTCAGAAGCGCCAAAATTTTTGCCAATGGTGCCAATCCAGTTCGGTATAGAATCAAAATTGAATCGGATTGCGGATCAAGAGAAAAGGAGTTTGAAATGAATTACAATTATGCATCAAACGGTGACTATTGTATTTCATGCGACAATGGTGCTCAGTGGCTAAGAGTAAGCCCTAACCCCGTCATCAAAGGCACCGACCACTCCATTTCTTTTGTTACCCCTGGATCCATTTCCCTTCCGGCAACCGGAGAAATACTGGACCAACGAGGGAATTCGGTGATCCGATTTGAAATCAGCAACCCACTCCAAACAATCCCTGTGGACAAATTGGATCTGGCCGAGTATACACTGAAGGTATCCTCCGGAACATCAGTCGAAATGGCAAAATTCATCGTAGCCAAAACAGCAACCGACCGGATGGTGATTTCACCCAATCCTTTGATCAAAGGAATCGACGAAACGGCTCTTGTTCGGATTTTCGGATCAGCCACAACGGATGAACGTTTCAATGTGACATTAACCAATGTTCAGGGCCAAATCGCTCAGGATTTATGGGTCGAAGGAAGAGAATTCACATTGGATGTAACCGATCTCGCGATTGGCTCTTATGTGGTGACGGTGAAGGGTGAAAATACCCTGTTCGAAGAGGTTCTGGAAATGAGAATGAAAGGACAACCCTACATTCAAATAAATCCGAATCCGGTGGTGGATCTCCTGAACGCCGAAATCATCAACCCCATCGATCCGGATGATGCCTATACAATTACCGTGGCCGATAAACTGGGACTGAACGTTCTGGAAACGACCCATACAGGAAGCACCTTTCAGTTGGATTTGTCTGGCCTGCCGCCCGATTTATACTATGTAAAAATGACGGGCAAAGGAATAACGGTTAGTAAACTCTTCCGGAAAGAGTAATTGCACCCAACTGTAAACCTGTATAAACAAAGCCTTGCCCAAAAGCGAGGCTTTGTTTTATTTGACTATCCACCATCAGATGTTGTTTTTATCAATCCGCTTATTCCTCATTTCTCCAGAACTCGAAGAATGCCGCCACTTCTTCCACCTTCTTCAAGCCGGGCGCCGATTCGAACCGGGAGTTGATGTCCAGCCCCAGAAAGGGAAGTCTATCAAAAAAGTCGGGTAACGAACGGAAATCCGGCCCAATGCCACCAGAAAGCCAGAACGATTTTTCAAACGGATAGTGTTGAAGGATGTCGTGCGAAAAGGCCTCACCGCTGCCACCGTACCCGGCCGAAGCGGTGTCAAACAGGAAGGCATCGGCGGTATCCAGCCAGTTTTCGATGTGCTGCCAGTCGGGATGATCGCCCATTCCAAAGGCTTTCCAAACTTCCAGGCCTTCGTTTTGCAGGACGGTGCCCAATTCGGGATCTTCATCGCCATGCAGCTGGATCACATCCAGATCGAGAAGACGTGCCGTCTGCAGGATGGTGTCCGGATTTTCATTTACAAATACCCCTACTTTTAGGATGTCATCCGAAAGAGAACGAAGCACATCGCGGATCAGGGCCGGGTCCGCTTTCCGTTTCGAGGGCGGGTAAAAGATGAAACCCATGTAGTCAGGTTCCAGAGCGGCGATCTGGCGGATGTTGTCCGGATCACGGAGACCACAGGTTTTGAGGAGGGTTGTCATAGGAATCAAATGTAGGGAAGGATTGGCAATTGCGGTCCGATTGATGGAATCATTTACTTTCGTCCATGAATCCCGAAGAAATCCACGCCTTTCACCAGCAA
>CAMCXM010000065.1 GCA_945883425.1 Spirosoma fluviale
CTGATTGTCGTCTATACCTGCCAGTACAATTGCCTTTTCATTTCCGAAAGAAGCAAGGTGCATGGATCCTAAAAATGAAACTGAAGTCCCGCCTGTAGGCACAATAGGTTGTGCGTAAATGAAATTTCCATCTTTGGTGTACTTCGCCAGAAATGTTCCACCCCCGCCAAGATTTAAGTTGGCACTTAGTACGGGATCAGGATTAAAATCAGGATTCATCAACATCCCGCCAGCCAGATATACATCGCCCGATGGGTCTGCCAAAACCTGTTTGAAATTTACATCAAATATGGATGTAATTTGGTTTGCCCTCCAGGATGTGGAATTTTCACGTGGAGAAAAAGCCCAGGTGCATTGCCCATTGGAGGTTGAAAAACTGGACAGGAAAAATCCGGCTGTTGGTTGGGGCGTTGCTGAGTTGGTTTCAAAAAGAGCATCTACCACAATAGGTGTGCTACCCAAAGGATTGAAGTTTATACCTTCTCCGTAAATATCACCAGTGAGCAATACACGACCATTGAGGTTGTCTATTGCCAGATTATGGCCTTCGTCAAGTTCTGATGAACTTCCAACGCCGGCTACCCATTGGCAAACATTGGAAGCATTATACTTTGCAAGAAAAATATCCCGGCTTCCTGCGTTTGAAGTGGCCGTTTTGCCATTACCAAAAGAGACGTTACTCCCTCTAAACCAGCCACAAACATATTGATTGCCGGCATTGTCAAACTTATTGTCATAAATTTCAACGGCTGTATTTGCTGTTTTGATGGTCGTAATGTTTTGCTGGGTCAGCGTATGTTGTGCCTTTCCGGATTGGATGAATGCATTCCCAAAAAGAAAACTCAAAACAGCTATTGCGTGGAACCTCGCTGCGGCTGGTCTTATGCCATAAAAGCAGGACTTTAGCCAAAAAAGGATGGCAGATCGGGTAATAATTTTCATAATTTCATAAAATTTGAAAATCAAATGTGCCAATTGGCTACTTGCAAAAAAGCCGAAAATTAGAATTAGGCGATTATGGCTGAGTAAGTTGCACTTTTAGATTACTATTCGGCAAACTTGGCCTTGGAAAACATAGAATCCCGAACTCAGCTGTAGACCTTCTATTTATCCCAGAATAGTCAGTATTAAATCCTGATTCCTGATTACTTGCCTTTTACCTTTTTCACCCTATTCATGCACCTGATAATCCATTTCAAACCATGCAGGTTTTTTCTCTAAAATCATAAATACTCTTCGTCGGGCGAGGCTGGAGAATAAGGAAGAATGATCTTTCTATAAACTAAAAGAATCAGAATGCATAAAGCGGCACTGATAATACTTTTCACCTAAATTGAACCTTGCAATCTTAAAATCTCATTTTAAAATTACAAGGTTACTGAATGATAAAAAATTACCTAATTGGCTGTTCCTCTTTAATTTGGGAGTACCTTTAACCGCTGACATTGTTTTCTTCTCAATGCTATTTCAAAACAAGTGTAATGAGAGAAATCCTCGAGGAAAAATAGAATGGCGCCAATTTCCACATTCTTACATCATCACTCCAAACTCCTACCTTGCCTCATGTTCCGGTTACTGTTCTGGATTATTTTTTTCACGCTCACGTTGCCCCTCGGCGGCTGTTTCCGGAAATACCGGATGACGGAGAAAGACATCGATGGCTACTACCAAACCCATGGGCCCCGTCCGAAATCCCATTTTCTCAACATCGGGAAACATCGGCTGCATTGGGTACAAACGGGACCCGATTCTTTGCCCCTTCTTCTCATGATTCATGGAGCGCCCGGTGCCTGGTATGGGTACAAAAATCTGTTGTCTGACCCGGATTTACTTTATCAATATACACTGGCCTCGGTCGACCGGCCGGGCTACAATTTATCGCGAAAAGGAGGCAAGGTCCTTTCGATCGAAGCTCAGGGAGAATTGATTGCCGCCATTTTCAGGAGCGATACCGTCCGACCTGTTTTTTTACTGGGCCGATCGTATGGTGCCCCGATTGCCGCTTATCTGGCGGCCCGTTTTCCACAACAGGTAAAAGGACTTATGCTGGTGGCTCCGGCAGCCGATCCGGATCGGGAGCGCTTCTGGTGGTTTTCGCCATTGGTCCAGTATCCACCCATCCGCTGGCTTTTACCCCAGCCTGTACGGACGGCCTCGTCTGAAAAATATGCGCATTGCCGCCAGTTGCGCAATCTGCAATCCTGCTGGGGAGAGATTATCTGCCCTACCCACATTTTGCAGGGCGGAAAAGATTTCATCGTTCATCCGGCCAACAGTTGTTTCGTCGATTCGATGATGGTATCGGCGCCCCGTTTGAATCGTATCCTTCCTTTGAACGGCCATCTGATCACGGTCGAGAATCCGGGTCTGGTGAAGGAATTGCTGTTGGGTTTGCGAAAGGGGGAATTGAGATAAGCAAAGATTCAAAACGATTTGAAAGTAAGAAGTCATATGTGAATAGCCAATTCTTTGATATCTCAACTACAATGATCGCTTCCGCTTAATAGTTAGTTTTGAGAATTATACCCAAGATGCTTATTTTTACTCAATCTATCCGAAGTTCCAAATGAAAGCCATCCAATATCTCACCGATCAAAATGGAAATAAAACGGCAGCTGTTGTTCCAATTGAAGAATGGAATATCATGCAGAGGGAAATGGAATATAGAATTCCGGATTGGCACAAAGACATATTGGAAGCCAGAGAACCCGAATTACATCAAACTGGGAAAAGCTGGGAAGAAGTCAAAGCAAAACTCAGGAGAAAGAGTTGAGAACGTTCAGTATTGAAATTACTGAATCTGCAACCCGGGACATACAATCTGCTTTTGACTGGTATTTTTCAATTTCCGAAGCACTTGGAAACAGATTTGAGGCCGATTTGAACCGAGGATTCAAGAGCCTGTCGATTAACCCTTATTTTCAGATTCGGTATCGGTTTTACAGATGTATTCGCCTGAAAAACTTCCCTTATCTGATTCATTTTATGGTTGATGAAAAATTGAATATTGTAAAAGTCGCTGCCGTGCTTCACACAGCTGTTAATCCGGAATCATGGCCATCTTCACAGAATATATAATTCCATTTGGGCTGAACAGAATGCTGAACAAACGAACAACGATTAAACACTGTTCATAATCATCCCTCAATCGCATTCCGTTTGTTCATAAATCGAATTAGCTTTGCCCTTGAATCTGAAACGGATTCCATACTTTCCAACCGGGAATTCAGCATACGTGCAGGAAAAAGAACACTTACAGGATTGTCTTTACTTTGTGGCTGCCAGAGCAAGTCGTCACTCCGTTGCCGACTGGACCGATGGCAATTTCATTGAACTGAGTGAAGACATTCAGAACGAAACCGGTATTGTAATTCACCGAAATACCTTGAAGCGTTTGTTTGGTAAAGTCCAGGCAGGAGCCGAAACAAGACCCCAAAAAGACACCCGCAATGCACTGGCCCGATATGCAGGATTTGAGGACTGGGGACAATTCGTAGCGCAGAATGAACTTCGCAAACTGGAAATAGTGCGCATTGAATCGGAAAGTGAAACGAGCAAACCCGAAATAAGCCAAGGAAAGACAGAGGAAGAAGGCAACCCAAATCCCAACTACCGGGGCGACAGTACGAGCAACTGGATGGTCGGAATTGTGATGCTTTTGATTATGGTGGGTGCATTTTACTTTTGGAAAAAAAAATCAGTCAGCAATTCCAAAACCGTTTATCCCACATCCCAGAGTTTGCAAATAGAGATTCCGGTTCAAATCTCCTGACCGATTCAGGACTATGAATCTACCAGCTGGCAATCACCGTTTCTCCTCCAACGGTAACCTGGTCTAATTCGACCAGAACTTTGGCATCCAGAGGAATGAAAAGGTCTACCCTTGAGCCGAATTTAATAAAGCCGTACTCTTCGCCCTGCCCTACTTCATCACCTGGTTTTACATACCAGCAGATTCGCCTGGCCAAGGCCCCGGCAATCTGTCGCTGCAAAATTTCCCTACCACTTTTATGAAGTATGCTGTATGATGTGCGCTCATTTTCTGTACTCGATTTCGGATGCCAGGCCACCAGATATTTTCCCGGGTGGTATTTGAAATAACTCACTTTTCCGGCAATGGAGTTGAGATTGTTGTGCACATTAAGAGGCGACATGAAAATACTAATCTGCCGGCGGTTCTCTTTGAGATGCTCTGGTTCGAAAACCTCTTCAATCACCACTACTTTCCCGTCGCAGGGAGCCACGATCTTCGAATCGTCCTTCACCAGATTCTTCTCTGGAATCCGGAAAAAGTTGAGAAGTAGAAAATAGGTGGTCAGACAAAGACCTCCCAGTATATAAAAAAAGAGTCCTTCACCAAAATAGTGATGAACTGTGAGAGGAAGTCCAGTGAGGACAACAGCACCCAGGAGCAGGGTTTGGGTTCCTTCTTTATGGAGACGCATGAGCTAAATCAGAGTTCAATATTAGGATAGATTTTTGAACCATGGTGTATTTTGGATCGAATTCATTAATAGTCAGCCGGAATAGTCGATTTCTGGCAATAAAAAAAGCTGCAGGACAAGGCCCTGCAGCTTTCTACAAATTGAAACTATGGACTAAAAATCGTGATGACAGTCAACCTAATCTACATTTCCATGCAGGAAACGGTTGTTGTCGAGAATTTCATTGTTTTCGTTGATCGTGTACCGGGACATGGCTTCGGCTGAAGGCGCATTTCCGGCCAGGTTCGGATTTTTCCGCAGGTAAGCCGGAAGCTCATTCTGCTTTAAGAAATCCGGATCATCGTAATTTGGACGGGGTCCGGCATTGGCGCTTAAATTCCGCAAGGCTTCTGCCCTGGAAATCTGCCGTGCAAATCCGGGACGGTTCGTCACCAGTTCTTCCACCTTATCCAACGGACGGTCCACATTTTCAGGCGACTGGTACATCAACTGGAAATTTCCATTGATGTCCACATACTGGTAGCTTTCACGTGGTGGCTCCTGACGTGGCGTTTCCATTGGTCTTTCCGGCTCCTGGGCTGGCTGATTACCGGAATAGTATGGATTCTGGTTTGGATTCGGCTGGTTCTGGGGCGTCTGTGGTGTCTGGGCCGTTACAAATGACGGTTGGTTGTACACCGGCTGGTTCACTGGTGGCGGTTGCACAGGCTGACTAACCGGCTGATTAGTTGGCATGTTGTAAGGTTGCGGAGTTGGCTCCGGCTGGGTCCGTACTTCATGACTATTTCCAAAGTGTGTATCGGCTACTCCTGAACGGGTTGTCAGCACTTCTACTTTTGAGCCCCGTCCGAGTACCATTTCAGCATCATTTTCAAAACCGGTTGCAATCACGGTTACCTGGATAAATTCGCCCAGTTCCGGATCCATGGAGGTTCCGAAAATAACATCGGCTTTACCACGTGTACGCTCATCGATGAAGTTGGTGATGTCGTAAAACTCATCCATTGTGAGTTCTGGTGCGTGGCCATAACTCACAGCAAGGAGTACTTTGGTGGCACCGTCGATTTCATTGCTGTTGAGCAACGGAGAAGAGATGGCTTCCTGAACCGCTTTCAATGCCCGGTTTTCACCTTTGGCAAGCGCAGAACCCATCACAGCAGTTCCGGAATCTTTCATGGTGGTTTCAATATCCTTGAAATCCACGTTGATGATACCCGGTACGGTAATTATTTCAGAGAGGCTTTTCGCTGAGGTCGACAAGATCTGGTCAGCCTGAGAAAATGCCTGATTCATTGGCATATTTCCGAACAACTCCCGGATTTTATCATTCAGAATTTCGATGACCGTATCGCAATACTGGCGCATTTCGGCAATGCCTTTGTCGGCAGCGGCGTTTTTACGTGGTCCTTCAAAACGGAACGGTTTGGTTACGATTCCGATGGTGAGGATACCCAGTTCTTTGGCCACTTTGGCAATCACAGGGGCGGCACCAGTTCCGGTTCCACCACCCATACCGGCGGTAATAAACACCATTTTGGTGCCGTCGTTCAGCATTTCGCGTATGGCTTCTTCGCTCAGGTGAGCGGCCTCTCGTCCGTTTTCAGGAATGGCACCAGCTCCCAGACCACCCAAAAGGGATCCACCCAACTGGATTTTACTTGGGACAGGGCTGGTTTTCAAGGACTGAGAATCGGTGTTACAGACCACAAATTCCACGTCCCGGAATCCTTGGTTGAACATGAAGTTAACGGCATTGCTGCCACCTCCGCCAACGCCTACCACTTTGATAATGGACTTTGGCTGAACGGTTAAATCGAATTGATAAGCTCTCTCTTCCATAGTATTGATTGATTAAAACCGGGACTCACTGTCCGCAGTCGTGTTGATTGATAATTGTTAGTAATCGGATGAAGATGATTTAATGTCGTCGATCAAGAATTCCTTGGTTTTCCTTAGAAGATCCGTAATAAGATACGCTGCGTTGGTTTTGACCTCTTTTACCGGAGGCTCCTGCCGTCCGAAGGTTGGCGGTGGCTTGATCACATTCTGCTGACGGACCACATTGTAGTGGTTTTCGCGATCATCCACGCTTTTGAATCCGGCCATCACCAGACCAATGGCTGTGGAAAACATCGGATTTTTCATGGCTTCCAGCTTGCTTTTTCCCAGGTGTTCGGTCGGATAACCCAGACGGCACTCAAGACCAGTGCGCATTTCAAACAATTCCTTCAGAGCATTCAGCTGGGCACCTCCACCCGTGAGAACCACACCTTGACTCATTTTATCGATAAACTGTGAAGACACGATTTCCGAAAAAACGATGTCGATGATTTCTTCCATCCTTGCCTCGATGATGAAAGCCAGATTTTTTACGGAGATCTCCTTCGGAGGGCGATTCTTTAAACCAGGAATGGACACGATCTGGTTGTTCTGCGCCTGTGCTGCCATCGCAAAACCAAATTTGATCTTCAGTTTTTCCGCATCCTGAGGAAGCAGCATGCAACCCGACTTGATATCGTTGGTCACAATCGATCCTCCAAATGGAATAACTGCGGTATGCCGGATGATTCCCTCATAGAACATGGCGATATCCGTTGTACCTCCCCCGATGTCGACCAGTACAACCCCCGCTTCTTTCTCTTCCGGCATAAGTACGGCCATCGAACTCGCAATGGGCTCAAGGACAATATTCTCAATTTCCAGATTTGCCTTATGGACGGAGCGAATGATGTTGCTCACCGCATCAGTTCTGGCGGCAATCACATGGAAATCCGCTTCCAATCGCGATCCAACCATACCAACCGGATCTTTTACTTCCGCCTCATTGTCGACCGTATAGTCCTGTGGCATCACGTGGATGATCTGTACACCCGGTGGCATCACCAGCTTATACATATCGTTGGTCAGGCGCTCCACATCTTCCACTGAAATCATGTCCTGCGGATTGTCCCGCATGATGCTTCCCTTGTGGGTAGAACTTTTGATGTACTGTCCGGCGATGCCAACGTTCACCACTTTAATGTCCACACCTGATTGAATGGAAGCATCTTCGATGGCTTTCACAATTCCTTGTGTGGTTTTTTCAATGTTGGTGATGAGTCCACGCGTGACTCCTTCTGACTGGCATCGACCCATGCCCAGAATTTCCAGCCGACCGTGCTGGTTCATCCGGCCTACGATGGCGCAGATTTTGGTGGTGCCGATGTCGAGGGCGGCTACGATTTTGTCTTTGTCCATATGCTTATCTGTCTATGAGGTTTTTTGGCAAACAATCTGGTTTTTGAATTTCACACTGACTTTCCGATAGGTATTCCATCCTTTGGCCGGTACGATTTTCTGGTAGAAGGCGTTAAGCTTTTCAAATTTCTGTTCAATGTCTTCGGCTGGTCCGAATTCAATTTCCTGCCCACCCACCTGCGGATAAAAGGTGACTTCCGATTTCTCGTCGAGGTAGATGTGTGCGAGCTGAGCTTTCCAGAAAGGATCATCGTTCACATAATTGATCAGGGCAAGTACCTTTTTACAGGTACTGTCGGTCTGGAATCCGGCATAAGCCATTTTCCGCGAACCGGGTCCATCCAATGTTATCACTTTGGATGCATATTTTTCAGAGGTCGGAAGGTTCTCTCCTTCTGAACCGATGTAGCGGTCAAAGTCGGATCCACCGGAAATGAGGCGGGCGATGGGTTTCACCAGGGTCACTTTCACTTTGAGATTACCGGCCAGATCATGTGCAACCTGAGCCTTCTTCACAAAGTCAATTTTCTCAATTTTTCGCTCCAGTTTGTAGAGCGAAACGCTGTCGAACCAACGCATATACACCATATTGTTTTTGCCTTTTGAAATCGCATTTTCAATTTCTTCGGCGTCCACAAAATGGTTTTCTACTTCATTTTCAATCTGGATATCAATGTGGTTCACCACCTTGGAACGCTGCCTTTTTCCGGCAAAGCTCCACAGCACCAGAACTGCAAGCAGAAGTGCCAGCCCTTTCAAAAGACTGCCGCCTTTGCTAAGGCCAAACCGGGTAATATGTTCCAGAATGTTTTTCAAGACGCAATAGAAATATTGGATTGTGAAACAAATGCATCTGCCATTGGCTGAACCAAACGGTCAATGTCTCCGGCTCCCAGCATGGCAATCACCTGGCAACCAGAATTACGGACGGAGTCGATCAGGGCTTCTTTCGAGATCAACTCTTTCTCAGAAACATCTACCCGATCGATGATCAGCTTCGATGTAACACCGGAAATCGGCAACTCTCTGGCAGGATAAATATCCAGCAACCATAGGCGATCGGCCTGGTTGAGGGCATGGCTGAACTCAAGAGCAAAATCACGGGTACGACTAAAGAGATGCGGTTGGAAAACAACACCCAGTTTTTTGTCCGGATACAAGGCCCGGAGCGAAGTGAGTGCCGCACTGATTTCGGAAGGATGGTGAGCATAATCATCGATCAGCACCACTTTATCATCTTCATAAATCTTTTCGAATCTTCTTTTTACACCTTTAAATCCGGGCAGTAACTGGCGCAATGTATCCCAGGAAATCCCCAGACTTTGGCAAACCAGCAATGCTGCCAAGGCATTCTCCACGTTATGAAAACCGGGCATAGCCAGATGAAATACACCATGACTAACCAGATTCTCATGAACTTCAAAATCAAATCCGAATCCATTTGGCTTTACATTGGTGGCGTACACCTGCCCATCCTCGAGGCCATATCGTTTGGTAACGACACTGCTACGGGTTTCAAAATTTTGCGTAATCCGGCTTTGGAGATACAGTCTGCCATCTTTACGGATCTGACGAATGAAATCACCGTAAGCGGTTTTCATCGTTTCATCGTCTCCGTAAATGTCGAGGTGATCAGCGTCTGTGCTGGTAACAACCGCCACTGCCGGATGCAGGGTGAGGAATGAACGGTCAAATTCATCGGCCTCCACCACCATGATGGTTTCTTCCAGAGGTTTGCCGCTGAGAAGGAAATTGGTTCCGTAATTGGATGTAATTCCACCAAGAAATGCTGTCGTTCCTTTGCCGGCTTCTTTGAGAAGATAGGCAATCATGGAAGATGTGGTGGTCTTGCCATGCGTGCCGGCAACAGCAACGGTAAAGCTGGTTTGTGAAATCAGACCCAATACCTGACTACGTTTCTGAATCAGATAACCGCCATCTTTCAGGAATTTCCACTCAGAATGATTGGCCGGAATGGCTGGAGTCAGAACCACGAGGGTTTGATCCTTCTGCTCTTTTACATAATCCGGAATGTGGGCGATGTCGTCGTTGAAGTGAATGGCAATGCCTTCATTGATCAGACCGTCGGTCACAAATCCGGGCGTTTTGTCATAACCGGCAACTTTGAAACCATGCTGCTGAAACCAACGGGCCAAGGCGCTCATACCAATCCCGCCAATGCCCAGGAAATAGACATTTTTAAATTGGGATAGTTCGTTTACCATTTCGTTGTTCATCTTCTGGCGATTTCAATTACCTGGTTTACAATTGATTTTGTAGCATCTGGACGAGCAAGGGCATGGGCGGCCATACCAATCAGCTCGATCTGATCTGTATTTTGAAGAAGACGGTTCGCGGCTTCTGTCAGTTGCTTTTTAGCGTCTCTGTCGGCAATGGTGATGGCGGCATTCTGCCGAACCAGGGTCATGGCATTTTTGGTCTGATGATCTTCTGCCACATTCGGACTCGGGATGAGAATACTGGCCTTTCCGGTGATGCAGATTTCTGCCAGACTCAAGGCACCGGCCCGGCTGATCACCACATCGGCAGCCGCATAGGCATAGTTCATTTCCTTAATAAAAGGCATGGTGATAAATCCCGAATTGCGGTGCTCGGCCAATAAACTTTTAGCTTTATCGGCAAAGGAATTTCCTGTTTGCCAGATGAGCTGATATCCTTTGGATGACCAGTCTTCCAATGATTTCGCTACGGCTTCGTTGATGGTACGGGCACCAAGACTTCCACCAATTACCAAAATGGTTTGAGCCCCGGGCTGTAATCCAAATTGGGCGAGGGCTTCATACTGACTCAGGCTCATGTCAAGCAGATCTTTCCGAACCGGATTTCCGGTCATACGAATCTTCTTCTCCGGGAAATACCGGCCCATTTCAGGAAAGGCAACACAAACCGACTTAGCTTTTCTTCCCAGTAATTTATTGGTAAGCCCGGCAAATGAATTCTGTTCCTGAATCAGATATGGTACGCCCAGCACACGTGCCGCCAGTAATAATGGAGCCGAGGCATATCCACCAACACCCACGATCACATTCGGACGGAACTCACGAACCAGCGAAATTGCTTTCTGTAGGCTCATGAACACTTTGAAAGGAAGTGTGAAATTGTCCATCGTGAATCGGCGCTGCAATCCGGCGATGGGCAAACCGACAATCTGATAACCTGCTTCCGGCACACGGGTCATCTCCATGCGACCTTTGGCACCTACAAACAGGATCTCTGCATCGGGGTACCGTCCTTTTATTTCGTTGGCAATGGCAAGTGCCGGGAAGATATGTCCTCCCGTTCCACCTCCTCCGATCATGACTTTAAGCGACTTGTTCACGGAGTACATTGCCTTTAGGTGGAACACGATTTTTTACTTTGGCCGTCGAAAGCGAACCTGAAATTTCGCCCCGGCTGACGCTGAGAATGATACCGAAAGAGATTCCGGTGAAGAGCAGAGAGGTACCTCCCATGGAAACGAGAGGAAGTGGCTGACCGGTAACCGGCACCAATCCAACTGCCACCGCCATATTAAGCATGGCCTGAATGGCAAGAAGGAAACTGAGTCCGGCCGAAAGCAATCCACCGAATGCGTTACTACTACTGGCAACCGCCATCATACCCCGGTAGAGTAAAACCAGATACAGGAAAAGAACCAGAACTCCCCCGAACATGCCATATTCTTCGAGGATGACAGCATAGATAAAATCTGAATACGGGTGAGGAAGGAAATTCTTCTGATGACTTTTACCCATTCCTCTTCCGAACAAACCGCCGTTGGCAATGGCGATGAACGATTGTTCCGTCTGGTAATCCAGATTGGTGCGATCCATGAATCGCTCAATCCGGGCAAGGGCCGTTTTTCCACGGGAACCTACCGCCAGAGCGACCGATCCGGCCATGACACCAACCACAAGTAGTGCTGCGAGAAATTTCATAGGTACCCGTCCGAAAAACATGAGCAACATGCAGGTGGCCAAGAGAATAACAGCCGTTGATACGTTGGAAAGAGCAATCAGACCGCAGACAAGTCCGCACCAGATCATCACCGGAAGAAGTGTTTCTTTCCAGTTGGCCGACGTAATTTTCGCCTGGCGCTTTGCGAGCATCGCTGCCACATTGGCGATGAGGGCAAGTTTGGCCAAATCGGATGGTTGAAACTGCTGATTAATCAACGGAATCACGATCCAGCGTTTGGAATCGTTGATATTCGGACCAAAGAAATAAGCGAACAAAAGCAACGGAATGGCAACCAAAAGTCCCATTCTCGAAAGCTTTGAATAATAGCGGTAATCCAGTTTGTGGGCATAGAACATACCGACCATTCCAAGAATAACCAGTGCTGCATGCTTTAGTAAGTAATGCTCTGTGCTTTCAGAATACCGAAATGCGAGTGAGCCTGATGCCGAATAAACCGCCAGAATACTAAGGAGTGAAAGCCCCACCACCACGGCCCAGATCACGGGGTCACCATGGAGATTTTCCTTCATCCAACGTTTCAAATCTTCTGCCTGCTTCATCGCTTTTCGTGGTTTACGGTTTGAGATTGCAGGACGGCTTCTGCTTTTAATACAGCCGCTTTAAACTGGTTGCCCCGGTCTTCATAATTCCGGAATAAATCAAAACTGGCACATGCCGGAGATAGAAGGACGGTATCGCCCATTTCCGAAATGCGAAGAGCCATATCGATCAGATCATCTACTGACTGAGTTTCTTCAATTAACTTGAGCATAGGACCAAAATGGGTCTTCAGCTTGTCGTTTTCTTTGCCGAGGCAGATCAATGCCTTCACTTTGGAACGGACGGCTTCGTCCAGTTCAGCGTAGTCGTTTCCTTTATCAACACCGCCTGCAATCCAGACAATGGGTTTCTCAAAGGCAGAGAACGCATATTTCACCGAATCAACATTGGTGGCCTTGCTGTCGTTGATAAACCGGACGCCACCGATTTCGGTGACGAACTCACAACGATGAGGGGCGTTCACAAAAGAATTTGCTCCCTCCCGAATTTTGTCGGCATCGCCACCGGCCAGACTCACGGCTGATATTGCCATCATAGCATTCATCAGATTGTGATCACCAGAAATGGGAAGAGATGAAACCGGAACCGAAAAGGACGGAGCGGTATGATTGAAAACCAACGAACCCTTCGCTACAAAAACCAGGTTGGATGCATTGGCATTCAAGGCAACCGGAACCAATGAGCAGGCAAAGTGCCGATTACGTACCTCAGCCGAAACAACCGGATCGCTTGCACTGATAATCAGACTCTGTTCAGGTCCCAGATTTTGTGCAATGCGGAATTTAGAGGCGATGTAGTTTTCAAATTTGTAATCGTACCGGTCCAGATGATCGGGTGTGATGTTGGTCAGAATCGCGATGTCGGAACGGAAAGAATGCATTCCATCCAGCTGAAACGAACTGATCTCGAGCACATACCAATCAAATGCATCGCTGATGACCTGGCGGGCCAGACTTTGTCCGATGTTACCTCCGAGTCCTACTGAAAATCCGCAGGCCTGCATCAGGTGGAAAGTCAGAAGTGTGGTGGTGGTTTTGCCATTGCTTCCGGTGATGCCGATGAAGCGGGCATTGGTGTAACGACTGGCAAACTCCAATTCGTCGATCACCGGAATACCTGCTGCCAGCGCTTTGGCAACCATTTCGGCTTTCTCCGGAATGCCGGGTGATTTGACCATCTCTTTTGCAGACAGCACTTTGCTTTCGGTGTGCTGATTCTCTTCAAACTCAATTCCTGCCTCTTCCAGATCCTTTTTATAAACAGGCAAAATGCTCCCCTTGTCCGACACAAAGACGGACAGACCTTTGGCTTTGGCCAGGAGGGCTGCTCCTGTACCGCTTTCGCCGGCGCCTAGTATGACAAGGTCAAGAGACATTTTTTTCGTTCTATCTGAGTTTTAATGTTCCAAGAGTTACAGCCGCCAGCATCAGTCCGACAATCCAAAACCGGGTGACGATTTTGGGTTCAGCAAATCCTGACTTTTGATAATGATGATGAAGGGGCGACATTTTAAAAATCCGTCGTCCTTCTCCGTATTTCTTTTTGGTGTATTTGAAGTAGGCCACCTGAATCATCACAGACAGGTTTTCTACCAGGAAGATTCCGCACAAAATGGGAATCAGAAGTTCTTTGCGAATAGACAAGGCCAATGTGGCAATGATTCCACCAATGGCCAGACTTCCGGTATCGCCCATAAAAACCTGAGCCGGATAGGTATTGTACCAAAGGAAACCCACACAGGCTCCCACAAAGGCCGAACAGAAAATCACGAGTTCACCGGAATTCGGTATGTACATAATCCCGAGGTATTCAGAGAAAATGGTGTTACCTGAAATGTAGGCCATCACACCCAGTGTAAATCCGATGATGGCAGATGTACCTGCTGCCAGACCATCGATACCGTCCGTGATATTGGCACCATTGGATACGGCAGTAATGATGAAAATAACCACCAGAACGTATACCAGCCATGTAAAATCATACCCAGCTATTTTTCCGAAATCACTGTAATCGAGCTCGTTGTTTTTAAGAAAAGGAATGGTGGTAATAGCGGACTTAACATCCTGGTAACCAAAAGAAACATTGGCAATGTTATCCAGGCGCTGGGCAAAAGGCTCATCCGGACCCACATGCAGTTCCAGATTCTGACTTTGGTATTCCCGGATTTTAACGTCGGGATGAAAATACAAAGTGAGTCCAACGATCAATCCGATTCCAATCTGGCCGATTACTTTGGAGCGGCCTTTCAGACCTTCTTTGTTCTTAAGGAAAACCTTGATGTAGTCATCCAGAAATCCAACAATCCCAAGCCAGACCGTGGCCACCATCATGAGAATGATGTAGATGTTATCGATTTTAGCGAGCAGTAAAGTCGGAATGAGGATGGAAGCAATGATGATGAGGCCGCCCATCGTTGGGGTTCCCTGTTTTGCTTTTTCGCCTTCCAGACCCAGATCCCGGATGGTTTCACCCACTTGTTTTTTGCGAAGGAACTCAATGAGTTTTTTGCCGAAAACGATGGTGATAACCAGCGAGATGATAATCGCACCCACTGCCCGGAATGAGATGTAGCGAAATACCCCGGCTCCAGGAATATCAAAATATTGATCGAGGTATTGAAATAGATAATACAGCATCGCTACTTCAAAATGGGGATTTGCGTTTCCAGAATTTTCTGGCGGTCGTCAAACGGATGCTTAACCCCTTTGATTTCCTGATAGGTTTCATGTCCTTTTCCTGCCACCAGAACCACATCGGTGGGCTGCACCATGGCCACTGCTTCACGAATGGCCGTTTCACGATCTTCCATTATGGCCACCTTTCTTCGGGCTGAAATGGGAACTCCGGCCAGCATCTCCTGAATGATCTGCATCGGCTCCTCGTTCCGTGGATTATCGGATGTGAGAATTACCTGAGTGCTTAGCTTCGAGGCCACCTGCGCCATAACAGGACGCTTGGTCTTGTCACGGTTTCCGCCGCACCCCACCACGGTAATCAGTTGTTCGCCCGGCGTCTGCATGGATCGGATGGTTTCCAGGACATTGATAAGAGCATCGGGTGTGTGGGCATAATCCACAATGGCAACGCCCCCATTGTTTAGAATGACCCTTTCAAAACGACCCCGAACCGGAGAAAGTCCTGAAAGAGAGACCAACACCTGTTCTTCATTTTCGCCCAAAAGCAATGCCGCTCCAAAAACAGACAACAGGTTATAGGCATTAAAATCGCCCACCAGCCGGAACCAGACTTCCTTTCCGTTCATCTCCATGTGAAGGCCCTGCAGTGTGTTTGACAGGACCCGACCCCGGAACGGAGCCATGGTCTGAAGGGAGTAGGTCTGAATTTTTGACCGTGTGTTTTGCACCATTACTTTACCTCGGCGATCGTCAGCATTCACAAGGCTGAATGCTTTGGCCGGCAAGTCATCGAACAGCTTTTTCTTGGCTGCGATGTAGGCATCAAACGTGCCGTGATAGTCGAGGTGATCGTGTGTGATGTTACTGAAGATTGCCCCATTGAAATCCAGACCGGCTATTCTCTCCTGGTCAATGGCATGTGACGAAGCTTCCATGAATGCGTGTGTGCATCCGGTAGCAACCATTTGTGACAGGAGCTGGTTCAGCGAAACAGGATCCGGGGTTGTATGGGTGGATGGGATGACGTCCTCTCCGATTTTATTTTCAACGGTTGAAAGCAAACCAACTTTGTAGCCAAGTTCACCAAACAGTTGATGAAGAAGAGTGGCGATGGTGGTTTTGCCATTGGTACCGGTCACGGCTACCAGTGTGAGTTGACGGGATGGGTTACCAAACCAGTTGCATGCCATAATTCCCAATGCTTTGGCAGAAGAAGTAACATGCAGAAAGCTGACTTCCGGAAATCCGGCGCTCAGTTTTTCTGTATTCGGATCAACGTAAACGATGGCCGAAGCACCTGCTTTCAGGGCTCCTTCCACAAACTGGTGTCCATCTGCCTGCGTTCCTTTGACTGCGACAAAAACAGTACCTTCCGTTACCTGACGGGAGTCTGATGTAATGCCCGTCACAACCGGATTTTCCGCTCCGGAATGATTCAGGATTGCAACACCTTCGAGTATGTCAAGCAGCCTTTTCATCCCAGTGTTACAATTATGGTGGAACCTTTATCCAGCGATCGTTTCGCCTGAGGAGACTGGGAAATCACTTTTCCCCGGCCAACCGTACGAACCCGATAGCCAAAATTTTCAAGCAGATACACCGCATCACGGAGGCAAAGTCCATGCACATCCGGAACGGTATTCAACTCCATTTTATTTGATTTCCAATACACAGCCCGGTTGGATTTCAATCCAGGGAAAACCCATTCAGCGTTGGCTGTATCTCGATCATAATTACTGATTTTTAACTTGTTGCAGATGTCATGAAGTTCCTCATACTTACCACCTGCAATCACCGGAACATCGTCGGCAGCATCTTTACTGGCGAGCATCTGGTGCATTTCCACATCACCCGCATAAATTTTATCGGCGATGTCTTTGAATACAGGAGCTGCTGCTTCTCCAGCCATCATTCCAAACTGAGGGCTGTCAATGATTACGATGGCTGAGTACTTTGGCTTGTCAGCCGGAAAGAAACCGGCAAAGGATGTGTAATAGGCATTATCTACCCAATGACCTTTTTCAAATTTATGTGCCGTACCGGTTTTACCTGCGATGCGGAAAAGATCTGATTTAATTTTGTGTCCGGTTCCTTTCGGGTGCTGCACCACAGCCTCGAGCATTTCCTTTACGGCCACCAGAGTTTCATCGGAACAGATTTTCTCCCGGATCACTTTCGGTGTGAAGGTCTTGGCCACTTTATCATTGGAGCGAACTTCTTTTACAATGATGGGCTGGATCATTTTGCCGCCATTTGCCACTGCATTATAGAATGCCAAGGTCTGAAGAGGCGTAATCTCCGCCTCGTAGCCAAAGGACATTTTCGCCAGAGCGGCATCATTCCAGTGGCGCTTATCAGAAGGACTTCTGAAAAACGGTCTTTCTTCTCCCCGGATCTGAAAATTGAGAGGCTCTGCCAGACCGAAGTTGGTCACATACTGAAGGAACTTCTCAGGTCTGGATTTGAAATGCTTCACCAGCAATTTCGATACGGCCACATTGGAGCTTTTCGCGAAAGCATCTTTTACAGAAATATTGCCATACGCGTGTCCTTTTGCTTCAGTAATGGGTTGCTTGCCTACTTTCCACTGGCCGTTTCCTGTGGCGACGGTATCGGTTAACCGCACTTTTCCATCTTCAAGCAACGCCATATAAGAAGCCAGTTTGAAGGTAGAGCCCGGATAGTGCTTCATTCCAACTCCATAGTTGTATTTCTCCACATACTTGCCCTCTTTTCCCAGTCCCAGATTGGCCAGAGCTTTGATCTCGCCAGTCGCCACCTCCATCACGATTACACAACCGAATTTGGCATTCGATGTTATCAGCGATTTTAGAAGAGAAGCTTCCGCAACGTCCTGAATATTAACATTGAGGGTGGAATACACATCATATCCATCGACAGGACGAATTTCTGTGCCATCGAAAATAGGCCGGGAAATACCACCTGCCAGTCTTTGATAGGTGGCCTGTCCGTTTACGCCCGACAGCATCTGGTTGAAGCTGGACTCAAGACCAGCACCAAAATTATCTTCATTAACAAAGCCAACTGTACGGAATGCCAGTTCTTTGAAAGGGTGGAATCGTCGGTAGATTTTTTCGAAAATGACGCCTCCTTTATTTTTCCCTTCCCGGAAAATCGGCCATTTCATCATTTCCTGCTGGTCGCGGTAATTGAGAGAATAACCTCGGCTCAGATAGAGAAACTGCTTATGATTCTGCTGGGCATCGATGAGAAGATTCTTGTAATAGGAAGGCGGATAGGATTTGAATTTCTGTGAAAGAAGGATTGAAAGTGAATCGACACCTTCACGGAAAATCTTCATCAGCTTTTCCTCCTTATTGGCAACCGATGGATCAAAACCAAGGCGATAAAGAGGGAGAGAAGTTGCGAGCAAAGAGCCATCATCGGCATAAATATTACCGCGTGTTGCTTTGATCTCTTTTTTGCTGAATGAATTGAACTTGGCCCTCCACTCAGAGCCATCCACATACTGAATATGAAAAATACGGTACCCGATGGCAACGGCGAAAATCGCCCCAACCAGGAATACCGTCCTCACACGCATTAATATGGTTTTCTTGATATTCATTCGCTGTTTGTCGCGGCTTTATTCTTCGATGTTGATTTTTTGAGGTGGAACCGCACTTTCTTTTAATCCAAGTGATTGAACCGATTTAGCGACTTCAGACTGTTTGCTTTGATACATGAGTTCGGCTTTCTGTGTGGTGTAATTCACACGCAGATCTTCCAGAAGAACTTTCGCCTTATTGAGCTTCATGATGGTGCGGTTGCTCTGGTGGCTGATTCCGATGTACAACAGACAAAGGAAAAAGCTGAACGCGAGCTTTGGCAGGTGACGGGCAGGAATGCCCTCACGGAAAAGTGTTTCCAGTTTGATGCTGCCTTCGAGCCAGGTAAAAATGTTTGGTCCTGACTTTTCTGAAACGGTTTCAGAAACAGCGGGTGCTTTAAAGGTGTTCGCGGCCATTATCAGAGCGAATTATATGGTTTCAATTTGTTTGCCTTCCGATTCGGATCCGACGTTGCCACCGGCCCTTATCCTGGGCATTTGTTATAGTCCTTTTCGTTCGGCTATTCTGAACTTAACACTCCGGGCTCTTGGGTTGGCGACCACCTCTTCCGGGGTTGCCTCCATCGGCTTACGGGTGACCGGTTCAAACGGCCGTATAATGTTGCCGAACAGGTCCTTCTGAAGGTCGCCCTCCACATTTCCTGTCTGCATGTAGTGCTTTACCATCCTGTCTTCCAGAGAGTGGTAGCTCATCACCACCAGCCTTGCTCCAGGTTTCAGAATCCGGGAACACTGCTCCAGAAGTTTCTCCAGAGCTTGCATCTCCTGGTTCACTTCAATTCGCAATGCCTGAAACACCTGCGCCTGGTACTTGAATTCCTTTCCCCGTGGCGCAAATGGGTTAATCACCCTCTTTAGTTCTTCTGTGGTGCTTATTTTCTGCTTTGCTCTGGCTTTCACAATCGCGAGGGCCAGAGTCCGTGCATTTCTAAGCTCGCCGTACATGCCCAGAATCCTGTGCAGCTCGGCTTCGGAGTAGTTGTTTACCACATCAGCAGCCGTTTGGCCACCGGAGGTATTCATTCGCATATCCAACGGACCGTCCCATCGGGTACTGAACCCCCGGGCCGGCTCGTCGATCTGATGCGACGAAATTCCCAGGTCGGCCAGC